>NZ_JAAFZC010000002.1:0-372720 GCF_010614805.1 Pseudooceanicola aestuarii
GGGCGACGGCCGTCTCGGCGGGCTGACTGGTGTCCACGCGCTGCTGGGCGGCGTCCTCGGGGGCGAGGATGGCCTGCTGGGCGGCGTGACTGGCGACAACGGCCTTCTCGGGGGTCTGACCGGTGACGACGGTCTGCTGGGCGGTGTCCTCGGGGGCGAGGATGGCCTGCTGGGCGGCGTGACTGGCGACGACGGCCTTCTCGGTGGCCTGACCGGTGACGACGGTCTGCTGGGCGGTGTCCTCGGTGGCGAGGATGGCCTGCTGGGCGGCGTGACTGGCGACGACGGCCTTCTCGGTGGCCTGACCGGTGACGACGGTCTGCTGGGCGGTGTCCTCGGTGGCGAGGACGGACTGCTGGGCGGTCTGTTGGGCGGGGATGGCGGCCTGCTGGGCTGATCCGACGCGCCCGAAAAGGGAAGCCTCTTGACGGGCCGGGGAGTTCGCTCCCCGGCCCGAACCGTTTGGGAGCATCGGTGCCAAACGCGGGTCGGGACAAACACCTGTCAACAATCACCTGTCTAGCTACGGATTATCCGCACCCCGTCACCGATCCGTGGGAGAAGCGCCATTCCCTGCGAATCCACGACGCAAGTCTTTGCTTTTCTTGCAGCTTCCCCGGCCCGTCCGGGGATTTTCCGTTGCCATATCCATAGGCGTGTATAAAGTATCAAAAGTATGTATAACGCACCAAAGGCGGTGAATCGGGTGGAGATCCCAATGCGTCGCCAGGAGCCAGTTCAATCTTGCCCGCCCGCGGGAACCGGATCAAAGGAAGTCAGACATGAGCGTCACCCAATTCACCGCGGAAAGCCCCTCGGTCTTTCGCATCAACGCCACGCAGAGCGAGATCAGCCAATACGTGAAACGTGGCGATGATCTGGTCGTGCGGACGATCAACGGCGACGAAGTCCAGATTTCCGACTTCTACCTGCAAGGTCCGGACGGAGAAGTCAGCTCTCTCCTGCTGGCGGATGACGTGAACAGCGGTGTCAGCGGGGCCAGCACGACGGACGGCCGCGTCACCGGCGCGACCTTCTTTGACATGATGGAAGACGAAGAGGTCCTGGCCGCCATGGGCATCGGCCTGGGTGGGATCGGGGCTGTGGCCTCCAGCGGCGACAGTACCGACCCGACGGACCCGACCGCGCCGACGACCCCGACCACGCCGACAACCCCGACAACGCCGACCACGCCCACGCAACCGACGACCCCTACGGAGCCGACGAATCCGACCCAGCCCACGCAGCCGGAGGAGCCGGGCCAGGGCAGCGTCGTGGACGACGTGACCGGCGGACTGACCGACACCGCCAACGATGTCGAGTCGGAACTCGACGAGATGCTTCAATCGCTCGGCGATGGCGATCTGGCGGGCGTGGTCGACGGTGCGCTGGATGTGGTGGGCGACCTGTTGGGCGAAGGCGGCCTGATCGGTGGCGTCGAAGACGGTGTCGATCGGCTGCTTGACGGGTTGGACAGCGGGCTGACCCAGTTGACAGATTCGCTGGGCGAAGGCGAAGTCCTGACCGGGGCCGGCCACTTGCTGGGCGAAGTGGTTGAAAACCTGTTGGTTTCGGATGTGCCCGAGTCCCCCGAAGGCCTGTCGGAACAGGTCACCGCAGGCCTGGCCACCGGCGGTGCCGATCTGGCTGCAGGGCTGGAGGACGGGCTGGCCGCGCTGGACCAGGGTGATATCGGCTCTGCCGTCGACACGCTGCTGAGCGGCACCACCGATGCCCTGCTGGGCGATGGCGCGATCGTGGACGGCGTGCTGAACGGGGCCGACGACCTGCTGGGCGATGTGTTGGCCGGCGTGGACGGCGCGCTTGGTGAAGTGTCCGACGGCGACCTGGTCGGCGCGCTGGAACAGATCACCGATGGCCTGCTGCAAGGATTGGTCAACGTTGGCACCCCGACTGTGGACGGCTCCGACGGCCTGCTGTCCGACATCGGCCTGCTGGACCCGCTGCTGGGTGACGACGGCCTTCTGGGCGGTGTGCTGGGTGACGACGGCTTGCTGGGCGGTGTTCTCGGTGACGACGGCCTGCTCGGCGGTGTCCTCGGCGACGGCTCTCCGCTGGAGATCGTGACCGGCGAGGAGGGTCTGCTGGGCGGCGTCCTTGGGGACGAAGGTCTCCTCGGCGGTGTGCTGGGTGACGACGGCTTGCTGGGCGGTGTTCTCGGCGACGGCTCTCCGTTGGAGATCGTGACCGGCGAGGAAGGTCTTCTGGGCGGTGTCCTTGGGGATGAAGGTCTGCTCGGCGGTGTGCTGGGTGACGACGGCTTGCTCGGCGGTGTTCTCGGCGACGGTTCTCAGCTGGAGATCGTGACCGGCGAGGAAGGTCTTCTGGGCGGCGTCCTTGGGGATGAAGGTCTGCTCGGCGGCGTGCTGGGTGACGACGGCCTGCTGGGCGGTGTCCTCGGCGACGGTTCTCCGCTGGAGATCGTGACCGGCGAGGAAGGTCTTCTGGGCGGTGTCCTTGGGGATGAAGGTCTGCTCGGCGGTGTGCTGGGTGACGACGGCCTGCTGGGCGGTGTTCTCGGCGACGGTTCTCAGCTGGAGATCGTGACCGGCGAGGAGGGTCTTCTGGGCGGCGTCCTTGGGGACGAAGGTCTGCTCGGCGGTGTGCTGGGTGACGACGGCTTTCTGGGCGGACTGATTGGCGGACTGGAGGTCGATGCCTGACGCAGAGCGGGCCGGTTCGCCCGGCCCGCGCAGACTTTCGGTGGGGGCCGGGCAGGGCTGACGCGGATCGTGTCAGCCCTGTGCTGAACCGCGTCGGCATATACGCCTAAAGTGTGTAAGGCGCGCACTTGGAATCAGCGATAGGACGTGGTTAATGTCTATGTGGTATCGTAAGTCTGTATCGCTACCATAATTTGATTTTTCGCGGGTCGTTCGGTCCGGGCTTTCGGGAAGGTATTGGCACATGGTGGAAATTTTCACGATCGGCCGGGAGGACGGCGACGCCCCCGCCAGGCAGGAGGGCACGGAGGTCAGCCTGCCCGGACCCTCGGACGTCTATTTCAGCCCCGCAGCGCCTGGTATCGCCTTTTATCAGAAGACCGGCGCGGACCTGACCGTCACCTTGCTGGACGGGACCGAGGTGCGGATCGCGGATTTCTTCGTCATCGGCGCCGACGGGAGCTACAACCGGCTGTTGGACGGGCCCGCAGGGCAGGAAGAGATCAGCGGCCTTGTCGCGCCGGAACCGCTGCGCCCGGTGACGGAGATGGCAGAGGCCATTGTGGTGGAGGAAACGCCCCCCGCCACGGCGGAAGATTCCGCCACGGCAGACGAAGAATTCCCCACCACGCCGCCCGCCGACACCGTCGCGCAGGGCGATGTGATCGACGTGGGCTACACCCCCTCCACGCCCGAGGCGACCGGGGATCTGCCGCCGGTCGAAGCGGCCTCCGGGGGGGGGAGTTTCTTTGGCGCGGGCTCCGACCAGCTGTTGTTCGGGGTGGCGGGCGTTGGCGTCACCGGGCTGTTGTACAACGAGTGGGTGGATGACGATGACGGCGGATCGCAGACCGCTTCGGCAGCCTCGACCACGGCCATTGCGATGGACCCGGAGGTCGCCGTGCTGCTGGGAGAGGCCTCCGAGGACGACACCGACCTGTCGGCGCTGACCGAAAGCGGCGCGCCCGAAACACAGGAATTTGCCCCTTCCGCAACCGGCTCCGACTCGACCGGCGATGCGGGGGCGATTCTTTCCGACCAGCCCGGCGGGGATGATCCCGGCGCCGGGTCGTTCGACCTGATCGCGGGGGGGATGCTCGACGGTCTGGTTGGGACGGCTGATGTTCTGTGACCTGCGGATCGTCCTGCGCGCGCCCCTTTTCACGCTTGTCTGCCTGACCTCCGCCCTGTCGCTTCTCCCGCAGGGCGGACAGGGGCAGAGTCTGGGACGCGCCGTTCTCCTCGGCGCGTCCCGCGACCCGGAAGTGGCGGCGCTGCGGCAGGACGTGGCGCGCGAGACGTCGAATATCGAGATCGAGAAAGACGCCCGCCGACCGCAGTTCAGCCTGTCTGGCGACGTGGACGAAGACGAAGGTTACGATCTGGGGATCGCGGTCACCGTCTCGCAATTGCTGTTCGACTGGGGGCTGTCGCAAAGCCAGATCGACGCCGCGACCGCCAACCGGGTCAAGGTGGTGGCCAACCTGAAAGCGGCGGTCGAAGACCTGACGCTGGAAATCGCCGAGCTGTATTTCGACCTCGACACCATTTCGCGCAAGATGCGGCGGACGGTGGATTACGTGGCCTTTGCCCGGCGGATCGCCAAGTATTCGGCCGACCGCGTGGTCGCTGGTGTGGCGGGCAATGCCGAAACGTCGCGGGCGCGGCTGGAGATCGCGCGGGCGGAACAGCTGATGTTCCAATTGGAGAGTGACCGGCAAAATGCGCTGGCCGAGCTGGAATACAGGCTGGGACCGACCAGCGGCGCCAAACCCGCGCCGCCGCGCCTGTCGTTCATCGATGCCTTCGCCTCCAGCCGCAACGTGATCGAGGCGGTGATGAATGCGCCCGAATACATCGCCGCGCGGGCTGATGTCTCGATCGCGGAGGCCGGTGTGCGCGCGGCCAAGGCCAGCCGCAAACCGACGCTGAAATTGCAGGCGCAGGGGCGGCAGGATCTGACCGGCGGGCGCGGGCGCTCCGGTTCTGTCGGGCTTACCGCTGGGGTGGACCTGACCTCCAGCGGGTTCCGGGGCCGGGCGGTGATCGCGGCGGAACAGAGCCTGCGCGCGGCGGTGCAACGCCTGACCGGGGTAGAGCGTGACCTTCAGAACGAGGCGCGGTTCTACCGGCAGAACCTGCGCGCGCTGACCGTGTCGGCGCAATCGCTGGCCGGGCAGGTGGGCGACGCCCAGAAGGTGCTGGACGATTACGAACAGCAATTCGTCGTCGGCCAACGCGAACTGGTCGATCTGCTGTTGACCGCGCGGGATCTCTACGATGCCGAGATCGAGGAAATCGACACCCGCCACGAATTGCTGCGCACCGAATACGAAGCTGCCCATTCGGTGGGGATGCTGGGCACGATGCTGCTTGGTACGCAGGGAAATTAGATTGCCATACTAAAGACGTATTCGTTACATATCTAAAGATAACGCATTTGGGGGCCGCGCTGCGGCCGCGAGTTTCAGGGATGGCAGGCATGGCGCGGGACAGGGCAGGGGACAGGCTGGTCACGGGATTGGTCGCATTGTGCCAGGCGCATGATGTCGAGGCCTCCGCCGCGCGGCTGACCGACGGGGTGCCGCTGCGCGCGGGCCGGCTGGACATGGCGCAGGTGCCGCAGGCGCTGCGCCGGGTGAACATGGGTGGCCGCGCGTTGGATGTGGCGCTGGCGGATCTGTCGCCCTATGCGCTGCCGGTCCTGCTGTTGACCCGCGATGGCGGCAGCCTGGTCCTGGAACAGTTAACGCGCGACAGCGCCACGGTGATCCTGCCCGAAACGGGAAGCGGCCGCACCACCCTGACCCGCGCCGAGCTTGAGGAAACCTATCTGGGCCGCGCTGTGATGGCCAAGCCGCTGGACGTGGTCACGCCCCGTGTCGGCGACATGGCGCGCGGCAAGGACCGGCACTGGATCCTGGGCCCGGTGCTGGACAATTGGGCGATCTATCGCGACGTGTTCATCGCCGCGTTCATGGCCAATGCGTTGGCAGTGCTGACCGCAATCTTTGCCATGCAGGTCTATGACCGTGTGGTGCCCAACCAGGCAATGGATACGTTGTGGATTCTTGCCAGCGGCGTCGGATTGGCGATCGTGCTGGAATTCCTGCTGCGCATCATGCGGGCGCGATTGATAGATATCTCCGGCCGGGATCTGGATTTGCGATTGTCGGCGCAATTGTTTCACAAAGTCGTCAATCTGAAATTGTCGCATCAGCCGAAATCGGTGGGTGTGTTTGCCAACCAGGTGCGGGAATTCTCCTCGGTCCGGGAATTCTTCACCTCGCAAACGGCGGGGACGATTTCGGACCTGCCATTCGTGGTGATCTTCATCGCGGTGATGGCTTTCATCGGCGGGCCGATCGCGCTGGTCGTGCTGACGGGTGCGGTGATGATCATTCTACCTGGGATTGTGTTGCAGAAGTACCTGGCCCGGATGTCGCGGCAGAACACCCGTGAGGGGTCGGCGCTGAACGGCCTGCTGCTGGAGGCTGTCGGATCTCTGGAAACGGTCAAGGCCGCGCGCGCCGAAAGCCGGTTGGAGCGCGCCTATGGCCAGCTGACGGCAACCATGGCCGCCTCCTCCATCCGGGCGCGGCAGGTGACGACGATGCTGACGCAGGGCGCGTCCTCGGTGCAGCAGATCACCTATATCGGCGTGATCATCACCGGGGTCTACCAGATCGGCGCCGGCAACCTGACCGTCGGCAGCCTGATCGCCTGTTCGATCCTGACCGGGCGCACCCTGTCGCCGGCCACGCAGGTCTGCGGGCTGCTGGCGAAATGGCAATATGTCCGCTCGGCCATGGAGGCGCTGGACAGCATCATGAAGATGCCGGTGGAGCGTGACAACAGCCGCCATTACGTGCGGGCCGACCGGATGCAGGGCGCTTATGCGCTGCAAGACGTCACCTACAGTCACGACCCTGAACAGGGTGACGCCGTCGCCATCGCCGGATTGCAGATCCCGGCCGGGCAGAACGTCGCCGTGATCGGCGGCAACGGCGCGGGCAAATCCACGCTGCTGCGCCTGTTGTCGGGGATGCTTGAGCCGCAATCGGGCGCCATCACCCTGGACGGGCTGGCGCTGCACCAGGTCGATCCGATCGACCGGCGGCGGCAGATCGGCTACCTGCCGCAGCAGGTCGCATTGTTTCAGGGCACCTTGCGAGACAATCTCTGCCTGGATCATGGCCAGCACGACGACGCGGCGCTGTTCGCGGCACTGGATGCCGTCGGGCTGGGGCCGCATGTGCGCAAACATGTGCGCGGACTGGACCTGCGGCTGGAAAGTGGCGGCAATGTCTCGGGCGGGCAGAAACAGGCCATCGGTCTGGCGCGGCTGATCCTTCAGGATCCGCGCATCGTGATCATGGATGAACCGACCTCGGCCTTTGACAATGTGAACGAGCAGAAGGTGATCACCTTCCTGTCCACCTGGCTGGAGGGGCGCACCGCGATCATCTCCACCCACCGCAAGGAGCTGCTGGCGTTGACCGAACGCGCCGTGGTGCTGAAGGACGGTGCAGTGCTGCATGACGACAGCCTGAACCACATTCTGGCGATGGCGAAACGGCCCGCCGCGACCGCCAGCAACATCAAGGCCGTGCCATGACGGAGGCCACCGACAGGCTGCTGGCCGATCTGGACGGCAATTACCGACGCCAGACCCTGCGCGCCGCGCGGCAGACCATCTGGCTGGTTTGCCTCACCCTGCTTGCCGCGATCATCTGGGCCTCGGTTGCGCAGATCAACGAGATCACGCGCGGTGCCGGGTCGGTCATTCCGATGCGCCGGATGCAGACGATCCAGAGCCTTGAAGGCGGGATCCTGTCCGAACTGACGGTGCGGGAGGGCGATATCGTCTCCGAAGGCGACCTGCTGGTACGGATCGACAGCACGCGCTTTCGTTCGGCCTATCTGGAGACGGAGGTGGAGATCGAGACGCTGCGCGCCGAAATCGCCCGGCTGGAGGCGGAGGTGCTGGAACAGCCCGACATTGATTTCCCTTCCGATCAGACCGATGCGACCATGCGCAACGAACAGACCCTGTTCCGCGCCCGCCGGCAAAAGCTGGAGGACGCCGTGCAGGCGCTGGAGGACGAACGCGCCATCCTGCAAGAGCAGATCACCGTCACCACGCCACTGGCGGAGGCCGGATCGATCAGCAAGACGGACCTTTACAAGCTGCGCCAGAACTCCGCCAACCTGTCCGGCAAGATCGCGGAGCTGCGCAATGCCTATGTGCAGGAGGCCTATGACGATCTGGTGGACAAGAAGGCGCGGCTGGTCTCGCTTCAGCAGGTGCTGGTGCAGCGCAAGGACCAGCTGGAGCGGACGGATATCCGCGCCCGTGTCTCGGGGCGGGTCAACAACGTCAACATCAACACCATCGGCGGCGTGGTCCAGCCGGGCGAGCCGATCATGGAAGTGACGCCGATCGACGATCAACTGCTGATCGAGACGAAGGTCCTGCCGCGCGACGTCGCCTTTGTCACGCCGGGGATGCCGGCGAGCGTCAAGATCACGGCCTATGATTTCTCGGTCTACGGGGATCTGCGCGGCACCGTGACCCAGATTTCCGAGGACACGGTGGACGAGGAAGGGCCGAACGGCACGCAGGCCTATTACCGCGTCATGGTGACGACGCAGAAAAACTATCTTGAGGCCGGCGCGGAGCAATATCCGATCCGGCCGGGCATGATCGCCGACGTGGATATCGAGACGGGGCAACGCTCTGTCCTGGGGTATCTGCTGCGGCCGCTGCTGCGCGCGCAATTGCGTTAGACGGCGCCGCCGGGGGGCAGGTGCCTTGGGACAGAACCGGGGGGTGACGGGGATGAATGCGATGGACCAGAGACAGTGTCCGGAAGGACGAAAGCGGCACATACGGACGCCCGCGCCGCAAGGAATGACGAGGCTGGCGTGGCCCGTGGGAGACCGGGCGCGTTGCGCGGGCTGGTTGGCGCTGGCCGCACTGCTGACGCTGTTCGTCCTGCCGGGCATGCCGCGCGCGCAGGAAATCACCACCGTCGATGACAGCGAGATCCATCTGACCCTGTCGGAAGCGCAGTTCCTGCGTCTGCCAGCCCCCGCGACGGCGCTGTTCCTGTCAAATCCCGGCGTGGCGGAAATCGACCTGCAAACCGCGCGCTACATCTACATCATCGCGAAATCCGTCGGTGAGACCTCGCTTTTCGTGCTGGGAGAGGACGAGACCCCGATCGTGCAGACCACGATCAGCGTGTCGCTGGACGTGGACCGGATGGAACGCGCCGTGCGCCGTGCCATCAGCGGCGGCGACATCGCCATCACGGCGGTGGAGGGCGCGATTTTCCTCAACGGGCAGGTCGGCACCCCCGAGGATCTGCAAACGGCGGAGGATCTGCTGGCCGGGCTGGCGGGGCCGGGTGCGGTGGTGGTCAATCGCCTGGAGGTCACGCAATCGGCGCAGGTGAACCTGCAAGTCCGCATCGCCGAGGTGTCCCGCACCGTAAGCGAGGATCTGGGCCTGCGGCTGGGCCGGTCGGGTGCCACCACGATCACCCCGCCCGGCAGCCTCACCGATGGCGGCTATTCGGTCAACGTGGCGACGGGGGGCGGCAATATCAACGTGTTGCTGGATGCGCTGGCGGGCACCGGGCTGGCCACCATCCTGTCAGAGCCGAACCTGACAGCGCGGTCGGGCGAGACGGCGAATTTCCTGGCCGGCGGGCAATTGCCCTACCGGGTCGGCGAGACCGAGGACGACACCCGGATCGAGTTGCAACCCTATGGTGTGGAACTGGAATTCACCCCCGAGGTCAGTGACCGCGGCCGGATCGAGATCCGCATAAATACCCGTGTGCGGGAAATCGACAGCTCGGCCGCGGCGTCCTCTTCCATCGGGCCGGCACTGACCGAACGCAGCGCCTCCACCACTGTGGATGTCGGCAGCGGCCAGAGTTTCGCCATCGCCGGAATGTTCCAGAGCACGACGGACCAGGCGCTGAGCGGGCTGCCCGGCCTGGTCAACCTGCCGGTGATCGGCGCGCTGTTCCGCTCCTCCCGCTATTCGCGTGGCGAGACGGAACTGGTGATCATCGTCACCCCCTACCTTGTGCGGCCGGTCGATCCGGCGGAGGTTTCGACCCCGCTGGATCATATCGACCGGGTCAGCGGCGGGCTGGAGCAATGGGGCAGCGGACAGCTGGTCCGACCGGGCAAGGAAACCCGGTCAAGGGTCCGCATCAACGGCGGCGGAGGGTTCAAGCTGCAATGAAACAGATACGTGCGATTGCCCTGATCCTGCCACTGGCCCTGGCCGCCTGCGCGGCCCCGCCGCCCCCGCAGGGCGCCGTGGACCGGCTGCGCCCGCAGCTGGCGGAGGCGGTGCACAGCTACCGTTTCAACGAATGCTCCGGTTCCATCCCCGAGGCGGAGCAGACCCGGATTCGCCATTTTCTCGGCTCTCTTTGGCTGACGCCGCAGGATGTGATCGTCGTCAGCCTGCCAAAGGGGCGCAACGCCACCCGCGATGTGCAGCGCCGCCGGACCATGACCGCGCTGCTGACCGGAACGCCTGCGCAGCTGCGCTTTGTCGCCGACCGCGATTTCCGCGACGACTGCCGTTCCGAAAGCGTCGGGATGCTACGGGTGGTGCGGGTTCTGGAGGTGGGGACCTCCTGCCACGCGCGGGAAACGACGGGCGGCTGTGCCTCCGCGCGCAACCTCGCCGCGATGATGGCGGAGCCGTCGGATTCCTTCCTGCCCCGGCCTGGCGGCGGCTTGCGCGGGTCCGGCGTGGTGGGCGCGCCATGAGACGGATCATGTCAACATGTCTGGCGCAACGGATGGCCCGTGGCCTGGGCCGTGCCGCGCGCCGGTTCGCCCGCGACGATCGCGGCTCGATGACCATCGAGTTCCTGATCATGTTTCCGATCCTGCTGTTCTTTCTCTTCTTCATCCTGGCGGTCAGCTATTATCTGGGCACCGCCAGCGACGTTCAGCAGGCCGCCCAGACCCTGGCGCGGTCTTCCATCGGGGTGCTCAGCCGTGACGCGGATGCCGACGTCTGCGCCACGCTGACCAGCGACATCCTGCCCGACGTGATCGAGCAGAGCCCGCTGCTGGAGCTGGAGAACGTCGTCTTTGCCGCCAGTTGCACCGACCAGCCGGCCGAGGACGGCAGCGTGACGATCAGCCTGACCTACGACCTGGCCGGTAGCACGCTTCAGGCCTTTGGCCGCAATGCCGGGTTCTCCTTCACTCAGATCACCCGCAGCGCCAGCATCCGGATGTAACCTCAGTTCACCAGCGTCACGCTGGAAGGCGTGCCGCAATCGAACCCGGTCACGATCAGCTCGGCGCGGGCGACGTCGATCCCCAGCAGCGTCAGCAACTGCTCCGCCACCATGTCCAGCCCGACAAGATCCGCCAGCAGTCCGGTGACGATATCCAGCGCATCGGCCAGCTCTCCCAGGATGGCGCCGATCGTGCTCAGCAGCCCGTCCAGCGTGCGGATCACCACATCCAGAAGACACCCAAGTCCCAAAAGCGTCTGGCGGCATCGTTGGTCGCGTTGCGCCTGCAACGCGGCCTGTTCGGCCTCCTGCGCGTCCTGCTCTGCCTCCAGGTCGCTTTCGACGCCGCGCAGCAGATCCGCCAGTGTCGCGCTGACGCCGGAAAGCGAAATCAGCGAGGGCAGGGGGACCGGCTGGCCCAGCTGGTCCAACCGTACCTCCACGGTGCGGGTCAGGGCGCTGGTCGGCAGCACGGCGGGTGGTTGCAGGGCCTGGGTGTCGCCGATCGCATCGGCCAGCCCCACATTGATCCCTAGAGAGGCGGGCGCAGTCAGAACCTCGAAGGTCGCCAGGATGTCCTCCGGAGCGCTTGCGGCGCAGTTCAGATCGACCAGCGTCGCGACAGCATCGGCGGCAGAGAGCGAAAGGCCGACATCCAGCAGGCCCAGGGCGTTGGCGGTCAGATCAACGCCGACCTGCGACATCCGGGCCTCCAGCGGCTCTTCCTGCTGCGGGGAAACCACAAAGCTGACCGGATCGCGAACCAGCCCCAGCGACAGGTCCACATCCGCCAGCGGCGCCAGGTTCAGCCCGGCGCTCAGGCTGATCGCCTCGCCGGTGCCCAGGCCGGACAACCCGATCGAGGCCACCAGCAGATCCAGCGCGTTCACGTCGATGTCGCCCAGGATCTCCTGCGCGTTCAGGTTCAGAAGGTCGGGGGCCACCTGCACCAGATCGCCCAGCAGCAGCGGCGCCGCCGGCAATGTGGCGGGGATCGCCGCCGCCGGGATCAGCCCCGCCCCGGCCTCTGCCGCGACGACATCTGCGGCGGTCAGGCGCAGCGCCAGCGCATCCGCCACCGTCATCGCGTCAAGATCGACCCCGCTGCCCAACACCCCCTCCAGCCCGATGTGACTGCGCGCCAGCCCCTCGTAGCCCACGGCCGACAACGACAGGCCCAGCCCGCCCGGCCCCGCGATCCCGTCCAGCACAGGTCCCAGCAGCGCACTGTCGCGGGTGTCGACGCTCAGCAAGGTGTTGCGCAGGGTGAACGACAGGACAGAGCGGCGGGCCGAGGCCACAGCTTGCCGTTCGATCCGGTAGTCGTCACCGGTGACCAGCGGCGCCAGCAGAAGCGTCTGCCACGGCGCGCGCACCGCCACCTGCACGGCATTCACCACCCCCGGCGCGGCCTGGTCCGGCGCCGCCACGAACCCGGTATCGGCGGCAAAATTGCCCAGCACGATATCCGCGTCGCGCAGCGGGTCGGCCCCGTAGCGGTCATTGGCAGCGGCCACCGCACGGGCGACGCTGCGCGCCCGGCCGGGATCGGAGAGGTGGCGCGCGGCGCTGTGCGCGGCCAGGTCGGCCTGGCCCTGGGCATGGGCCTTCTGCGCGTTCAACAGGGCGATGTCGGTGCCCAGGGCGCCGATCAGCATGATCGCGGGGATCAGGATCAGCAGCAGGATCGTCATCGCGCCACTCTCCTCATGCGTGTAGCGCCGGAGAATCCGTCGGAGCGAATCGCCGGGTTTGGAGCGCTGGAGGGAGGCGACCCCTTCGGGGTGGGGAGCGGGCGAAAAGGGGAGAGAGATCGGGGCGCTCATTTCATGACCGTTCGTAAGGGGGGCGTGCAAAAAGGGTTGTGTCATTAGGCGGTATCATAACCGTTGGAGACTTGTGCTAGAACCGAATTCTGGAATAATGATGGCAATATGCCCGGGTCGGCCGGATTTCTGTGGCGAACCGGAATTTCGCGGAATGGCGTGGCGATAGAGGCAGGGAAATTTCCGCTGTCCTATTGCGGCGGTTCCGGAATTGGCCGGGGCCGGGCAAGGATATTTGGGGGGTGTGACGCCGGGGCTGCAATACCGGTGCAACACCATGAACGATTGCAAGAACCGGCCGGGCCATTTCCGGCGCCGGGGCATGGGGTGCGACCTGTGCGCCGGTGCCCCTGGCGCGCGCCGGGATCATCATTGGTCCGGGACGCGCGCAGGCGGGTGCCCTGGCCACAACGTCCGGGGGGACACCATGGCTGCATCGCGAATTCAGCGGGCGAAACAGGGCGCGGGCGAAACCCCGTGCCACGGCAACAGCGCGCCGCGCGGCGTCACACGGGGCCATCTGCGCGGCGCGCGGGCCTGGGCCATCGCGGGGGCAGGCGGCGCCGGGCTGGTGTCCATGACGGTGCTGTCCAGCGCCCAGCCCTATGCCAATGTCGCGGTCAGCGGCAATCAGTTCCTCGCCTCCGACGACATCCTGGCCGTCTGCGAGATCACCCCCCAGGACGATTTCAGCGCCGCCACCCAGGCGGAGATCCGCGCCTGCCTGATGTCCACCGGGCAATTCGCCAACGTCGCCTTTGCGCCCGAGGGCGACACCATGAACGTCGAAGTGGAGGAGCTGAACAGCCGCCCCGGCCGGTTGGAATTCGGCCTGCGCTACGATTCCCAGCAAGCCTTCATGGGAACGTTCTACCTGGAACGGTACAACCTGTTCCCCGGTGTGTTCGGCGCGTTGGAATTGAATTTCTCCAAGGAATACAAGGGTGCGGACCTCAATCTGTTCAAGGCCGACGGGCTTGCGCCGGGCTGGGACATGGGGCTGGACCTGGCCGCGTTCGAGACCGATTTCGGCGATCAGGCGCATGATCACCGTCAAGTCCGGATCGAGCCCTACCTGGCCCGCGATATCGGTCCCGAGGGGCGGCTTGAGTTCGGGCTGGGCTATCGCCGCGACGGTATCCTGGACGTCGATCCCGGTGCCAGCGCCCTGACCCGGGCCGAGGCCGGCACCCGGCAGGCGCCCTATCTTCGGCTGGGCTATACACATCAGACCGCGACGGCGCGCTGGTCGCTGCAACAGCATGTCTTCGGGCTGGGCAGCGACGATGTGGTCAGCCGGACGACACTGTCCTATGATCGCGCGATCGCCCTGCCGGGCGACGGGCTGTCGCTGAACCTGCGGCTGGGCGGCGGACATGTGGCGGCGCTGACCGGCGGGGCGCCACGTATTTCCGACCGTTTCCTGGTCGGCGGCGATCAGCTTCGCGGCTTTGCCCCGCGCGGCGTCGGCCCGCGTGACGGGGCAGAGGCCCTGGGCGGCGAAAGCCACCTGCTGGCCTCCGTCGAGGTGCTCAAGGACATCGGCGACATCTGGGGCACGCCCGCGCGGCTGGGCGGATTCCTTGACACCGGCACTGCCTGGGGCCTGTCAAACAGCCTCTCGGGCGCGGTGGACGACGACCTGTACTGGCGCGCTTCTGTCGGGGTGTCGTTGACGCTGGATATCATGGATGTCCCGCTGTCGGTCTATGTGGCACAGCCGATCCGCAAGCGGGCCGGCGATGATCTGCAGCAATTCGGTCTGTCGATTTCGGCCCGATTCTGAAGGAGATGTCGATGCGGATCAAAGGGTTGATCATTCCGGTTCAGGCGTTGGGGATCCCGGCATTGGCCATTCTGGCGCTGGCGGGCTGTGCCGCCGGGCCACAGGTCATGCCTCAGGGCTCTGCCGCCGAGACGGAGCAGGTGGCCGAGGCGGCGTTTTCCACCGGCTCCGCCGAGGAGGCCGCGCGACTTTTCGAACGGGCAGCGGAACGCGATCCCAACTCGTCCAACGCCTATCTCGGTCTGGGCCGCAGCTACCTGGCCCTGGGCCAGTACAGCCGCGCGGAATTTGCCCTGACCCGTGCCAATGACCTGGCGCCGCGCGATGCCGATATCCTGAACGAGCTGGGCAACCTGCATCTGCGCAGCCTACATCCGGCCCGTGCGCTGCCGTTCTACGATGCTGCGCTGCGCCGGGACCGCCGCCATCTGTCGGCTTTGACCGGCAAGGGCGTGGCGCTGGATTTCCTGTCCGAGCATCCCCGTGCGCAGCAGGTTTATCGCGACGGGCTGCACCATTACCCGACGAATTTCGTGCTGTTGAACAATTACGCATTGTCGCAGGCGCTGTCCGGCCAGATCAACGCCGGGCTGAAGATCATGGAAGAGCTGTTGCGCGACCCGGAACAGGGTGACGACGTGCGCGGCAACATGGCGCTGGCCTACATGCTGGCGGGCCGCGACAACGACGCCCGTGCCATCCTGACCGGCGTGATGAGTGGTGCGGAAATCGACGAGAGATTGCGCCATTACGCCGGGATCGCCGCCGCGCGGAAGGCCGGGCAGCCGGTGGGCTACATGGTGTTCAACTGAACGCCGGCGCCACCTGATCCAGCGGTCCGCCCCCCGCCACAGGCAAGAATCCCGTTCCCAAGGCCTCAATTTTGTGATTGAAATATCAAAAGTATGTATTTCATCGGAAAGTATTGGTCATGGCGACGACCCCTCAGCCAAACACCATCAGCAGTGCGACCTACAAGGAACGGGCCCGCGCGCTGGCGGCGCAGAAGAATCATCGATCCGCCGCCGTCGCCTATGCGTTGGCGGTTAGGTCCGAGCCCCGGGGCGATGCCGGTCTGTTCCTTGCGATCCAGCTGAAAAAGGCTGGCGAGACCGAGATGGCCGCCCGTGCCTACCGGGCCTTTCTGAAAGCACGGCCGGATCATTTCGACGGCTGGACCAGTTTCGGAGTGATGATGAAGGACGCCCAGCTTTTCGAAGATGCCGTGATCGCCTTTCGTCGGGCGCTGGCGATCCGACCGCATGACATTCCGACGCGCAATGCGCTTGTGACTTCGCTCTGGCAGTTGGGCCGGGAAGAGGAGGCGCTGCGCGAGGGCCGCACCAACCTGCAAATGAAGGATCGCAAGGCGCATAACCGTTTCGCCGCCTCCCGGTTCGCGGAACGCGGGCTGGGCGACCGGCAGGTCCGGTTCGATGCAGGCCGCCGGGGGGCGAACATCATCGCCTTCTCGCTTTGGGGCGACAATCCCGCCTACGTGACGGGCGCCATCGTCAATGCGCGGATCGCGCAATATATCTATGTTGGCTGGACGCCCCGGTTCTATTGCGACACCTCCGTGCCCGCCGATGCCCGGGCCGAGCTGGCGCGGCTGGGCGCGCAGGTGGTGCTGCTGGACGATCCCCTGCTGGCCCGGATCCGGCCGATGTGGCGGTTCCTGGTGGCGGACGACCCGGACGTGGATTTCTTTGTCTGCCGGGACGCGGATTCACGGCTGAACGTGCAGGAATTCCTGGCGGTGGATGAATGGGTCCGCTCGGGGAAGCGTTTCCACGTCATGCGTGATCACGTCTACCACATGGAGCTGGTCCTGGCAGGCATGTGGGGCGGCACCGCCGGGGTATTGCCCAGCGTGCAGGATTGGCTTCTGGAGACGCAGGATTACCACGATGATCGCTTTGGCGACCAGGCGTTCCTGATGGACATGGTCTGGCCGCTGATCAAGCCCGACCTGATGACCCATGACAGTTGCTACGGGTTCCCCGACGGGCGCGATTTTCCCGGCGAATACCGGCTGCCCGGCCAGATCCATGTCGGCGGCGCGGTCAAGACCATGCCGCACTGGCAGACCGGGTAGCCGGGACCGGGCGGGGGAGGCCCCGCCAGGCCGGAGGTTCAGTCGCGATAGCTCAGCAGGTGCGGCCGGGCTTTCCAGATCGCCCCGGTAAGGAAGGCGGCGATGGCGGCTTTGACCAGATCACCGGGGATGAACGGCAGGTTCAGCGCGGCGGCCTTGGGGAAAGTCAGGTCCAGCGTCAGCATCATGCCGATGGTGCCGATGGCGTACATGACCACGATCCCGCCCAGCAGGCAGCCGGCAAAGGCCGGGATCTCGGGGCGCGGGCGGGTCCACAATTCACAGACGCAGCCGGTGACAAAGGCCGCGATGGGGAAGGCCACCAGGAACCCGGCCGTGGGCGAGGCAAAGACCCCCAGCCCGCCGCGTCCGCCCGACAGCACCGGCAGGCCGATGGCCACCAGCGCCAGGAACAGCAACACCGCCAGCGCGCCGCGTTTCGATCCCAGCACACAGCCGGCCAGCATGACGCCCAGGCTTTGCGCCGAAATCGGCACGCCGGAAATCAGGGTCAGGGGCGGCACAAGGCCCAGCACGGCGATCAGCGCGGCAAACAGCGCCACGAGCACAAGGTTACGTTCCATCGGCAGGATCCTTTTCGGGAGAGGAAGAAGAAGGCGCGGCCAGCCCGCCACGGGCGGTCAGCGCGTCGGAAACATGATCGGCGTCGTCCAGAACGGACAGCATCAGCGGCGCCAGCAGCCGCACCCCCGGCCGCCGGGGAGACCGGGCGCGCCAGGCCTCGGTCAGGCGGGACTGGCGGTCGATGAAAACGGGGATGAACCGGATGACCATTGCCACCGCCAGCCCCAGGGCGCGGGGCGGCAGGCCCAGCCTGTGCAGGGGGGCGGCCAGCCGTTCGATGATGGCGATCAGGTCTTCCAGCCGCGTGGTCATCGTCACCAGCGTTGCCAGCGCGACCAGCACCAGCACCCGCAGCGCCACCACCAGCCCCTGGTCCAGCCGATCCTGCCACAGGTGAAATCCCAGCACGACCAGCAGCAACAGCGCCAGCGGCCGAAGGCTGCGCAGCAATTGCCGCGCCGCGCCGCCCCCGAGGCTGACCGCCAGCGCCGCCATGCCTGCAAGAAGCCCCGCCAGCACGCGCGCATCGGTCAGCGGAAAGATCACCAGCGTGGCGCCCAGCAGCCCCGCCAGCTTGGCCCCGGCAGGCAGGCGGTGCGCCCAGGTCGGGCGCGGCAGGGTCAGGCTCAGCATCGGGCGTCGGCCTCCCGGCGCATCGCGTCCAGGTATTGCGCGGTGATCTCGCTGGCCGGGCCGTCGCCCGCGATGCGCCCGCCATCCAGCCAGATCACGCGGTCCCAGCCCTCCAGGTTGCGGGGGTCATGGGTGATCAGGACCAGCTGTTGCGCCAGCCCGGCCAGCACCCGGTCCAGATGCCAGCTGGTCGGCAGGTCCAGGCCGGCAAAGGGTTCGTCCAGCAGGATGGTGCGCGGCTCCATCGCCAGTACCGACATCAGGCACAGGTAGCGCCGCTGCCCTTCGGAGAGCGCGGTAACGGGACGGTCGGCCCAGTCGGCACGGTGATGCTCCGCCAGGAGCGTGTGAACCCTGTCACGCGCGGCGGCGCGGCCGTGTCCCTGCTGGATCAGACCAAAGGCGAGTTCTTCGGCCACACTGGGCATGAAGATCTGATGATCGGGGTTCTGGAACAGGATGCCCAGCCGGTCCAGCATCCCGCGCCGGTCGCGCACCGGGTCGATACCGGCGATTCGCACCTGCCCGGTATCGGGTCGTTGCAGCCCGGCCAGGGTGCGCGCCAGCGTCGATTTGCCCGAGCCATTGCGCCCGATGATGCCGATTCGACGTTGGGTCAGGGACAGGGTGATCCCGTCCAGCACCACGCGCCCGCCGCGCGTCACGCGCAGATCCTGCACTTCACATCCCTGGGGATCCGGGGTCATCACGTCGGCCTGTTCCTCGCTCCTTGGGGTGTTAAGCCCGGAACAGGCGCGGGCCGCAAGGGGATCAGAGCCCGAAGAGAAGGATCAGGCTCAACGACGCTGCGGCGATATAGAGACTGCCCAGCGTCGCCAGCAGCGCCGGACGCAGCCCGCGCGCCCGCAACTGGGCGATTCGCGTGTTCAGGCCCATCGCCGCCAGCGCCATGGTCAGCAGCAGATCGGTGGCAGCGCTGGCCGGTGCCAGCAGAGCCTGCGGCAGGTCGATCAGTGAATTCACGCAGACCAGCGCGGCGAATCCGGCCACGAACCACGGGAAGGGCGGGCGGGGTCCGGCCTCGGCCTGGCCGCGCAGCGACAGCACCATGATCAGCGGTGCCAGCAGCATGACGCGGAACAGCTTGGTCACCGTGCCGACTTCGCCCGCCTGATCGGAATGCTGGAAGGCGACGGCAGCGACCTGTGCGACCTCGTGCACCGCCGCGCCCGACCAGATGCCAAAGGCCGTGCCCTCGACCCCGGTCCAGGTGGCGACCATGGGAAAGAGGAACAGCGCCACGGTGCCCAGGACGGTCACGGTGGCGATGGCATAGGTCACGTCTTCCTCGCGGGCACGGGCCACCGCATTGGCCGCGATCACCGCAGAGGCACCGCAGACCGAGGTTCCCGCCGCGATCAACGTGGTCAGCCCGGCATCGACGCCCAGCACCCGGCCCAGCAGGCGGATCACCACGAAGGTACTGCCCAGCACCAGCACCACCAGCGCCAGCGTCGCCAGCCCCAGCCCCTGCACGTCGGCCAGCGTCAGCCGCAAGCCCAGCAGCACGATCCCCAGCCGCAGCAGGGTTTTCTGGCTGAAGGCGACACCGGCGGCGGCGGCGGCCGGTACGCCGGTCAGGTTGCCCAGGGCCAGCCCGGCACAGACCGCGACGATCAGCGGGCTGAGAACCGCCAGGCCGCTGAACCTCTGTACCGCCAGGGCCAGCACCGCCAATCCCAGCGTCAGGGTCAGGCCGGGCAGCAACGGCAATCGAAGAAGCGGGTGGCGGGTGGTCTGGTCGGTCATGGCGGGCCTTTGGTGATGTGTCCCGCAGGAGGTGCCTTGCGCTGCTCATTAAATCAAACGAATATATCTGTTCAATATGTTCGTTATAGGCGAACGAACAACCCGAACCGAAAGGCCCCCCGGTGACATTGGACCAATTGCGCATCTTTCTCGCCGTTGCCGAGATGCAGCACGTCACCCGCGCGGCGCAGCGGCTGAACATGACGCAATCGGCGGTCAGCGCCGCGATCTCCACCCTGGAGGACCGGCATGGCGTCGCCCTGTTCGACCGCGTCGGGCGGCGCATCGCTCTGAACGCCGCCGGGGCGCTGTTCGTTGAGGAGGCCCGCCGCGTGCTGGATGTCGCCCGCCGGGCCGAAGGGGCGCTGGCCGATCTGTCGGGTGTGCCCTCGGGCCGTTTGCGCATTTCGGCCAGTCAGACGGTGGCCAGCTACTGGCTGCCCGCGATCCTGGTTCGCTATGGCGCGCGGTTTCCCAAGGTAGATTTGCAGTTGAGCGCGGGCAACACCGCAACGGTGACCGAGGACGTGCGCGAGGGCCGTGCCGATATCGGTTTTGTCGAAGGGCGGCCACAGCCGGACAAGCTGCTCAAGGATGTGGTGGCGCGCGACCGGCTGGTGCTGATCGTCGGGCCGGATCACCCCTGGTCCGATGGCCGCAATGTGCATCTTCGCGACCTGGCGCAGACCTCCTGGATCATGCGGGAGGCCGGTTCCGGCACCCGCGCCGCCTTCACCGAGGAGCTGGAAAGCCTGGGCTTGTCGCCGTCCGCGCTGTCGGTGACGATGGAATTGCCATCGAACGAGGCCTGTCTGGCGGCGGTTGAGGCCGGGCAGGGCGCCACGGTACTGTCACGTCGCGCTGCGCTGGCCCATCTCGCAGGCGGGCGCCTGCGCGAGGTCCGGTTCCGCCTGGCCCTGCGCCACTTCACCGCCCTGCGCCACCCCGACCGGCATCCTTCGCTGGCATTGCGCGAATTGCTGGCCAACCTCGGCAGCAGCGGCAGCACAGGACCGGCGGAGATGCCGATCTCCTGATCGGCCGTCCCGCAGCCCGGCGCAGCGGCGGCAGCGGCAGGGTCGTCTGGTCTGGCTGCCACTTGCGGCGTGTCGCCGTGGTGAGGAACGCCGGTTGGCCCCCTTTGCGACATTTGTCGCGCCGGTCCGTCGCGGGCAGCTGCGCCTTGCTGTCTACCTTTGCCGATCCTGCCGCCCCGGCTGACCAGGTCAGGAGAAAGGGTTGGCCGGCGGGTCACACCTTCGCGTCAGGCCGCGGTCCGCGCAGTTGGACGCCGGCGGTTGGTTGACCTAGCCGATAGCATTCCTGCGTGTCTCGCGGAGCTTGCTCGGGGCGGGGGTGTCGTATGGCGCGGCGGGGCATGGCAGTTCTGCAACGCCTGCCTTGCGCTGGTGATCGGCTGCCGGGTGGTCTAAGGACATCGGGCGACGAGACGTCAGTGCCGGGGCCAGCCCCAAGCCGGGCCAGCCCCAAACCGGGCCAGTACCGCAATCGATGCCGGTGCCAGCACCGGAGCCCATGCCGAGACCAGGCCCGTATCGCGCGGGGCATCCTGTCCGGCGCGGGCGCAGGAAGCCGGGGCGCTGACCCGTGTCGCGCCGAACCAGCCGTGGCGCCGCCACCAAAGGATCCCATGACCGACCATCCCGCACGCGGGCGCCTGCGCCTGCCGCCGCTGCCTCTTGCCACCTTTTTCGTCGTCGCCGGCACCATGGGGACCCGCCCCACCATTCCGCTGCGCGCGGTGGAGCTGGGCCTGTCCGCGACCGAGGTCGGGATTCTTGTGGCGGTCTTTGCCCTGGTGCCCTTGATCGGGACCATTCCGGCGGGGGGCTGGATGGATCGCAACGGCACCGCCCGCGCACTGCCCTGCGCGGTGCTTCTGACCTCGCTCGGGCTGGCGCTGCCCTGGCTGTTGCACGGCGCTTTGGGGCTTTATGCCTCGCAGCTGGTGACGGGCTGCGGATTTACCATCTACATCCTGGGCGCGCAGAAGACGGCCGGGGCGGCCGGCGATGGCCCACAGGGGCGGGAGAAAGCGATCGCGGTCTTCAGCCTGGCGGTGGCCCTGGGCGCCTTTGCCGGGCCGTTCTTCACCGGGTTCCTGGGCGATCTTGCGGGGCTTGAGGAGGCGCTGGCGCTGGCTGCGTTGCTGGGGCTGGTATCGCTGGTGATCCTGCCGCTGATCCCGGCGCGCCAGACCGCCGGCCGGGCCGACGCCGCGCTTGTGGCTCCACCCGCGCAGCCCGCCGAGGCGCCCGCCGACGCCGGGCGCGACCGCAGGCCGTGGCGGGTGCTGGGCTATCACCGGTACATGGGACGGGCGTTTCTGATCTCGTCCTTCGTGCTGCTGGCCAAGGATTTCTACATGGCCTATTTCCCGCTGCTGGCCCTGGAAAACGGCATGTCGGTGGCGCTGATCGGGGTGATCATCGGCCTGCACAACGGCGGCGGCGTGATCATGCGGGTGTTCCAGCTGCGCCTGGTCGGTACCTTCGGCAAAAGCGCGGTGGTCATCACCTCGATCCTGTTCAGCGGGATCTGCCTGCTGCTGGTGCCTTTCCTGTCGGTGGTCTGGACCCTGACCGCGGTATCCATCGTGATGGGCATGGGGCTGGGCCTGGGGCAGCCGCTGTCGATCTCCACCACCATCAACCTGTCCCCTGACGGCAAAAGCGGCGAGGTCCTGGGCTTTCGCCTGACCTGCAACCGTCTGACCCAATTTGTCACGCCGCTGGGCTTTGGCGGGATCGTCGCGGTGGCGGGGCTGGCGGGGGCGTTCTGGGCCGTGGGGGCGGCGCTGGTGCTGGGCAGCCTGCGCCTGCATATCCCCGATGCGGAGACCTGACTCCCCCTGCCACCCGGGATGGGCGGGGGGTGCGGGACGATGCCGTCGGGCACCACCGGCTGTTCATGCGGCGGAGCGCGGAGGAAAAGGGTTACCTGACGCAACTGTGTCCCCCCGGGGCCGCGCGCGCGGTGGGCGGGTCGCTAGACCGGCCGATCCGCGCCCATGGCCCGCCGCGTCCCAAGGTCGCCCCGAGGCGGACCCGCCACCGGCCCACGCTGACCGGACGCAGCCCGGGACCGGTCCCACGCCGCTGCGCGGCGCACCCAGCCGGTCGGGTCAGCTCGGCCGTGCCGAGGGGCGGGGGCCATGCCTGGGACCGGGGGGCAAGAGGGCGGGGCCGGATCAGGCCCGTTTGGGGGCGGGGGCCGGATCGGGCTGGTTTGGGGGCGGGGGCGTGTCAGGCTCGTTTGGGACCGGTCAGGGCCGGGGGGTCAGTCGCAATTGCGGTTGATTTCCCGGTGCAGAAGGTTGGTCTCCACCAGCATGCAGCGGTCGCGGGCCTCGTAATAATAGCCGCGCGCATACCATTTCACGGCTGTGGTCTCGTCTCCATCGGACAGGAGCCAGGCGCCACGCAGATATTTCACGGCCCATTTCAGATTGGTCTCCGCATCCAGCAGATCCCCGGCCTGCCCCTGAAACCCCATGCCGCGCGCGGTGGCGGGCAGGATCTGCATCAACCCGTAATAGGGGCCGTTGCGGGCCTGGGGGCGGTAGTCGCTTTCACGTTGGATGACACGGTGGACCAGGGTGCGGGGTACCTCGTATTCGTCGGCGTAGCGGTTCACCAGCACTCGCAGATCCTGCGTCTCGCCGGGGAAAAGCGGCAGGCGGCGGGTTACCTCGACCTCGGGTTCCGGGGCCGCACAGGCCGCCATCGCCAGGCTGGCCGCCAGGGCCAGGACCACGCGTCGCGCCGTCATCGTCATGCTGGTTGATCCTTGTCCCGTGCATCTCATGCGCGCGATTGGCGCCAGAACGGGGGGGCTGGGCAAGGGTCGCGTGGCGGATGCGCGAAAACCCGCGAACACCGGCGGCCCGCAGGCGGGAATCGGCCGGTGCGCAGGCCGCGCGGCCGGCCTGATCCGTCTGGTTCCCCGCCGCCGCCAGCGCGGCAGCGGGGTGTGGTTCAGAAGCTGTGGCGCAACGTGGCCGAGATGGTGCGGCCGGGGCTGTACCAATCCGCGCCAAAACCGCCGTAGGCGACATGCTTGTCATCGAACAGGTTCGACACGTTCACCGCCAGTTCGGTATTGTCCCAGGGGTGATAGCTGAACGCGGCATCGTAGACGATGTTGCTGCCGGTGGAGGCAGTGTTGGCATCGTTGAAGAAATACGATCCGGTGAAGCGCGCGCCCAGGCCAAAGGTCATGTCGCCGCGCGTGCCGGTGCCCTTCAGCGTGTAGTCCACCCAGACGGAGGCCATGTGTTCGGGCACATAGGCCAGGTTGTTGCCCTCGTTTCCGGAGGTGCCGTTCTCCACGATCTCCGAATCCAGGTAGCTGTAGGCAGCGGTCAGGGCGATGGCTTCGCTCAGCTCTGCCTTGGCTTCGAGGTCCAGACCGCGCACCCGGACCTTGCCGATCGTGTCCTGCAACCCGGTGGCGGGATTGGTCCGCGTCAGGTTGGTGCGCGACAGGTCGAACAGGGAGGCGGAGAACAGCGCCCGTCCGTTCGCGGGCCGGTACTTGAAGCCCAGCTCGTATTGTTCGCCCCGCTCCGGCTCTACCGTCAGCCCGGCGGGCACGACAGATTCGGCATAGCTGGCGAAGATCGCGGAATTCCGCGTCAGCTTGTAGGTCAGGCCGGCGCTGCCCGTCAGCTCGTCAAAGGTGCCGGAGGTGGTCGTGTTGGTCAGGTTGTTGGTCTGCGACAGCTCAAGGTGGTCGTGGCGCAGGCCGATATTGGCGATCACGCGGTCGCCGAAATCGAACTCCTGGTTGATGAAGACGGCGGTGGTGCGGTTGAACGTGTCGGTGTCGTTATAGGGGCTGGTCGCCTGGTTGGTGGAGATGCCGGAATAGACCGGGTTGGCGTAGTCGATGTTCGACACGCCGACCCACCACAGCGCCGAGGTGCTGTCCTCTTCAAGGTATTCCAGGCCGAACCGGGTGTGGCTGCCAACGGCGCCCAGGTTGGTGCGGTAATCCAGCACGACGTTCCCCGCCAGCTTGGTGCCGCTTTCGTCATTGGTGAACTGGGCGCGGGTCAGATCCGTGCCGCCGGCCGAACCGGAAACGTAGACATAGCCGAAATCGGCGTGTTCCTCGCTGTAACGCAGGGTGGAGCTGAGGCTGAGGCCGGTGCCGAAATCATGGCTCAGCAGCGCGGTGTAGGTCGACCGCTCGGTGCCGCGATAATTATAGTCGGGTTCGCCGAAAAAGGCGCTGCGCGGGGTGTCCACACCGACCGGGTAGCCGCCGGATCCGGGTACGTTGTCCTGGTTCAGATGCTCGGCGACGAAAGTCAGTTCCGTCTGTGCGGTGGGCCGCCAGGTCAGGCCGCCTTGCAGGAACAGCTCGTCATCGCGGGAGGCGCCGTAATCCTTTTCCGCGTCCTGGACCTTGCCGGTCAGGCGATAGGACAGGCTGGCGTCTTCGTTCAGATCGTCACCGAAGTCGAACCCGATTTCGGCGTGGTTGTTGTTGCCCAGCGTGGTGTAGACCTCCGCATGGCGGCCCAGCTTGGGGCGGCGGGTGGTGTAGTTGACCGCCCCTCCCGGATCGGAGGCCCCAAGCGCGGCGGCGCTGGCGCCCTTGACGACTTCCACCCGCTCGAAGGCCAGGGGCTCTTCGCGGGCGGCGCCGAAGGTCGCGCCGACGGACAGGCCGTCGCGATAGGCATAGGCATCGAAGCCACGCACCTTGAAATAGTCGAACCGGTCGTCGGAGCCGTAGAAATTCGTCTGCACGCCGGAGGTATATTGCAGCACTTCCTCCATGTTGGAGGCATTGCGCCGCTTGATCTCCGCCTCGGTGATCACCGAGACGCTTGCCGCCACATCCAGCAGGTCGCCGGTCAGCTTGCCGCCGCCGGACGCCTGCTCCGCGACGATGGAGCCGTCGGCTGCGGTCTGTGTCTCGTCGGATTGCACGGTAATGGGCGACAGGGCAACCGGATCGGCGGCCTGCTGGGCGATGGCGGCCGGGGTCAGCGCGACCAGCGCGGTGCCGCCCAGCAGAAGCGCGGTCCACCGCTGAGCACGGGAGGCGGTGAAAACAGGGGAGAATTCGGACATCTTTGTCTTTCGTCTGGTTTGCATGATGGGGGCCCCCTGGCTGCTGCCGGTCGCCCGAGACGGGGCCGGCAGGTCGCTTGAACGGCACTGGCGCGGAAGGGTGCAGCGCGGACCGGATGGCGGGAACAAGGCGTGGGTCGCACCGGGCCGCGGGGAAGCCGGGTGCGTGATCCCGCGCATCGTCCCTGCGTGGACGGCGGGGAGACACTGCAAATCGCGTCGCGGGCATGCTAACGGCGCGCAGGGGCGGGGTATTGTACAATCCTGCGGTGAATTGTTCCGGACTGCGGGAATGTCACCCGGCGGGGTTGAACTCCGCCCCCCGCGCGCGCGAAGAGACGGGTCAAGGAACCGGCCCAGGGGTCGTGCCGCCCACGGGCCGCACCGGCCACCCAGACACGCCCGACCATCCCACCGATCTTTTCCGCAGGAGAGCGAGAATGCACAGACGGACGATGATGTTGCGCGCGGGTGCCGCGCTGGCGCTGACGGGTCTTACACCCCTTGGCCTGGTGACAGGCGCCGCCCCGGCGCGGGCCGATACCGATTGGCCGATCCGCATCGACCATGCCTTCGGCACAACGGTGATCCCGGCCAGGCCGCAGCGCGTGGCGACCGTGAACTGGGCCAATCACGAGGTGCCGCTGGCCTTGGGCGTGGTGCCTGTGGGCTTTGCCCGCGCTGGCTGGGGGGATACGGATGGCGACGGGCTGATGCCCTGGGTTGCAGCCCGTCTGAAGGAGCTGGGCGCCGAGACCCCGCGCCTCTACGACGAGGGGGATGGCATTGATTTCGAAGGTGTCGCCGCTTCGGCGCCGGATGTGATCCTGGCCGCCTATTCGGGCATCGGTCAGCGCGATTACGACACGCTCAGCCAGATCGCGCCGGTGGTGGTCTATCGCGACGGGCCCTGGGTCTCTGACTGGCGGGAGACGATCCGCCTGAATTCCCTGGGGATGGGGATGGCGGAGGAAGGCGAGGCGCTGATCGCGCAGCTGGACGCGCGCATCGCGCAGACCGCCGCCGCCCATCCCGAATTCGCCGGCGAAAAGGTCATGCTGATGGCCCATTCGGCGGCGGATCTGTCGACCATCGGGTTCTATTCCGCCAACGATCCCCGGCTGGAATTCCTGCAAAGCCTTGGCCTGGACCTGGCGCAGGCGGTGGAGGCGACGCGCGACAACGGCCAGTTCTACGGCAGCATCAGCGCCGAGAATATCGACATGTTCTCCGACGTGACCCTGCTTATCACCTATGGCGGCCCGGCCGTGGAGGCGGCATTGCAGGCCAACCCGCTGACCGCGCAGGTGCCCGCCGTGGCCAATGGCGCGATTGCCAAGTTGCAGGCATCGGACCTGGGGGTGGCGGCCAATCCGACGCCGTTGTCCCTGCCGTCGATGATCGACGCATATGCCGATCTCCTGTCGCGGACGCTGAATGGCGAATAGGCCGGGCACAGCCTGGGGTTCCGCCGCGGCGGGGCCGGAGAGCCGGGGCAGGCGGCGCCGGCGCGGACGCGGCCCCTGGGTCGCGGGGCTGGCCCTTGTCGTGCTGGCGGCGGCCTGTGCGCTGTCGGTGATCCATGGCGCGCGGGTGGTCGGCTGGGACGATATCGCCGCCGGCCTGTCCGGGCAGATCGACAGCGTCGCGCAGGCGGCGGTGGCGCAGCGCCTGCCCCGGACCGTGCTGGGCATTCTGGCCGGGGCGGCGCTGGCCGTGTCGGGCGCGGTGATGCAGGGGGTCACCCGCAATCCGCTGGCCGACCCCGGCATCCTGGGTGTGAATGCGGGGGCCTCGCTGGCCGTGGTCATCGGCATCGCCTGGTTTTCGGTCGAGGCGGCGCAAAGCTTCATCTGGCTGGGCATCGGCGGCGCCGGGCTGGCGGCGGTCTTTGTCTATGCGGTCGGCACGCTGGGGCCGGGCGGGGCCAGCCCGCTGAAACTGGCGCTGGCGGGCGCGGCGACGGCGATTGCGCTGTCTTCGGTCACCATGGCGATCGTGCTGCCGCGTCAGGACATCGCGGAGGCGGTGCAGGCCTGGCATATCGGTGGCATCGGCGGCGCCACCTGGCCCACGCTGCGGCTGGTCGCGCCCTATCTGCTGGCCGGGTTCGCCGGGGCGCTGCTGCTGGGCGGGCGGCTGAACGCGCTGGCCCTGGGGGACGAACTGGCCGCCGGGCTGGGCGAGCGCGTCGCCTGGGCGCGGGCGGGCGCGGCGCTGGTGGCGGTGACGCTGGCGGGGGCCACCACGGCGATCTGCGGGCCGATCGCCTTTGTCGGGCTGGTGGTGCCGCATGTCTGCCGCCTGCTGGGTGGGGTGGATCATCGTCGCCTGCTGCCGCTGTCGGCCGCCACCGGTGCGGCCTTCCTGCTGGTGTCGGACGTGCTGGGCCGGATCATCGCCCGTCCGACAGAGGCACAGGTGGGCATCGTCACCGCGTTGGTCGGGGCACCGTTTTTCATCTGGGTGGTGCGCCGCCAGAAGGTGCGTAACCTGTGACCGACGCGCCCGATACATCCCCCATGCCCCGGCCCGCGCTGATACCGCGCCTGGCCGCCCTGCGCCGCCGCCGCCGCCGTGGTCACCTGTGGCGCTGCGCGCTGCTGGCGGCGCTGCTGCTGGCCGCCTTCGTGTCAAGCCTGATGGTCGGGCAAAGCTATGTGCCGCCAGCCACGCTGCTGCGCATCCTGGCCGGTCAGGACGTGCCCGGCGCCGGCTTCATCGTCGAGACGCTGCGCCTGCCGCGTGCCACGCTGGCCGTGCTGACCGGCGCATCCTTCGGCATGGCCGGGGCAGCGTTCCAGACCCTGCTGCGCAACCCGCTGGCCAGCCCCGATATCGTGGGCATTACCGCGGGCGCCAGCACCGGCGCCGTCTTCGGGATCATCGTGCTGGGGCTGCGCGGCACCGACGTGTCGCTGTTGGCTGTCAGCTTCGGCCTGCTGGTGGCGCTGGCGATCTACGGGTTGGCGTGGAAAAACGGCGTTTCGGGGGTGCGGCTGATCCTGATCGGCATCGGCATCTCCGCGATGTTGCAAAGCGGCACGAATTACCTGTTGAGCCGGGCGCTGGCCTGGGACTTGCAGGAGGCGTTCCGCTGGCTGACCGGATCGTTGAACGGCGCGGCCTGGTCGCAGATCCTGCCCGTCGCGGCGGCGGCGGCGATCTGCATGCCGTTGCTGCTGGGCCAATCGCGCAACCTTGCCACGCTGCGGCTGGGCGAGGAACTGGCGGTATCTCTGGGCATCCGCACCGGGTGGGCGCGGCTGGTGGTGGTGCTGGCGGCGGTGGGGCTGGTGTCCTTTGCCACGGCGGCGACCGGACCGATTTCCTTCGTGGCCTTTCTGGCCGGGCCGATCGCGGCGCGGATCACAGGGCCGGGCGGAGGCATCCTGATCCCCGCCGCGCTGACCGGCGCGCTGCTGGTTCTGGGCGC
This sequence comes from Pseudooceanicola aestuarii, assembly GCF_010614805.1. NCBI lineage: Bacteria > Pseudomonadati > Pseudomonadota > Alphaproteobacteria > Rhodobacterales > Paracoccaceae > Pseudooceanicola > Pseudooceanicola aestuarii. Next base: position 29,211 of record NZ_JAAFZC010000002.1, read on the forward strand.
GGATTTCATTGGCCAGAACGCCTTTTCCAGCCGCTATCCGGTGGGGGTGGTGACCGGCGTTCTGGGCGCGCCTTACCTGATCTACCTCATCACCCGAAGCAATCGCGGAAAGGGCCGGGCATGACCCAAGCGCATCTTCTGAAAACCTCCGGGCTGGATGCCGGATATGCCGAGGCCTCGGTGATTGCCGGTCTGAACCTGACGCTGGCGCCGGGGCAGATCACCGCAATCGTCGGGCCCAACGGTTGCGGCAAATCCACCTGCCTGAAATCGCTGGCCCGGCTGCTGAAACCGCGCAGGGGCCAGGTGCTGCTGGACGGCAAGGCGATCCACCGCCTGCCGACCCGCGCGCTGGCGCAGGTTTTGGGGCTGCTGCCGCAGTCGCCGCTGGCGCCCGAAGGGATCACCGTGGCCGATCTGGTGGGTCGGGGCCGGACGCCGCATCACGGCATGATGGGCCGCTGGGGCGCCGCCGACGATGCCGCCGTCGCCCGCGCGCTGGAGGCCAGCGACCTGGCCGATCTGGCTGACCGTGCGGTGGATGAGCTGTCAGGCGGTCAGCGGCAGCGGTGCTGGATCGCCATGGCCCTGGCGCAGGAGCCGGAGATCCTGTTGCTGGACGAGCCGACGACCTACCTGGACATCGTGCATCAGCTGGATGTGCTGGACCTGTTGCAGCAGCTTAACCGCCGGGAAGGCACCACCATGGCGCTGGTGCTGCATGATCTGAACATGGCTGCGCGGTATGCCGATCGGATCGTGGCGATGGCTGGCGGGCAGGTGATCGTCGAGGGCACGCCTGAACAGGTCATCACCCCCGACAACCTGCGCGTCGTCTTCGGGCTGGAGGCGCAGGTGCTGCCCGATCCGGTCAGCGGGCGGCCGCTGTTGATCCCCGTGGGGCGCGCTGGCGGCTGACCCGCCCGCGCCGCCGGATCAATCCTTGCCCCGGTAGGGTTCGACGTATTGCAGCGCCATGTCCCAGGGGAAGAAGATCCAGGTGTCCTGGCTGACTTCGGTGATGAAGGTGTCCACCATCGGGTTGCCTTTGGGCTTGGCATAGACCGTGGCGAAATGGGCGTGGGGGTAGAGGTCGCGCACCAGTTCCAGCGTGCGCCCGGTATCGACCAGATCGTCCACCACCAGAATGCCGGTGCCGTCGCCCATCATCTCCCGATCGGGGGATTTCAGCACCTTGGCGGCATCCTGCGACTGGTGGTCGTAGCTCTTGACGCTGATCGTGTCGACGGTGCGGATGTCCAGCTCCCGCGCGACGATCATCGCCGGCGCCATGCCACCCCGGGTGATCGCGACCACAGCGCGCCAGGCGCCGTTGTCCGGGCCCTTGCCGTCCAGCCGCCAGGCCAGGGCCCTTGCGTCACGGTGAAGCTGGTCCCAGCTGACGTGGAACCCCTTTTCGTGGGGAAGACGGTTGTCGGTCATGGTCTCTCTCTCATCCGAAGGCAATCTTGAGGCCGAACAGGGCCAGCAGGGTTCCGAAGGCGCGGTCGATCCAGGATTTGAGCCGGATATAGAGTGCGCGCGCGCGAGGCAAGGAAAACACCCGTGCCACCACGATATACCACAGTGTTTCATTCGCGAAGATCGCGGCGATCAACGCCACCAGCACCGGCAGGGACGTCCCCGCCGGCACCAGCCCCACGAAGACCGCGCCGAAGAAGACCGCCGGTTTGGGGTTGGTGGCGAAGGTCAGAAAGCCGAAGCGCATCGCCCGGCCAAAGCTCATCCGGTCCAGGGCGCCGGTTTCCATGTCCAGCGGTTCGGGCGCATGGCGCCACATCTGCCAACCGATCCAGATCAGGAATATCCCGCCCAGCAGCTTCATCGCGGTAAAGAGTTGCGGCACCAGTTCGAACAGCAGTGCCAGCCCGGCCAGCGCCGCCCCGGCCCAGAGCATTGCGCCCAGCCCGAAGCCAAGCGCCAGCCCCACGGCCGTTCCGAAGCCGCGCGTCACGGCGACGCGGACGCAGACCACGAAGGACGGGCCAGGCGACATGGCGGCCAGCAGGTGGATCATCACCACGGAGAGATAGGCGGCAAACGTCATCGGCGCAGGACAGGGCGCGCGCGACCGAGGCCGCGCGGGTGCCTCAGCTCTTGTCGATATCGGGGGCGTCGACGGCCTTCATGCCGACGACGTGATAGCCGCTGTCGACATGCAGGTTCTCCCCCGTCACGCCCGAGGCGAGATCGGACAGCAGGTAAAGTGCCGATTTGCCCACATCGTCGATCGTCACGTTGCGTCGCAGAGGGGAGTTCAGCTCGTTCCACTTCAGGATATAGCGGAAATCGCCGATACCCGATGCGGCCAGCGTCTTGATCGGGCCGGCGGAGATGGCGTTGACCCGGATGCCGTCCTTGCCCAGGTCTTCGGCCAGGTACTTGACCGATGCCTCCAGTGCGGCCTTGGCCACGCCCATCACGTTGTAATGCGGCATCACCTGTTCGGCGCCGTAATAGGTCAGCGTCAGCATCGACCCGCCGGGGCCCATGATCTTTTCCGCGCGCTGCGCCACGGCGGTAAAGGAATAGACGGAGATGTCCATCGTGTTGCGGAAGTTGTCGCGGCTGGTGTCCACGTAGCGACCGCGCAGTTCCGACTTGTCGGAAAAGCCGATGGCATGCACGATGAAGTCGATCCGACCCCATTCCGCTTCGATCGCGGAAAAGGCCGCGTCGATCGACGCTTCGTCCCCGACGTTGCAATCATACAGCTTCGTCACGCCCAGCTGGTCGGCCAACGGCACCACGCGCTTCTTGAACTGGTCCCCCATGTAGGTAAAGGCCAGCTCCGCCCCCGCGTCGGACAACGCCCTGGCGATGCCCCAGGCGATGGACTTGTCGTTGGCCAGACCCATGATCAGGCCCCGTTTTCCCGCCATCAGCGCGTTTGACATCCTGCGTTCTCCGCCTATCAACATCTTGTTAGTTTCCTTTAGGCGATCGCTCTGATCGCTTCAAGTCTGGCACCCCGCGTGCCGCAACGGGAGAGACGAAATGACGGACAGGACTGGTATTTTTGCCGGTGACGACCCTTTTGCCATTGCCCGCGCCTGGCTGGCCGATGCGCAACAGAGCGAGCCCAACGACGCCAATGCCATCGCCCTGTCCACCGTGGATGCCGACGGGATGCCCAATGCGCGCATGGTCCTGCTCAAGGAGATCGAGGCGGGGGCCTTTGTCTTCTATACCAACTACGGCAGCGTGAAGGCGCGGGAGATCACCGCCACCGGCAAGGCGGCGTTTGTCATGCATTGGAAATCCCTGCGCCGCCAGGTGCGGGTACGGGGCGACGTCACGCGGGAGGAGGGGGCGCAGGCGGACGATTATTATGCCTCGCGGTCGTTGAAGTCGCGGTTGGGGGCCTGGGCGTCCGATCAGTCGCAGCCTTTGTCCTCGCGCGCCGCGCTGATGGCCAAGGTCGCGGCGGTCACGGCGAAACAGGGAGCGAATCCCGGCAGGCCGCCGTTCTGGGGCGGATTTCGCATCATCCCGCGCGAGATAGAATTCTGGGCGGATGGCGCCTATCGGCTGCACGATCGGTTCCGATGGACGCGACTTGACGTCGGCGCGCCGTGGCAAATCACGCGACTCAACCCATGAACCTGCATGAAATTCGCGTATCGCGAAATGCAACCGGTTGATTTGTAAGGCAAAGCGATGTCTATTACGTGTGGTTAACATCAATTCGCCATTGCGGGGTGGCGGACCTCGAACAAGGAAGCACCAAGAATGCCTCAAGACCAGGCGGCCCGCATCGTGGATGGCGTCGTGAAATGGTTCGACCCAGTCCGTGGCTTCGGCTTTGTCGTCGCCGATAGCGGGGGGCCGGATATTCTGCTGCATGCCAACGTGCTGCGAAATTTCGGGCAATCCTCGGTAGCCGATGGCGCACGGGTACGCATTTCCGTGCAGGATACCGATCGCGGTACGCAAGCCGTCACGGTAGAAGACGTGGAGCCGCCGCGCGGCGGTGGAATCATGCTGGAGGATTTTCAGGCCCTCGATCCCGCCGTGCTGAAGGATGTGCCGATGCTGCCTGCGCGCGTGAAATGGTTCGACAAGGTCAAGGGATTCGGCTTTGCCAATGTCTTTGGCAAGGATGACGACATCTTCATGCATATCGAAGTGCTGCGCGCCTCTGGGCTGGCCGATCTGGCGCCGGGAGAGGCGGTCGCGCTGCGGGTCATCGACGGGCGCCGGGGCAAGATGGCAATGGAGATCTGCGCCTGGGAAGCCGCCGGGCGCTAGGTGCGGTTCGCGTCCCTGTGGGCGGATCGGGCCGAAATGTCAGGCGGCAGGGTCAGGCCAAGCGAGGAGAACGGACCATGCGACATCTTGGTGTTATTGCGGGCCTGGTCGGGCTGGCACTGTCCGCCGGCGCGGCTTCGGCCGCCTGCCGCGTCGACCGGGTGGAGCTGCGCGGCGATTTCGGCAGCGCCCGATTCCGGGTGGAACTGGCCGATGACGGCGAATCCCGCGCCCGGGGGCTGATGTTCCGCGAGGAGATGCCGCGCAGCGCCGGGATGCTGTTCCTCTATCCCGATCCGCAGCCCGTCATTTCATTCTGGATGCGCAACACCTTGATCCCGCTGGATATCCTTTACATCGACGCGACCGGCACCGTGCGGGGCATCGCTCACGAGGCGCAGCCTCTGGATGAAACCGGCCTGCCGGGCCCTGCGGGTTCGCAATACGTGCTGGAGATCAATGGCGGGCTGGCGCGGGCCATGGGCATCACCGAGGGCACGCAGCTGCGCCACCCGGAGATTGACCAATCGCAGGCCGCTTGGCCCTGCGCTGAACGATAGGCCTTTTCAATTCCCGCCAGCCGCACTAAAGACGGCATCGGTTCGGGGCGTAGCGCAGTCTGGTAGCGCACCTGTTTTGGGTACAGGGGGTCGTGAGTTCGAATCTCGCCGCCCCGACCATTTTCAACATCGTTCGAGATTTGACGCCGGCGACTCACCGCCCGGGGCGGGAGATGTCCCGCCCTCGTGATTGTGTCGTGGCGATGAATGCGCGCCGGAAGCCGCTACATCTTGTGGTCATTTCGCACGCAAACCGGCGCCGTATCGCGCATGGCCTTCCCTCACATCCGCAGGGCGCGTCCCCGGCGCAACAGGTCGCCCTGTGGATGTTTTGCCTGAGCATGGCGAGCAAATCCCATGAAAGAAAAGCGTTTTTCAATATCCACAGCCAGTGGGGGAATCGGCGCGGCTGTGAACAACTCGGTCAACCGAAAATTGGCAAATTTTTCAGATTGAGTTTGGAGAATTTTTACCGCAAATTGCGATGGTCTGCGGGAAAGTCCACTACATATAGTGCTCCCTCGGGAAAACGGGTTCAGTTCGATCTTGTCGGTCTTCACCGGCCGCCATGCCGCTTCGCAGGCAGGGATGGGATGAACATGTCGACCGGGAACCGCGCGGACAGCAAAAACGGGCAGGGCGGCCGCCATGGCGCGCACCGGCCCTTGAAAACAAGAGACCGGGGCAAGTTGACCATGAAGATTGAACGCAGATTCACCACGGCCGGCCAGGACGCCTATGCGCAGCTGGACTTTGTGACCACGGCATCCGAAATCCGCAATCCCGACGGGACCGTCGTATTCCGGCTGGACGCCGCGGAGGTTCCTGCCAGCTGGAGCCAGGTGGCCAGCGACGTGATCGCGCAGAAGTATTTCCGCAAGGCCGGCGTGCCCGCGCAGGTGAAACCGGTCCGTGAAAAGGATGTGCCGGAATTTCTGTGGCGCTCTGTTCCTGCTTCCGACGAGGTTGAGCGGGTCGGCGAGACCTCCGCCAAGCAGGTGTTCGACCGGCTTGCCGGGGCCTGGACCTACTGGGGCTGGAAGGGCGGATATTTCACCACCGAGGCCGATGCCCGCGCCTATTACGACGAAATGCGCTTCATGCTGGCGACGCAGCGCGCGGCGCCGAACTCTCCGCAATGGTTCAACACCGGCCTGCATTGGGCCTATGGCATCGACGGCCCGGGCCAGGGTCATTACTACGTCGATTACCGCACCGGCAAGCTGACGAAATCCAAATCCGCCTATGAACACCCGCAGCCCCACGCCTGTTTCATCCAGTCCGTCGGCGACGACCTGGTGGGCGAAGGCGGCATCATGGACCTGTGGGTGCGCGAGGCACGTCTGTTCAAGTACGGCTCCGGCACCGGCACCAACTTCTCCTCCCTGCGGGCGGAGGGGGAGCGTCTGTCGGGCGGGGGCAAATCCTCGGGGCTGATGGGGTTTCTCAAGATCGGGGACCGCGCGGCGGGCGCGATCAAGTCGGGCGGCACCACGCGGCGCGCGGCCAAGATGGTGATCGTCGATGCCGATCACCCCGATATCGTGGAATACATCAACTGGAAGGTGAAGGAGGAGCAGAAGGTCGCCTCCATCGTTGCCGGCTCCAAGATGCACGAGCAGCGGTTGAACGAGATTTTCACCGCGATCCGCAACTGGGATGGTGCCGAAGACGCGGCCGTCGATCCGGCGCGGAACACCGCCCTGAAAGCCGCGATTCGCAGCGCCAAGAAGACGGCGATCCCGGAAACCTACGTGAAACGCGTGCTGGATTACGCGCGCCAGGGCTATGGCAGCATCGAGTTTCCGACCTATGACACCGATTGGGACAGCGAGGCCTATGCCAGCGTCTCGGGGCAGAATTCCAACAATTCCGTCCGCGTCACCGATGCCTTCCTGCGCGCAGTCGAAACTGACGGCGATTGGGAGCTGATCCGCCGCACCGATGGCACCGTCGCCCGTACGATCAAGGCACGGGAGCTTTGGGAACAGATCGGCCATGCCGCCTGGGCCTGTGCCGATCCGGGCATCCAGTACCACGACACGGTCAACGCCTGGCACACCTGCCCCGAAGACGGTGCCATTCGTGGGTCGAACCCGTGTTCGGAATACATGTTCCTGGACGACACCGCCTGCAATCTGGCGTCGATGAACCTGCTGACTTTCCTCAAGGACGGGGAATTCCAGGTCGAAGATTACATCCACGCCACGCGGCTGTGGACCATGACGCTGGAAATCTCGGTCACCATGGCGCAATTCCCGTCCAGGGAGATTGCCCAGCGGTCCTATGATTTCCGCACCCTCGGTCTGGGCTATGCCAATATCGGCGGGCTGCTGATGAACATGGGCTATGGCTACGACAGTGACGAGGGCCGGGCCCTGGGTGGCGTTCTCTCGGCGATCATGACCGGCGTGGCCTATGCCACCTCCGCCGAGATGGCCGCCGAGCTGGGCGCCTTCTCCGGCTATGCGCGCAACGCCCAGCACATGCTGCGGGTGATCGGCAACCACCGCAACGCCGCGCACGGCCGTGAAGATGGATATGACGGGCTGGCGGTGAAACCGGTGCCGCTGGACCACACCAATTGTCCCGATCAGCGACTGGTCCAGGTGGCGCGCGCCAGCTGGGACGAGGCGCTGCGCCTGGGCCGGCAGCATGGCTACCGCAACGCGCAGGCCACGGTGATCGCGCCCACCGGCACCATCGGGCTGGTCATGGATTGCGACACCACCGGGATCGAACCGGATTTCGCGCTGGTGAAGTTCAAGAAGCTGGCCGGGGGTGGTTATTTCAAGATCATCAACCAATCGGTGCCCGCGGCGCTGGAAAAACTCGGCTATGGCTCCGCCCAGATCGAGGAGATCATCGGGTATGCCGTGGGTCACGGCACCATCGGCAATGCGCCCGGCGTGAACCACACGGCGCTGATCGGCCACGGGTTCGGCACACGAGAGCTGGAGAAGGTCGATGCCGCACTGGGCCAGGCCTTCGACATCCGCTTTGTCTTCAACCAATGGACGTTGGGAGAGGAATTCTGCACCAAGACCCTGGGCATTCCGGCGGACAAGCTGAACGATCCCACTTTCGACCTGCTGCGCCATCTGGGCTTTACCAAAGCGGAAATCGACGCGGCCAATGACCATGTCTGCGGCACCATGACCCTGGAGGGCGCGCCGCACCTGGCCGAGGCCCATCTGAACATCTTCGATTGCGCCAACCCCTGTGGCAAGCGCGGCAAGCGGTTCCTGTCCACGGACAGCCACATTCGCATGATGGCGGCGGCGCAAAGCTTCATCTCGGGCGCGATCTCCAAGACGATCAACATGCCCAACGACGCCACGATCGAGGATTGCAAACGGGCCTACGAATTGTCCTGGTCGCTGGGGGTGAAGGCCAATGCCCTGTATCGCGACGGATCGAAGCTGAGCCAACCGCTGGCCGCTGCCTTGATCGAGGATGACGACGAGGCCGCCGAGATCCTGGAAACCGGCACCCCGCAGGAAAAGGCGCAGGTGCTGGCCGAAAAGATCGTGGAAAAGGTGGTGGTGAAGGAGATTATCCGCTCCCACCGGGAAAAGATGCCGCAACGGCGCAAGGGCTACACCCAGAAGGCCAGCGTCGGCGGGCACAAGGTCTATCTGCGCACCGGCGAATACGAGGACGGGTCGCTTGGCGAGATCTTCATCGACATGCACAAGGAAGGTGCCGGCTTCCGCGCGATGATGAACAATTTCGCCATCGCCGTGTCCGTAGGCCTGCAATATGGCGTGCCGCTTGAGGAATTTGTCGATGCCTTCACCTTCACCAAGTTCGAACCGGCGGGAATGGTGCAGGGCAACGACAGCATCAAGAACGCGACCTCTATCCTGGATTACATCTTCCGCGAACTGGCCGTCAGCTATCTGGACCGGACGGATCTGGCCCATGTGAAGCCTGAAGGCGCCTCCTTTGATGAGCTGGGCCGCGGCGAGGACGAAGGCGTGTCCAACATCCGGGAAGTCAGTGAGGGCGCGGCGAACCGGTCGCTGGAAGTGCTGAAACAGATCAGCTCTACCGGCTATCTGCGCAAGCGGCTGCCGCAGGAGCTGATCGTGATGAACGGCGGCGCGGGCCTGGCGGAGGCGGTGCAGCAGCGCGGCACCGTCACTCCGGCCACAGGTGGTGAGACGGCCCTTTCCGGCGGGACAGTGTCCGGCGGGACGGCCACCGGCGTCGATGCCCGCGTGAAGGCGCGGATGCAGGGTTACGAAGGGGAGGCCTGCGGCGAATGCGGCAATTATACCCTGGTGCGCAACGGCACCTGCATGAAGTGCAACACCTGCGGCTCCACCAGCGGGTGCAGCTGAGACAGACAGGACAAGAGGGCGGTGCGCCGCCCTTTGGGAAGACCGGGACACAGGCAGCAACCTCGGGCGGTTCGTAGAAGGAGCCCGGTCTTTCAAACTCAAGGGGCCCTCCGGGGCCCCTTTTTCCATGGGCAGGAAAATGCGGTGATGGGGGCTTCGTGAGAAGGCCAGCCATTCGGGTGGTCCAACGGGTGGGACAATCCTCCCGACCTGCGGTAGACGTCGGGGAACGGATGCAAAGGGGCCTTGGATGACCATCACGCACGAAGACGAACTGAACGGCCTGAAAGCGATTGGTCGGATCGTCGCGAATACCTTGCAAGCCATGGCCACGGCGCTGGAACCGGGCATGACCACGGCAGAGCTGGACGAGATCGGGCGCGACCTGCTGGACCGGGCGGGCGCCGTCTCCGCCCCGCAGTCGTGCTATGATTTCCCCGGCGCCACCTGCATCAGCGTGAACGAGCAAGTTGCTCATGGCATTCCCGGTGACCGGATCATCGCAGCCGGGGATCTGGTGAATATCGACGTCTCCGCCTCCAAGGCAGGCTATTTCGCCGACACCGGCGCCAGTTTTCGGGTGCCTCCGGTGAAACCTTCGCAGGACCGTTTGTGCCGCGACGGGAAACGCGCCATGCGGATCGGCATCGCGCAGGTCGGCGCGGACCGGCCCCTGGCGGGGATCGGGCAGGCCATCGGACGCTTTGCCTCGCAATGCGGCTATACCCTTATCCGCAATCTGGCGAGCCACGGCATTGGCCGGTCCCTGCATGAAGCCCCCGGAGAGATTGCGACCTGGCCCACCCGTGGTGACACCCGTCGCATCAACAAGGGGCTGGTCCTGACGGTTGAGCCGTTCCTGTCCACCGGGGCCATGCAGGCGACGGAGGGTGACGACGGCTGGACCCTTTATGGCACCCCTCCGGCACCGGTCGTGCAATATGAACACACGCTGGTGGCCACCGATCGCGGCGCCTTGATCGTTACCCTGCCGGGCTGAGCGGGGGCATCGGGAATTGTCTGAGTGGTGCTGTCGCTGACCGATGGGCGTGTACCGCTTCGCTCGGGGAGAGGCGGGAAGTCAATGGGTCCGGTAGGGCGGGGCCGGTGTTTTTGCGCGTCGGTGGCCCGAATTTCCAATCTGAACGCGCAATTGGACCGACCCGCAATTGCCGCAAATTTTCCCCGTTTCTCCGTGCATTGGCCGGGTTTTTGACGGAATTCCGGGTTTTTATGAAACCGACCCGGCCCCGGCTTCGTAACTCTGGGCATAGCGACGGGCAAGATCGCCCGGCACCGCAAGATGCAAGGAGAGCAAGATGTTCAAGACAACCGCACTGGCCAGCGCCGCACTGATCGGGTCCATGTCGATGGCAGCCGCACAGGATAACCCCACCGTCGGCGGGGCGCCGATGATGGCTGACATGACGATTGCCGAAAACGCCTCCCAGGCGCCGAACCTGACCACGCTGGTCGCCGCCGTCAAGGCCGCCGGCATGGCCGACACGCTGATGGGCGCCGGCCCCTTCACCGTCTTCGCGCCGACCAACAATGCGTTCGGAATGATCTCCGAATCCTCGCTGAACCAGCTGATGATGGAAGAGAACGTCGCGCAGCTGCAACAGATCCTGGGCTGTCACGTTGTCTCCGCCGAGGCATTCTCGACCGACATCGCCGGCATGATCGAGGATGACGGCGGCCGTCACCCCGTGCCGACCGTCGGCGGCTGCACGCTGAGCGCCTATATGGACGGCGGAGAAATCAAGCTGGAAGACGAAAACGGTCGCATCGCCACCGTGACCACCGCCGATGTGGATCAGTCCAACGGCGTGGTGCATGTGATCGACCGCGTGCTGTTGCCCTCCGGCCAGGCCGGGTGAGCGGAGCGGGCTGAACAGCCAAACAGATATCCCAGGGAACGAGTGACATTGTACCTGTGATGCGGGGTCGCCTTCGGGCGGCCCCCTTTTTTGTCCGGGGGAGCGGGTGGACCAGAGCGCTGGCGGCTGGCACGGCCCGCGCCCAGGGCTGCGGCGGAGCGCTGTCGGGCGGGTCGTGCCTGCCTCCGGCGGCGGTATTTCGGCCCGAAGGGGGCAGGGCGTCGCGCGTCAGCCCCGGCGGGCCGCCGCGATCCAGAGCACGGCGAGGATCAGCGACAGCAGCGCATTCCATCCCGCCATCGACAGCCCGAGGAATTGCCAGGCGATGTCATCACAGCGCACAAGCGGTGCCGCCATGATCTGGTCGAACAGCTGATCGGCGGTCAGAGTTCCCGGGTTGGAGGAGGTGCAGGTGCTTGGACCTTCCCACCAGCCTTGTTCGACACCGGCATGATAGGCGCCGATGCCAGAGGTCACCAGCGCAGCCAGCGCGCCCAGCCCGGCCAGCCAGCGTTGGCCGGTGGCGAGCAGGATCACCCCGATGGCGATCGCCGCCGCATGGGGCCAGCGCTGGTCGATGCACAGATCGCAGGGTGCCAGCCCGCCGATATGTTGAAAGGCCAGGGCGCCGCCCAGCACTGCGACAGAGCCGAGCGTGGCAAGAAGGGCAAGCGTTCGGTTCATCACAACATCCTGATCGCCAAAAATCCGCCCAGCAACAGCACGAAGAACACGGTGAAGACAAGGGCCAGGCGCCGTTCGACGAAATCACGAATGGGAGAGCCGAATTTCCACAGCAGCCCGGCCAGGATGAAGAATCGCAGTCCGCGCGCCAGCACCGAGGTGGCGACGAAGGTTGCAAGCGGCATCCCCGTCCAGCCCGACATGATGGTAATCACCTTGTAGGGGAAGGGCGTGATCCCCGCGCCCAGCACCGCCCAGAACCCGGCGTCGTTGAACCGGCCGTTGAAGTCCGCCATGGCGTCGGCCTTGCCCAGCGATTGCAGGATCGGCTGGCCGATCCCCTCGAAGGCCAGCGCGCCGATGGCATAGCCCAGCAGCCCGCCGACGACCGACGCTGCCATGGCTACCGCCGCGATCACGAAGGCGCGGTCGGGCCGGGCCAGGATCATCGGAATCATCAGCAGGTCCGGCGGGATCGGAAAGACGGAGCTTTCGGCAAAGGAGACCAGCGCCAGGACCAGAAGGGCATGGGGGTGATCCGCCATGCGCAGGGTCCAGTCATACATCCGCCTGATCATGTGGCCGCTCCGCCCGTTGGTGTGGTCCCCGGTGGGCGGGGCGTTTTCCGGTGCCGTCCAAAGACCACGCCCGACGCGAGGGGTCAAGTTCTCCGCGTTTCCCTCTGGACGGGGCGGCGCGGCGGAGGTAACACCGCCCTGCATTCTGACGGGCCCGAGTGGTGGAATGGTAGACACGACGGATTCAAAATCCGTTGCCTTAACGGGCGTGCCGGTTCGAGCCCGGCCTCGGGTACCACCTTTTCCGACAATCTGCTGACACGCGCCGCGCCGGTTTCCGGCCCGGCGCCCGGCGCTGTTCGCCGCCGTTCTGGCGCGGTTTCTACCGACAGTGCGGGCGTTTGGGCCGTGACCCTTGGCAAGGGGGATGCGGGCGCTCTTTCGTATAGGTTCGGGCGCGGCACCTGTGCGGATGCGTCGAGGGGATATGCAGGGTCGCCAGCACTTGGCCGAATATGCAGGCGACCGCTGAGTGATTCGGCGGAAATGGGCTCGGTGGCCGCGGCGCGCGGAACCAATCGTCGCAAACGCGCGGAATTGGTTCCTGATCCCGAACAGAACCGCTTCGGGTGATCGCGTGCGCCGTATCGTGGCGTCCGGCCCTCGGGGCCCGGCTGCGGCGTCGCGCTGTTTCTGTTTTGGAAATGATCCCCGTCACAGGATGCAGGCCGGAATTTCCGTAAATCCTTATGTGCAGAAAGGGTGAAGGCCGAATTTCCTTGCGAACGCGGCGGAAACAATCGACGCGAAGAACCGGCGGAATGTGGCGCAAATATGGCGAAAAACGGGTGGGCTTGGGCCGCAAGTGGCCGCAAAGTTGACGCTTTCCACTTTGTGACAGGCTGACCGAAGGGTAAGACAGGCTTGCCCGACTGGGGGGCAACAGATGGCCGTGGGGCGGCCTTCACGACGACATGTATCCGGACGGATGCGCAACCCGTGGCAAGACGGGTCACCGGCAAGAATTTTTGCCGGGCCGTGCCCCTTTGCCCGAAGACCTGGTCCCGACCGGGACGGGCGGGACGCATCCTCCACCGCGACACATGGTTGGGACTGTTGATGGTGTGCGGCGCGCGCACCGCGCTGCAACGCCGGAAGGGCCCGAATGGTCCGGATGGGCAAAGAGGGTGAACAAAGATGACCAAATCGCACAATCCGCGCGACGGGATCGTCCAGGGGACGGATGGCAACGACCGGATCGACGGGACTTATTCCGGCGATCCGCAGGGGGACCGCATCGACGCCAATGATGCCGTGTCTCCCAGCACGGGGAACGAGGATTTCGTGATCGCGGGGGCCGGTCAGGACACCGTCCTGGGCCAGGCAGCCGATGACACGATCCACGGCGGCAGCGGCTATGACGATCTGTATGGCGGCGCTGGCGACGATGCGATCTATGGCGACCGGCCTGCTTCCTCCGCGCCCTCCGGGAACGCAAGCGCCGTGACCTCCGCCATCGACAGCTACCCGCCCAATGCCTATGACGACGACCTGATCGAAGGCGGTTCCGGCAATGACCGCCTGTTCGGCGACCAGGGCGAAGATACCGTCCATGGCGGTGCCGACAACGACACGATCTACGGCAATGCGGGCGATGACAGCCTGACCGGCGGCGCTGGCGACGACGTGATTCATGGCGACGACGGTGAAGATGGCGGCGCGGCGGGCGATCGCGTCGTGTTTTCCTGGACCGATCTGCCGGATACCAACGGTTCCGGCACGCTGGACGGGGAGGAGGTTCTGACCTCCGCCACCCTGAATACCGGCAATGTGCAGGTCGATTACACGATCACCCATACCAACAAGACACCTTCGACCAAGTTCGTCACCGATCGCCAGAATGTCGAGGGGCTGGATGCCGGGGCGGAGCATTGTTCCTCCCTCGAGTCGCGGCTGGATTCCAAGAACGAAAGCGCCACCTACGAATGGGGCTTCTCCGCCGGGGTGACCGACCTGGCGTTCCGCGTGAACGACGTGGATCACAATTCCAAGATCTGGGTGAAGGCCTGGGGCGCTGATGGCGAGCCGGTGGACATCCAGATCGATACCGGCCGCAACATCACCACGCTGGACGGGAACGGCAGCGATGGCGAAGTGCTGTTCAAGGCCGGGGCCAGCTACGGATCGGACGATGACGATTACAATTCCGTGCTGGTCAACATTCCCGGCCCGGTGACCAAGCTGGAAATCCTGCACAAGCAGGACGGCAATTCGACCTCCGAGGCGAATATCACCGACCTGTTCTTCAACGAACCCTCGGTCGCCACAGGCGAAGATGGCAATGACGTGCTGGAGGGCGGATCGGGCGATGACGCGCTTTACGGCGACGGGGGCGACGATACGCTGACCGGCGGGTCGGGCGAAGACCACATCGTCGGCGGCGATGATGCCGACGTGATCCGCGGCGGCAATGTGGGCGATTATGTCGACGGCTCGGAAGGTGGAGACGACAACGACACGCTGGACCTGACCGGGGCCGGGCCGCTGACCGTGGCCTATGACGTCGACAACAACGAGAACGGCACCGTCACCTTCTATGACGCGGATGGCAAGCCGACCGGCACAATGCGGTTCGAGAACATCGAAAACGTGCTGACCGACAATGACGACCCGGACGCCATGGCCGACACGGCCACGACCGACGAAGACACCCCCGTGACCATCGACGTTCTGGACAATGACGGCGACAGCAATCCCGGTGACGTGCTGAAGGTCGAGAGCGTGACAGACGGCGCAAATGGCACCGTCGCGATCAATGCCGACGGTACGGTCACCTACACGCCCGACGATGATTTCAACGGCGAGGACAGTTTCACCTACACCGTCAGTGACGGGAATGGCGGCACCGATACGGCCAGCGTGACGGTCACGGTCACGCCGGTGAACGATGATCCGGTGGGCAATGACGATACCGCCAGCACCGGCTATCAAACCGCCGTGGTGGTGCCCGTGCTGGGCAACGATACCGATGTGGACGGCGACACCCTGTCCGTCGCCAGCTTTGACGCCATCTCCGCCAACGGTGGCACCGTGGCGCTGGATGCCAGCGGCGGGCTGCGCTTTACCCCCGCCGACGGGTTTTCCGGCAGCGACAGTTTCTCCTATACGGTCAGCGATGGCGCGGGCGGAACGGATACGGCCGTGGTGCGCATCACGGTGGACAAGCCCGCGCTGGACGGCATCGTCGAAGGGACGGATGGCGACGACACGATCGACATCGGCTATACCGGCGATCCTGAGGGCGACCGGATTGACGCCAACGACGCGCTGGACCCGACCAGCGGCGATGACGATCTGGTCGAAGCCTATGGCGGCGACGACGAGATCACCGCCGGGGCTGGCGACGACACGGTCTATGGCGGCGCCGGAAGCGATACCGTCCTGGGGCAAAGCGGCGATGACCTGATTGACACCCGCGACGGCAATGTGCCGCTGAACGATTACGTCACCTTCCCGGCCATCCCGGTGGACGGCGCGCCGGATGACGACCGCGATTCCGTCATGGGCGGGATCGGCAATGACACGATCATCACCGGCGACGACGCCGACACGATCTACGGCGGCGACGGCGATGACCATATCGACGGCGGGCTGGACGCGGACGAGATCTACGGCGGCGCCGGCAACGACACGATCGACGGCAGTCTCAGCACCGATATCCCCGGCCTGCCGGGCGCAGGCACCCTGGGATCTGATTACATCGAGGGCGGATCGGGCGACGACAGCATCGTCGCGGGGATCGACGCGTTCTCCGATTACGTGGGCGATGATCCGAAATTCCCGCTGTTCGGCTTTGACAGCGACCCCAACACGATGGACGGCATGGATACCGTTCTGGGGGGCGAGGGCAACGACACGATCATCACCGGCGACGATGCCGACACGATCTATGGCGGCTCCGGCGAGGACAGCATCAATGCCGGGATCGATGACGACTACGTCGAAGGCGGCAAGGGGGCGGATGTCATCATCGGCAGCCATGGCTCGGACGAGATCCACGGAAATTCCGGCGATGACGTGATCGACGCATCCAACGATACGTTCGATTACAGCAACGCGCCCGACATCGATGGCGACAAACCCGTCGGCGATCCGGTGCAGGACAACGATCTGGACACCGTCTATGGCGGCGCGGGCAATGATCTGATCCGCACCGGCGACGATGACGACATGCTGTATGGCGGCAGCGGTGACGACACGCTGGAAGGTGGGATCGACGAGGATACCCTGTATGGCGGCGAAGGCACCGACAGCATCTATGGCGGCGGCGGGCAGGACCGCATCTTTGGCGCCGATGTCGGGGAATTCATCGATGGCGGTTCCTCGGGCGACGATTACGACATCCTCGACCTGACGGGCAGCGCCCCCGACGGTGGCCGGATCGAGATCGAGTATGACGCCGACCCCGAAGACGGCACCCTGCGCTTCTTCGGCAGTGACGGGCTGGAAACCGGCACCGCCCGGTTCGAGGATATCGAGAAGATCATCCCCTGCTTTACCCCCGGAACATTGATCGCCACGCCGCGTGGCGAGGTTCCGGTAGAAGCCCTGCAGGAAGGCGACCGGATCATCACCCGCGACAACGGCCTGCAACAGATCCGCTGGATCGGGCGCAAGGATCTGCACGGTCAGGACATGCTGCGGTTGGAGCATCTGCAACCGGTGCTGATCCAGAAGGGCAGCCTGGGCCATGGTCTGCCGGAGAGCGACATGCTGGTCAGCCCGAACCACCGGGTGCTGATCAACAATGACAAGACCGCGCTCTATTTCGAGGATCGCGAAGTTCTGGTCGCGGCCAAGCATCTGACCGGGCTGAAGGGGGTCGACCGGGTGGAGACGTCATCGGCCAGCTACATCCACTTCATGTTCGATCAGCACGAATGCGTTTTGTCCAACGGCTCCTGGACCGAAAGTTTCCAGCCCGGCGAACTGACACTTGACGGTATGGGGCAGGCCCAGCGGAACGAGATCTTTGATCTTTTCCCCGAATTGTCCGAACGCCATGGGCAGGAGGCCTACAAGGCTGCGCGCCGGACCTTGAAGAAGCACGAGGCGGTCCTTCTGGCACGCTGACCCCCCAATCCGAACAGGCAGGGGCCCGGATCGCCAAGCGCGGTTCGGGCCCTTGCGGTTTCTGGGGGTGGGTAGGCTGTCGGCGGCGGCGATGTCTGGCTGCGGTCCCGGCTCGAAATGCGGGTGGCGGGGTGATGCGGGGCCTATTCCTGCCGCCAGCGGCTCCAATCCTCGGGGGTGTCCAGATCTGTGACCACGGCGCGGCCCAGCTCGTGCCGGTGCAGCCGGTCGCGATGGGCGCGGATCACACTGCGCGCGCCGTTGTCGCCCTTCAGGGTGCGCAGCTCGGCCAGAAGATCGCCGGGAAAGGCCACCGGGTGGCCGGGAATCGCGCCATGGCGCGCCTGGTGGATATTCAACGGGTCGGCACGGGCGGCATCGCGGATGGCGGCGAAATGGGACGCCGTCAGTTCTGGCAGGTCGCAGGCAGAGACCAGCAGCGGCGCGATGCCCGGTGGCAGCGCGGCGACACCGGCGCGGATTGACGCGCCCATCCCTTCGGCCGGGTCGGGTACGATCACCGGCGTGGCACCGGCGGGCAGACAGGCGGCGCGGGGATGATGCGGACAGGGCAGGGTGACGAAAACCGGCGCGACCTGCATCGCCTGGGCAATGATACGCGCCAGCAGGGGGCCGCCTGCCACATGCTCCAGCAGCTTGTCCCCCCCGCGCATCCGCGATGCGGACCCGGCGGCCAACAGCAGAATCGCGACGCTCATCCCCTGGCCTTAAGCTCGGCCAGTACGTAAAGCCGGATGGCGGAGGCCAGGCCGATCTCCACCCCGCGGGCTTCATCAATTTCGGCAGCCAATGCATTGATCGCAATGGATTTGTCCGCGGCAATACGCCGAAACTCAGCCCAAAATTCCGGCTCAAGAGAGACGGAGGTGCGGTGCCTGCGCAGGGTCAGGGAATGTTTCTCCGGGCGGCGGGCCACGTCAGTCGCGGTCGTCCGGGGCGGCGTTGCCCTTGTCGTCCGTATCGGCACCCTCATCACGGCGATGGCCGTCCAGATGGCGCTGCGCAGCCTCGGCCGTGGCGCGGTCCTGCCGGCGTTCGGCGCGGGTGCGGCCGAACTTGACCGCATTGGCATCGCCCGCCGCGCGTTTGGCGGCGCGGGCCTTGTCCTTGCGGAAACGGTTCAGGTTCACGGGCGTGCTCATGACGGCATCCTATCACGCGAAAAGGCCCGGTCCAGTGGGACCGGGCCTTTGCATCACCATCCGTCCCTGCGGGATCAGGCCGGTTTGGGGCCGATCATCTGCTCGGGGCGGACAACCTTTTCAAAGGTTTCGGCATCGACAAAGCCCAGGGCGATCGCCTCTTCCTTCAGGGTGGTGCCGTTCTTGTGCGCCGTCTTGGCCACGGTGGTGGCGTTGTCGTAGCCGATGGTCGGCGCCAGCGCGGTGACCAGCATCAGGGATTCGGTCATCAGTTTCTCGATCCGGGCCTCGTTGGCCTGAATGCCGTTCAGCATCCGCGTGGTAAAGCTGTCGGCCACATCCCCCAGCAGCTGGATGGATTGCAGCAGGTTGTAGCTCATCATCGGGTTGTAGACGTTCAGCTCGAAATGGCCCTGGCTGCCGGCGAATTTCATTGCCGCGTCATTGCCCATGACATGGGCCGCGACCTGGGTCATCGCCTCGGCCTGCGTCGGGTTGACCTTGCCCGGCATGATCGAGCTGCCCGGCTCGTTCTCCGGCAGGATCAACTCGCCCAGGCCAGAGCGGGGGCCGGAGCCCAGGAACCGGATGTCGTTGGCGATCTTGTACATCGCCCCCGCAACCGTCGCCAGCGCGCCGGAGGTAAAGACCATGGCGTCATGCGCCGCCAGGCTTTCGAACTTGTTGGGGGCGGTCACGAAGGGCAGGCCGGTGATCTCGGCCATGTTGGCCGCGACCGTCTCGCCCCAGCCTTCGCGGGTGTTCAGCCCGGTGCCCACGGCGGTGCCGCCTTGCGCCAGCTCGTAGATGCCGGGCAGCGTGGCCTTGATCCGGGCGATGCCCTGCCGGATCTGATGCGCATAGCCCGAGAATTCCTGACCCAATGTCAGGGGGGTGGCATCCTGCGTATGGGTGCGCCCGATCTTGATGATATCCTTAAATTCCGCCGCCTTGGCATCCAGCCCGGCGAGCAGCTTTTCAAGCCCCGGCAGCAGCACGTCGCGCACCGACATGGCGGTGGCGATATGCATCGCGGTGGGGAAGGTATCGTTGGAGGATTGACCCATGTTGCAGTGATCGTTGGGATGCACCGGATCCTTGGACCCGATGGTGCCGCCCAGAATCTCGATCGCGCGGTTGGCGATGACCTCGTTGGCGTTCATGTTCGACTGGGTGCCGGACCCGGTCTGCCAGACGACCAGCGGGAAGTTGTCGTCGAACTTGCCGTCGACGACTTCGCCCGCCGCCTGAATGACGGCATCGGCCAGCGTGGCATCCAGCGCGCCGCTGGCCTTGTTCGCCTGGGCGCAGGCCTTCTTGACCACGCCGAGGGCGCGCACGATGGCGACGGGCTGCTTCTCCCAGCCGATGGGGAAGTTCATGATGGAACGCTGGGTCTGCGCGCCCCAATACTTGTCGGCGGGGACTTCAAGCGGGCCGAAACTGTCGCTTTCGGTGCGGGTGTTGGTCATCGTGTCACACTCCGGTTTAGGACGTCGCACAGGCTATAGGCCCTTGGCCCGGCACGCGCAATCGGGCGGCGGGCTGTTAGCGTGCGTCATACGGAGCGGCCGGGGAAGCGCGGGCCGCGCTGGCGGCGGCCCCGATGGTGGCACCGGTGGCGGGTTATTGCACCTTGCGACGAAATTCGAAGACGCGTGCGGGGGGCAGGTTGGCCCAGACGGTGCCACGTTTGCGGGCGGTCAGACCCATGTCGGCCTGCACGTCCTCGGGGATGGGGGCGTTGGGGGAATAGGTGATCTGCACGAAGACACCATCGCGCGACATCACCTTGAACGCGTTGCCCACGACCTCGCGCTGGATCTGCGGCCGGGCCAGCACCGGCACGCCGGAGATCACGCAGCCCAGGTTGGTGACGCCGATGCCCTCGATCTCCTGCGCGGGCTGGTTCAGCACACGGACACCGGGGAACTTGCGGCGCAGTTCCTCGCAGAAACGGGGATTCAACTCCATCAGGATCAGCCGTTCGGGCGCGACGCCCCGGTCAAGAATGGCGCGGGTGAACGACCCGGTGCCCGGCCCGATTTCAAGGATCGGGCCTTCGACGTCCTCGACCCCTTCGGTCATCTTCCGGGCGACGGCGGCGGAGGAGGGGGCGATTGCGGACACCTCCCTGGGGTTGCGCATCATCTCGCCCAGAAAAACCGTAAAATCGCTTGCCATGGTCATACCCCCTCTTGGTCCACGCGAATACGGGGAGAGAAAGGCCAAGCGTGTGAGACGGACAAGGCCCTTGTGACCCGTTTTACAAAAATTTCATCGCAACCGATGATAGGGCGAGGTCAGGCCAAGGGAAGGGCCGCCCCGGCCCCAGCCGCCGATATGGGCAGGGACCGGCCTGTCGGGGGGCGGGCGGCTTTGCCGCGCTTCGGGAAAGAGCGGGCGTGCCGACCAGGCACCAAAGATCAGGCGGGATTACTTCCGGAAGGAATCGAGGGAGACGATTTCGGCGTCCTTGCCCTCCGCCCGATCGGTTGCATCTTCCGTCTCGTCCTGCGCGGTTTCGGGCTGGGCTTCGGCGTCCGGCGGGATGGGCAGCTCGGTGATGTCGGCATCGTCCTCCTCGTCCTCGCCGCTGTCCTGGGTCTCGAACCGCAGGCCGAATTCGACGGAGGGATCGACAAAGGTGCGCAGCGCGTCGAAGGGCACGAACAGCCGCTCCGGGCTGTCGCCGAAATTCAGCGTCACGCCGAACCCGGCATCGGTGACTTGCAGGTCGTCGTACCAATGCTGCATGACCACGGTCATTTCCAGCGGGTAGCGATCACGCAGCCAATCAGCCAGTTCGGCCTCCGGGTGGGTGGTGTCGAAGGTGATGAAGAAATGATGCGCGCCAGGCAGGCCGTCTGCGGCCACGCCTTCCAGCACCTGCTGGATCAACCCGCGCATGGCGCGGTGCATCAGATTTCCGTAGTCAATGGATCGGGACATGGGTCAACCCCGTCGGTCTTTCGATTGAGCATAGGGGATTCGATCCAAAACGGAAGCCGCTCCCCCCCTTTGGTCAATTGCCTAGCCGGAAAATCCGGGAAGGACCAGCCCACGCGACCACCAGGGGCACCATACGACGCCCGCCGGGCCTTGGTACGGGTGGCATGCCGGGGCCGTTGAACACCTGCGGGGCAAGGGTGCGGGCCGGACATGCGGAGGTGCCTCGGCGCACGGGAAAAACCGCCGAACCGGGCGGCGCGAAATTGTGCAGGAAAGAAGGGAGGAGTGCAGGTTTCTGTTGCCAGGTACCTGCGAACCCCGCCTTACGCGGCTAAGCGCAAGGACTTAAGATTCGATAACTCGAACCGCTTACGCGGCCAGAGCCATCGGAGCACGATTGTTATTGGCAATTATGCTTAGCGTACCGATAACGGTGGTAACTCACCGAGACAAAGCAAACCCCTTTAGACGTTCGTCGATCCTGTTTCGGCCCCATGATCCCCCAATAAAGGATGTTTGGTGGAGCCGCCGGGTACCGCCCCCGGGTCCGATCCGCGTATTACGAGCGCGTTTATGTCCATAGTCCGTTGCCGGACAAGGCAGATATAGCGCCCGGGCGGGGGGATTTCAATGGGGGCCGGACAGGGCGATGCGTCGCTCGGGTCCGAGGGGGACGGGGGGCAGGGGCGCTGCTGCTGTGGGTCGTCCTGCGGGTCAATGTCCCCCCGGATTTGCGGAATGGCGACAGGGACCGGTCGGTGCCTGACACCTGAGGGGCGAGTGGTGCGGCGTGGTGCTCTGCCTTGGCGGGTGGCTCCGGTTTTGACCCGCGCACGGGCACAAGGCGCCGTGCCGCGCGGGGCACGGCATTTTTGCCATTGTGTTTGCCCGTTCGACCGCCGTATGATTTCCGAATGGTCCCATGTCCTCGGACTGGACCCATGAGTTTCGCCGGATGCGGGCGGAACGGAGTAACCTCCTTCGCCGCACCGGACCGATTGAACCCGGAAACGGGTTTGCGATACGCCCGACCCCGCCTGTTGCAGGCCGTATGACAGGGGGAGGGTCCTGAATGGGCGGCGTGCCCAGAGAACGAGGCCGCCGTCGGAGAAGAAACGCGATGAGGCGCGCAGAAATCGTGACAGGCAAGGACAGGGCCGGATGCGGCCGTCTTGCCAGTTGCCATGCCGCCGCCCACCTCGCCCCTGACAGACACGCCGACCGTCCCGAGGAGCCGCCTGGCCCCGGGGCGCTGTCGTTGTGCAAATGGAAAACATGCCCAAGAAAATGCTTATCGATGCCACCCACGCGGAGGAAACCCGCGTCGTGGTGGTCGACGGAAACAAGGTCGAGGAATTCGATTTCGAGTCGGAGAACAAGCGCCAGCTTGCCGGCAACATCTACCTGGCAAAGGTAACGCGGGTCGAACCGTCGCTTCAGGCTGCCTTTGTCGATTACGGCGGCAACCGCCACGGGTTCCTCGCCTTTTCGGAAATCCATCCCGATTACTACCAGATCCCCATCGCCGACCGCGAGGCGCTGATGGAGGAAGAGCGCGCCTTTGTCGAAGCGCAAAAGGCGCGCGACGAGGAAGACGAAAAGCCCAAACCCCGCCGCCGTACCCGGTCGCGCAAACCCGCCCGGGCGGAAGCCGCCAACAGCGATGATGCGGTGGAAACGCGCGAGATCGAGGGGATGGAAACCTTCGACACCGAAACCGGTGACGCCGAGGGCGTGGACCTGCACGATGGGGCCACCGGTCAGGATGCCGGGGACCAGTCCGACGGCGACGACATTACCCAGGATGAGGACGACCAGCCGCGCACCGGGGGCCGCGATGCCGCCAGCCGCGACACCAGCATCGAATCCGTGGCCGATGACGACGATCAGGAAGACATCCGACCGCCGCGCAAACCCCGGCCCAAGCGGTACAAGATTCAGGAAGTCATCAAGGTGCGCCAGATCCTTCTGGTGCAGGTCGTCAAGGAAGAGCGCGGCAACAAGGGCGCCGCGCTGACCACCTATCTCTCGCTTGCCGGGCGCTACTGCGTGCTGATGCCCAATACCGCCCGCGGTGGCGGTATCTCCCGCAAGATCACCAATGCCGTCGACCGCAAGAAGCTGAAGACCATCGCGGCCGAGATCGACGTGCCCTCCGGCGCCGGGCTGATCGTGCGCACCGCCGGGGCCAAGCGCACGAAATCCGAAATCAAGCGCGATTACGAATATCTTCAGCGCATGTGGGAGCAGATCCGAGAGCTGACGCTGCAAAGCATTGCGCCCGCCAAGATCTACGAGGAAGGCGACCTGATCAAACGCTCGATCCGCGACCTGTACAACCGCGAGATCGACGAAGTGCTGGTCGAAGGCGAACGCGGCTACCGCATCGCCAAGGACTTCATGAAGATGATCATGCCGTCCCACGCCAAGAACGTCCGCCACTACGCCGAATCCATGCCGTTGTTCGCGCGCTACCAGGTGGAAAGCTATCTGGGCGGCATGTTCAACCCGACCGTCCAGTTGAAATCCGGCGGCTACATCGTGATCGGCGTGACCGAGGCGCTGGTGGCGATCGATGTCAACTCCGGCCGGGCGACCAAGGAAGGCTCGATCGAGGAAACGGCGACCAAGACCAACCTTGAGGCTGCCGAGGAGGTCGCCCGCCAGCTGCGCCTGCGCGATTTGGCCGGGCTGATCGTCATCGATTTCATCGACATGGACGAGCGCAAGAACAACAACGCCGTCGAGAAGAAGCTGAAGGACAAGCTGAAGACCGACCGCGCACGCATCCAGGTCGGCCGGATCTCCGGCTTTGGCCTGATGGAAATGTCCCGCCAGCGTCTGCGCCCCGGCATGATCGAGGCGACGACCCAGCCCTGTCCCGCCTGCCACGGCACCGGTCTGATCCGGTCGGATGACAGCATGGCCCTGTCGATCCTGCGCCAGATCGAGGAGGAGGGCGTGCGCCGCCGCTCCCGCGAGGTTCTGGTGAAATGCCCGGTCGGGATCGCCAACTACTTGATGAACCAGAAGCGTGAACATGTCGGCCTGATCGAGGCACGGTATGGCCTGTCGGTCCGGATCGAAGGCGACCCCCATCTGGTCAGCCCCGATTTCACCCTGGAAAAGCTGAAGACCGCGATCCGCAACGTGCCGGAGCCGACGCATGTCGTCTCCGCCGACATGTCGCTGATGGAGAAGATCGACAACGAGCCGGAGGTGGAGGAAGACGAGGCCCCCGCCGCCGAAGTCGAGGAGCAGCAGGAGGCCCGTCCCGCTGCCGCCGCCAATGGCGATGACGATCAGCCGCGCAAGAAGCGCCGGCGTCGGCGGCGTCGGCGCAAGCCCGGTTCGGGAGAGGACAACGGTTCAGGGGATGACATTGTCGCCAACCGCGCGGAGCCGGCCGCAGCCGAAGCCGAAGCCGCGCAGGCCGATGCCGTGACCGAGGCGCCCACCGCCGAGACCGCAGCGCCCGAGGTCGATCCGGCCAGCGCTCCCGCGGCGGAGCTCGCTCAGGTGAGCGAAGCGGAAGCCCTGGGCGATGTTCCGTCCGCCGAGGCCGCAGCGGAGGCAGCGCCGGAAGCGGAGACCGAAAAGCCCAAGCGGACGCGCAAACCCGCCACCCGAAGCCGCCGCAAGAAGGCGGAACCGGAGGCGGCAGAGGCAGCACCGGCCGATGGCGCGGCTCAACCCGAAGGGGAGGCCACGGCCGACGCCCCCGAGGAGAAGCCCAAGCCGAAACGGACGCGCAAACCCGCGGCCCGCACCCGCAAGAAAAAGGAGCCCGAAGCGGCAGAATCCCCTGCGGAAGCGCCGGCCACCGAAGCTCTGGCCACCGAAGCTCAGGCCACCGAAGCGCCGCAACGCGCGGCAGAGCCGGCGCCGGAACCTGCGGCGCTCGGCGATGCTGCCCCGAAAGAGGCCGAGCCCGCGCTGGCAGAGGCCACCCCCGAGCCGGAGGCGGACGAATCCCCTAAGCCCAAGCGGCGTGGTTGGTGGTCTCTCGGCCGGTCGTGACCCGGCATCCTGCCTGATCCGGCCCCCCGCTGGCCGGATCAGCCTCGACAGCAAGACCAAGGCCCCGAAGGTTCATCCTTCGGGGCTTTTGCGTAAGGAGGGGCAGGGTGGAAATCAGCGCTCAGTGGCGCCCTTGCGGATGCGGAACCGGTGACCGGTGGCGATTTCCTCGGAAGACAGCAATGCGTGCCCCGATTGGGCGCAGAAATGCGGCATGTCGATGATCGCGGCCGGATCGTCCGTCCAGACCTCCAGTACCGCGCCGCAGGCAAGGGACATCAACCGTTTGCGCGCCCGTAATACGGGCAGGGGGCAGAGCATCCCACGGGCATCAAGCGTTTCAGCATTCATGTGCTGCGCATAGGATAGCCGGCGCAACCTGTCCAGCATTCCAGCGCTTCGCCCCGCGCGCCAGGCCGGACGCCTGCCAGAAGTGATGAACTGCGTGCAGTTGCGCGGGATATGCGGCGGGCGCGGCCCATTGCTGAAATCCATCGCCGCCTTACCGCAACTCGGATGGTTTCGCTGGCCTTGTGCGGGTCGGCAGCAGAACGCGTAGCACACCCCGAAAGCGGTCCCGCAGGCGCACACAGGGATGTGACAGTCTGCCCGGTGACGACACCCGTACCGCGCGGTAGAGAGGGTCCATGTTCGGGATTGATATCATCGACGCGGGGCTGCTGCCCGCGATCATCGTGGCGCTGGCGGCGGGACTTGTCTCCTTCCTCAGCCCCTGCGTTCTGCCCATCGTGCCGCCCTACCTGGCCTATATGTCGGGCGTGTCGCTCAATGACATGGGCAACCGGGGCGCACGCGGTCGAACCCTGCTGCCGGCGCTGTTCTTTGTCCTGGGCCTGTCTACCGTCTTCCTTCTTCTGGGCTTTGCCGCCTCGGCCCTGGGGGCGGTGTTCCTGTCCTGGCAAAGCTGGTTCAACACTTTCGCGGGCCTTATGGTCATGGTTTTTGGCGCGCATTTCGTGGGCGTCTATCGCATCGGCTTTCTGGATCGGGAGGCGCGGATGGATGCCGGGGACCGGGGCGGCTCCGCCTTCGGGGCCTACCTGCTGGGCCTGGCCTTTGCTTTCGGGTGGACGCCCTGCATCGGCCCCCAGCTCGGCGCGATCCTGTCCCTTGCGGCGTCCGAGGCCAACGTGGCGCGTGGCACGGCCCTGCTGGCGGTCTACGCGATTGGCCTGGGGGTGCCCTTCCTCCTGGTCGCGGCCTTCCTGCCGCGCCTGACCGGCACTTTGTCCTGGATGAAACGTCACATGGAGCAGATCGAACGGGTGATGGGCCTGTTGCTCTGGACCATCGGGTTGATGATGCTGACGGGTGGGTTTTCCCGCTTCTCCTACTGGCTGCTGGAAATGTTTCCTGCCCTCGCAACGCTTGGCTAAGGCCTTTTTCCAGCCGGATTTTCCCGATATCCTCACCGAGAAGAGGTGAGGCATGACCAGGCAGGATGCACAGGCTGAGGTGACGCGCAGGCGGGTGTTCTACATCCCCGGCTACGATCCTATTCATCCCCGCCGTTACCGCGAATTGTACCGCAAGGAAGCTGCCGCACAGGCCGCGATCTCCGGCTACGATATCGCGCTGCGCCCCCGTCAGGGCGCCGCGACTTACGGCTGGCACGTCGAGTCCCGGATGGAGGGGCACAGCACAACCACCGAGGTCGACGTGCTGGTCTGGTCCGACATCGTGCGCGACAGCATGGCATCGTCTATCCTTGCCACCTATGCGCAGTTGGCCCGAACCGTCTGGACCTATGTCGCCACTGGCGCGCTGTTCCGGCTGATGCGCCTGCGCAAGGGTCCCGTGATCGCTGCGTTGTACCCCGTGGGCATGCTGTTGTTGCAATTGGTCCTGGCGCTGCTGGTGGGGTGGGCTACCGGTGTCCTGACCGCCACCGCGTTCCGTCTCGCCGGTGCGGGCGGCGTTGCGCCCTGGATCGGGTTGGCCATCGGCGCGTCGGCGGTGATCCCGGTGCTGATCTGGTTCCGGCGTCGGGACAACCGGTTTTTCGCCTATTACCTGATGCATGATTACGCGTTCTCCGCCCGCTGGGGCGGTGCCAACCCGCCGGAGCTGGAGGCGCGGATGGCCGAATTCGGGTCCGCCATCGCCGGCGCCCTGGCGGAAGAGGCCGATGAAGTTCTGGTCGTCGGCCATTCGTCCGGCGCGCATCTGGCGATCTCCGTTCTGTCGGATCTGATCCGGGCCGGCCGGGTACGCGCGGACGGCCCGGCATTGGCCTTCCTCTCGTTGGGGCAGGTGGTTCCGATGATGTCCTTCCTGCCGCGGGCATGGCGGTTGCGGGCCGATCTGGCCTTTCTTTCGCAGAGTGGCGAAATAACCTGGATGGATGTGACCGCGCCGGGCGATGGCTGTGCCTTCGCCCTGTGCGACCCTGTCGCGGTCTCAGGTGTCGCCCCGGCAGGCAAGCGCTGGCCGCTGGTCGTCTCGGCCGCCTTTTCGCAGACCCTCAGCCCTGGACGGTGGAAAGAACTGCGCTGGCGGTTCTTTCGACTGCATTTTCAGTACCTCTGCGCCTTCGACCGACCTGGCGACTACGATTATTTCCGGATCACGGCCGGTCCGCTTCGCCTGGCTACGAGATACGCGGGGCGCGCAGCTTCGAAATCCCGGATCGAACGGGCGGTGAACAGATTCACCGCGCAATCCGCATGAGCGTTGATCCCCGAAAGCCTGAGAAGACTCTGCCGCCGAAACCGGCGGCGCGGTCGGGAAAGGTATCGCTCTGGCGTTATGCCATGCTCTTTCGGCAAGACATCCTGTCTGCCCAGCCGCAGCGATTGTACCGCGCATGGATGGCCGAATTCCGGACGCCGTTCTTTCGCTCCTTTCTGATCAATCAGCCCGACCTGGTGGCAGAGGTCCTCAGGTCGCGGCCCGACGATTTCCCCAAGTCTGCCCGAATCGCGGAGGGGTTGCGCCCGTTATTGGGCAATTCCGTTTTCCTCACCAATGGTGAGACCTGGAAACGCCAACGCCGCATCATTGACCCGGCCTTCGAAGGAGGCCGTTTGAAAGATACCTTCCCCGCCATGGTAGCTGCGGCGGAGGCCTGTGTCGCCCGCCTGGCAGCCCGTGAAGGTCAGGTAATCGAGGTGGAGGAAGAGGCCAGCCATGCGGCGGCCGACGTCATCTTCCGCACCTTGTTCTCCATCCCGATCGAACATGAGATCGCGACAGAGGTCTTTCACGAGTTCCGGGCCTATCAACGCAGCGCCCCGATCCTGAACATCGCGGCCTTTGTCCCCTTGCCGCGCTGGATGCCGCGATTGCATCGGCGGGGAACGCGGGCCGCCGCGAAACGCATCCGTGGTCTGATCACCCGGCTGACGGCGGCACGGATGCGCGATATTCGCGCTGGCTCCGCCCCCGACGATCTGGCGACCAAGATCATGACCACGCAGGATCCCGTTTCCGGCGACACTTTCGACACCGAAGAGATGGTAGATCAGGTCGCCATCTTCTTTCTGGCCGGACATGAGACTTCCGCCTCTGCCTTGGGATGGACGCTGTACCTTCTGGCGACGCATCCTGATTGGCAGGACAGGGTCGCGGAAGAGGGGCAGCAATTGGGTACGTCTCCTACGTTTTCCGACGTCACGCGGTTGCGGTTCAGTCGGGATGTGTTTCGCGAAGCTCTGCGTCTTTATCCGCCTGTCCCGATGATGGTCCGTCAGGCGCGTTGCCCTGAACGGTTCCGCGACCGCGCCGTCCCCGCGGGATCGCAAATCGTGCTCAGCCCCTGGCACCAACAGCGGCACGAACGCATATGGGACCGTCCCGACGAGTTCGATCCTGGAAGGTTCGCAACGGCCGAGGGGAAGGCCTGTATGCGAGGGGCCTACATGCCGTTTTCATCCGGGGCTCGCGTTTGTCCCGGGGCCGGTTTTGCCATGGTCGAAGGGCCGCTTCTCCTTTCCTTTATCCTGCGGCAGTTTCGCGTTTCTCCTGCCGGCGAACCGCCGGTTCCCGTAGCGCATCTGACAGTGCGAAGCGCCGAGGGCATTCGCCTTTCCCTTTGCCTGCGCAAAGAATAGCATCGCCATCATCTTGCAGCGTTTTCACCCCCGCATTCGGCTTCCGTCAGGATCGAACAAGGGTGTATCAATCCGCCTGGCGTGGCGGCGCTGGCCCAAGATTTCTATTTCCACCTCCAGATCCGGTTTCATCACATCCGTTGGCAGGAACCCCTGGGCAATCGACAGGCCCAGGTGATGCGAATAGCCGCCCGATGTGCAGAAGCCCACGACCTTGTTGTTCAGCCAGATCGGTTCAAAGCCGTGAACATCCGCGTCCTCGGCTTCTACGATGAAACCGTTAAGAATGCGTTGCGGTCCGTTGATCTTTTCGGCCTCGGCAGCCGCGCGTCCGATGAAATCGGAATTCTTGCCGAAGGCGATGAACCGCTCCAGCCCGGTTTCGGCCGCGGTGTAATCCGGCGAAAATTCATGCAGCCAGGCGCCGAACAGCCGATCGAGCCGCAGCGACATCATCGCCCTCATTCCGAATGGTTGCATCCCGTATGGGCGCCCCGCATCCCACAGGGCCGACCAGAGCGCGCGCTGATCCATGTGATCGCAATAGATCTCGAACCCCAGATCCCCGGTGTAGGATATCCGCTGCACCAGGCAATCGATCATGCCCACGCTCATCCGCCTGATATCCAGAAAACGCATTTCCGAAGGGTTATCGCGAACGCAGGCTGACAACACATTGGCCGCATGGGGGCCGGCGATTTGAAATCCAGTGGAAATATCAGAAATATTAGTTACTTCTACGCCACTTCTCATGTTCTGCATGAACCAACGCATATGCTGGGCTTGTGCGCTGTAAGAGGCTGTCAGGCGGTAATTTTCCGGGCCCAGGCAAGAGATTGTGAAATCGCCCAGCAAGCGACCGCTGTGTCCCAGCATCGGCGACAAGCTGATCCGCCCCGGCTGGGGAACGCGTCCTGCCATGACGTAGTCCAGCCAGCTTCGGGCTTGCGGTCCCTGGACTTCATATTTTCCGAAGTTCTGGACTTCGTTTATGCCGACTTTCTCACGTACCGCCTTAACTTCGCGGGCGGTCGCCGCAAATGCGTTCGACCGTCGAAAGCTGGGCGTCTCAAACCGCGGTTCGTCGCCGGAGGCAAAGTAGTTCGGGACCTCCAACCCATATTGGTGGCCCCAGACTGCGCCCATCTTGTCGAAAATCTCATACATAGGTGTCGTGCGGCAGGGACGCGCGGCGGGCAATTCCTCGTTCGGATAGGCGACGGAGAACCGATTCCGGTAGTTTTCGATCACCTTGGGGCGGGTGTATCCTGGCCCGATCCACTTGCCGAACCGCGCAACATCCAGCGCTGAGACGTCGCGTTCGCACTCCCCCTCGACCATCCATTGGGCCAGCATCAGACCGACGCCGCCGCCCTGGGAAAACCCTGCCATGACCGCGGCTGCGGACCAGTAATTGCGGGTGCCGGGCACGGGCCCGACCAGCGGATTGCCGTCCGGGGCAAATGTAAATGGCCCGTGAATGACACGTTTCACCCCGGCCTCCGCCAACACGGGGAAGCGGCGATAGGCGAATTCGATCGAATCAGAGATCTTGTCGAGGTCATCGGGCAGCAGTTCGTGCCCGAAATTCCACGGTGTTCCATCGATGGCCCAAGGTTTCGGGCGCTTTTCGTAAAATCCGATACACAGGCCAAGCCCTTCTTGTCGAAGGTAACTTTCGCCCGCGGGATCCATCACATGAGGATGCTCAACCTTTCGTTCACGAATTTCTGCGATCTCGTCTGTGACGAGGTAATGATGTTCCATAGGATGCAAGGGAAGATAGACACCCGCCATCGCTGCCACCTCCCGCGCCCAAAGGCCGGCAGCATTCACCACATGCTCTGCATGAATCGTGCCCTTGTCGGTCACGATGTCCCAGCTTCCGTCCGGCCGGGGGTTGGTTTCGCGCACCATGCAATGGGTTTCGATCGTGGCCCCGCCCAGCCGTGCGGCCCTGGCATAGGCGTGGGTGGTGCCCGAAGGATCCAGATGCCCGTCCAGCGGATCGTAGAGCGCCCCGATGATCCCGTCGAGATTGGTGATCGGCGCGATTTCCGCGATCTCGGCGGGGGTGACGATGCGCGTGTCCAATCCCATGTGCCGATGCTTTGCCCGCTCGGCCAGCAGCATGTCGAACCGGTCGCGGCTGTCGGCAAGGGTGATCCCCCCGACGTGGTGCAGGCCGCAGGACATGCCGGTGATCTCCTCCAGCTCCTGATAAAGGCGGATGGTATATCCTTGCAGCGCCGCCATATTGGTATCGCCGTTGATGGTGTGGAACCCGCCCGCCGCATGCCAGGTGGAGCCGGAGGTGAGGTCCGACCGCTCCAGCAGCATCACGTCGGACCAGCCCAGCTTCGTCAGGTGATAAAGGACGGAGCAGCCGACAACGCCGCCCCCGATGACCACCACACGCGTCGTCGTTTTCATGCCATTCTCCCGGTCTCGCCATCCTCAGCCTGCGGCGTGAAACCCCGGGTGGCCTGTCTGAATGCGACAGAAGATGTCGCCTCCGTTGGGGAGAACGGGGAAATGCGCGTTCCGCCAGAAGGGGGCACTCAGCGTGCTGAAACTGCGGGGCGTTGCGCCATCACCATCGCGCCCGCAGCCAGGATCGCGCCCATTCCGACAATCCCGATGCCTCCGGGCAGCAGGCCGAAAAGAACCAGGTCGAATACCACGGCCCAGATCAACCCGCTGAAATCAAAGGGGGCGATTGTCGAAACCGGGGCGCGGGCGACGGCCTCCGTCGCCGCGATGTGGCCAGCCCCGCCAAGAAGGCCGGCGGCCGTCAGGATAACCATGTCGCCCGACGCCAGATTCGCGAACGGATCGGGCGAAAGAACCAGCCCCACCGCGGCGGAAACGATCGCGAACCAGAACGCGATGGCGGCAACGCTTTCCGTGGCGGTCATGCTTTTGATGTGCACCCGGACGAAGGCCATGGTGAGGGCGTATCCAAGGCCCGCCAACAATCCGACCAGGGCGCCGTCACCGGGAAATTCCAACGCGGTCCAGAGCATCAGGATGACTCCGGCAAATCCCAGGGCAACGGCCAGGGGCACCCTGCGGCTCATCCGTTCGCCCAGCAGACCCGCGGCGAGGGGGAGGGTCAGGACCGGCGCGAGATAGGCCAGCGCCTGTGCATTGGCCACGGGCAAATAGGTGAGAGAAACAAAGGAGAGGGCCATGGACAGGGCGCCAAACAGGCCGCGGGTCAAATGCAACACCGGGCGTTTGCTGCGCAACCCGTTGGGGAATTCGCCGCGCAGGCGCATGTAGGCAAGGATGGGGAGCAACGCGACGGCCGAGCGCCAGGTCATGATCTGCCCCAGCTCTGCCCGGTGACCGAGTGCGTGAACCGCCGCAGACATCGCCGTCATCAGAAAGACGGAAAGAAGACGCAGCGCGATGCCGGAGAGATGGGGGTTGCGCATGAGGGCCCGGGTCAGAGGTCGGTCACCCACGGGGCTATACCGGCTGGCATGGCTTGACCAGACGCCCAGGCGCAAGAGGTGCGTTTATGACGCGGGGTCGGGGCAGCGCAGAACGTGGCCATTTCTTCCACGGTCCGGCCATGATTGGGGGGCTCGCCATAGGGGCGCCGGGGTTGGCGCCGGCGAGCGGACTACAAAAACGGCCCGGCTGCGGGGCCGGGCCGTTCAGGTAGGCTGAATGGCGGATTTAGCCGTCGAAATCAACCTGTTCGATCAGTTTTAGCGCCTGCGGGCGCAATTGGGCCAGGTCCATGAGGTTGACGTCGTCGGCCTCGAACTCACCCCAGCTTTGCACCAGCGGGGTGGCTTCTGCGTCGGGGGCGATGGGATATTCGAAATTCGCCTCCGCGTAGATTTCCTGGGCCTGGGGCGAGGACAGGAATTCCATCATTTTGATGGCGTTCTTCTTGTTCGGAGCAGAGGCGGTGAGCGCGACGCCGGAGATGTTCACATGGGCGCCGCCGTTCTCGAAGGTCGGGAAAACGATGCGAACGCTGTCGGCCCATTGCTTTTGTTCATCATCCTGCAACATTTTTCCCATGTAATAGGTGTTGCCGATGGAGATGTCGCACTCGCCGGCCCAGATCGCCTTGACCTGGGCGCGGTCATTGCCCTGCGGCTTACGGGCGAGGTTGGATTTGACACCTTCCAACCAGGTCAGCGTATCCTCTTCGCCGTGGTGGTGCAGGTATGCGGCGACCAGGGCGACGTTATAGGGGTGGGTGCCGGAGCGGGTACAGATTCGGCCGTCCCATTTCGGATCGGCGAGATCTTCGTAGCTGGTGACCTCACCATCCGCCACACGCTCCTTGGAGGCGTAGACGACACGGGCGCGGGTGGTCAGGCCCCACCAATGCCCCTGAGGGTCGTGGTAGGTCGCGGGTATGTTGGCGGACAGGGTGTCGCTGTGCACCGATTGGGTGACGCCGGATTCGACCACGGCTTGCAGGCGGGCGATGTCGACGGTGAAGACCAGATCGGCGGGAGAGCGGCTGCCCTCGGCCTTGAGACGTTCGACCATGCCCTTGTCCAGGTAGGCGACGTTGACGGCGATGCCCGTCTCTTCGGTGAAGGCGTCGGTCAGCGGTTTCAGAAGTTCCGGCTGACGGTAGGAATAGAGGTTCACCTCCTGCGCCATGGCGGGCAGGGCGGTCAGGCCGGCAAGGCCGAGGGCGGGAATCATGCGGGCGAGAACAGACATGACGTCTCCTTTGGTCGCTCGTTGAAGGTTGGCGACGTTAAATCCGAGTTTTTTTCTCGGGTCAATGATGAGTGTTTAAGTCAGGATTGCGCGGCAGCTTTCTCGCGCCGCTTCGCCGCGTCCCACAAGGCGTCCATTTCGCTTAGGTCCGATTGGGAGGGTTCTTTACCCATTGCGCGAAGTTCGGCTTCTACTGCATTGAAACGGCGAGTGAATTTCGCATTCGCTCCGCGCAGTGCGACCTCCGGGTCAACATCCAGATGACGGGCGAGATTGGCCATAACGAAGAGAAGATCGCCCATTTCCTCCTCTACCTCCCGCTGGGTCAGGGTGTCGCGCGCCTCCACCAATTCGGCGGCTTCTTCGCTGATCTTGTCCAGAACCTCTCCCACGTCGGGCCAGTCGAACCCGACGCGGGCGGCGCGTTTCTGCAATTTTGCCGCACGCATCAGAGCGGGTAGTCCCAAGGCGACCCCGTCCAGTACGCCGGTCTCGGCGCGGGCAGCGCGTTCGGCGGCTTTGACCGTTTCCCAATCGCGCGTCTGCTGTTCGGCGGATTTCTCCCGGCTTTCATCGCCGAAGATATGCGGGTGACGGGCGATCATCTTCTCCGCGATCCCGGAGGCGACTGAATCGAAAGAGAAATCCCCACGTTCCTCGGCCATGCGGGCATGGAATACGACCTGGAGCAGCAGATCGCCCAACTCGCCTTCCAGCTCTGCCATGCTGCCGCGTTCGATGGCATCGGCGACTTCGTAGGCCTCCTCGATCGTGTAGGGGGCGATGCTGGCGAAATCCTGTTCGATGTCCCAGGGGCAACCGGTTTCGGGATCGCGCAGGCGGCGCATCACCTCCAGCAGGCGGGGCAGGCCCGGCGCGGTGTCATGGATGGGATCGGCGCTTGGCTCGGGCATTGCGGCCTCCGGCGGTTTGCTGTTTGCTGGCAATCTAGCGAGGCGCGGCAACAGTTCCAAGAGAGGTCGGACCAAGCTGCGGCGCACCGGTTTGCGGCGCGGTCCGGGCTTGCGGTGGATCGCCTTTGGCCGAGGATGCGTTACATCAGATATGGATTGTAAGGCACTGAAAGATTTGAAATGTCGCGACTGCTGCGGCAAGGACAACAGGAATCCCGCCCAAGGTGGCGCGCGACAGGAGGGCCGGATGGCGCTGGAAGACGCAAAGACCGAGATTGACGGAGCCTTTACCCGGCGCGATCCGCGCGGGCTGAGTTACGAGAATGCCTTTGCAGGGGCGACTTCCTTTCTGCGGCGGAAATATACAAAGGATCTCAACGGGTTCGATATCGCCATCACGGGTATTCCCTTTGACCAGGCGGTGACCAACCGGACCGGCACGCGGCTGGGGCCGCGCGCGATCCGCGAGGCCTCGACGTTGCAACCCTACGACCCGCCTTATGGCTGGGATTTCGATCCGCTGGGGGAATTCGCCATCGCCGATTATGGCGATCTGGCGTTCGACTATGCCAAGGTCGCGGATTTTCCCGACGCGTTGCAGGCCCATATCACCGGTATTCTATCGCAGGGGGCCGCCAGTATTGCCCTTGGCGGCGACCATTTCGTCACCCTCCCGATCCTCAGGGCCCATGCGGAGAAGTATGGCCCGCTGGCGCTGATTCAGTTCGATGCCCACTCGGACACCTGGCAAGATGATGACATGTCGCGGATCGACCACGGCACCTTTGTCTACAAGGCCATTCAGCTGGGATTGATTGATCCGGCACGGTCGGTGCACGTGGGCATCCGAACCACCAATCCCGACAGCTGGGGCATGAATATCATCGACGCCCCCGAGGTGCACGAGACCGGCCCTCGGGCCGTGGCGGAGAAGGTGCGTGCCATCGTCGGCGATGCGCCCAGCTACCTGACTTTCGATATCGACTGCCTTGATCCGGCCTATGCTCCGGGCACCGGCACTCCGGTCTGGGGCGGGCTGACCTCCGCCCAGGCGGCGGCGATCCTGCGCGGTTTGGCGGGGATCGACCTGAAGGGCGGCGACGTGGTCGAGGTCTCTCCGCCGTTTGATCCGGCGGGGATCACGGCGGTTGCAGGCGCGCATGTGGCGACCGAATTGATCTGCCTGTGGTGCTGGACACGGCGCGGCGCGGGCTAGGTTCGAAGGGGAGAAGCAGCAGAAAGACGCCGATGGACAGGCCCCGCCGCGAAATGATCTCCTCCACGTTACGGAAGCTGCATGCTTTCTCCCGCAGGCTGTTGGTGCGCGTGCTGCTGATCGCGGCGCTTGTGGTGTTGGCCGTGGCGCTGGCCAAGATCGTCGGCGCCTTCCTCCCGCCGGAGCTGGACGGGCTGATCTCCGCCCAGGCGGTCGACAACGTCCTGAGCATCATCGCGAATTCGATGCTGACGGTCACGACCTTCTCCCTGACCGTGATGGCGGCGGCGCACCGTATGGTGTCCAACGCCTGGACGCCGCGCGCCCACCAGATGCTGCTGGAGGACACGACCACCCACACCGTTCTGGCGACCTTTGTCGGGGCATATCTCTATGCGCTGATGGCAATCATCCTGCGTGACATGGATGTGTTCCGCGCCGAGGAGCTGGTCGTCCTGTTCGCTGTGACGGTTCTGGTGGTGGTGTTGATCGTGACGGCGATCATTCGCTGGATTTCCCATTTGGAAATGTTGGGCAGCCTGATCGAGACGGCGCAGCGGATCGAGGACCGGACCGCGCAGGCGCTGACCC
Organism: Pseudooceanicola aestuarii; assembly: GCF_010614805.1. NCBI lineage: Bacteria > Pseudomonadati > Pseudomonadota > Alphaproteobacteria > Rhodobacterales > Paracoccaceae > Pseudooceanicola > Pseudooceanicola aestuarii. Next base: position 66,234 of record NZ_JAAFZC010000002.1, read on the forward strand.
TGCGCAGCCGGTTTCCTACCCTGGGCGCACGGGTGCTGGACCCTGACCGGGTTCCGGCGGCGGCGATCACGGTGCGGGCAGAGACCTCGGGCTATTTGCGGCAGGTTTACCAGGACGTCTTGCAGGAGGCCGCTGAAACGGCGGAAGGCCATGTCTGGCTGGCCCTTCCGGTGGGGGAATTCGTCTACCAGGGGCAGGTGCTGGCCCGCGTGGATCGCAATGACGACAGGCTGAAACAGGCGGTGCGGGACAATTTGCTGCTGGGCAGCCTGCGCAATTTCGACCAGGACCCGGAATTCGGCCTGCTGTGCCTGTCGGAGATCGGCGTGCGCGCGCTGTCTCCCGGGGTGAACGATCCCGGTACGGCGGTGGACATGCTGCGCCGCATGGGGCGGGTGATGATGTCGGTCAATACCGCGATGACCGGTGGTGGCGAAGAGACCCCGCATGACCGCCTGTTCCTGCCCGCGCTGGACACTGCGGCGATGGTGCGGGTCACATTGGGGCCGTTGCTGATGGATGGTGCCGACCGGCCTGAATTGGCGGCCCCGGTGGATCAATTGCTGGAGGCGCTGCGCGGTCATGCCGATCGCGGCATCGCGGCGGCGGCCGATCGCCTGTTCCGGGATTATCGCGCCAGCAGCGCCTTTACGGTTCCGGAAATGTGATCCCACAGCGCCGGAACGGACCGGCGCACCACACGGCCGACGCGGCTGTCCACCATGTCATAGGTCACGCCCTGGTCCAGCCAGCTTTGCCCGGCGGAGGCGATGTTCTGGATCGGCGGCTGGAATCTGTCCAGCGCCTTGGCGAATTGGGCGTCAGGGGTTTGCGCGGCTTCGAACTCGTCCCACAGGGCACGGAACTCACGGGCCTGGGGGGCGGGCAGCAGGCCGAAGATCCGGTCGGCGGCGCGGGCTTCCGCGGCGGCGATGGCGTCGGCATTTTCGGCGCTCTGGGTATAGATCGGCACGTCGCCGGCGTCGATCTCCACCAGGTCATGCAGCAGCAGCATGCGGATCACCCGGTCGATCTGCACACCCTCCGGCGCATGTTCGCCCAGGGTCATGGCATAAAGCGCCAGGTGCCAGGAATGTTCTCCGGAATTCTCCCGCCGGGAGCCGTCGCAAAGCGTCGTCTGCCGCAGCACCGATTTCAGGCGGTCGGCCTGGGTCAGGAAATCCAGCTGGGCGGTCAGGCGGGGATCGGGCGTGTCAGCCATTGCCGGCCTGATGTGCCTTGACCTTGCGGACCAGGAAGCCGCGCGCTTTCTTGTAGGCCAGGCGCACGCGGACCTCGGTCAGGTAGGCTTCTTCAAGGGTCTGGGAGGAGGCGCCGATGATTTCGGCGACCTCCACGTAGAGGCGGTCGTTGTCGAGCGCCTCCATTGCCTTGAACGTGTCATCGGCCAGTTTGCGGGCCAGATCGTCAAGTGTTGACATGGGTCAGCGCGTCGTCTCCGTCAGGCGGCGTTTGACGTAGCCGGTGACGCTGTCGATCATCGTGTCCATATGCGGCTCTTCGAAGAAGTGGCCGGCGCCGTCGATCTGGTCATGGGTGACGGTGATGCCGCGCTGTTCCTGCAACTTGCCGACCAGGGTCTGGGTGTCGGCGGGCGGCGCGACACGGTCGGCGCTGCCATTGACGATCAGGCCCGAGGACGGGCAGGGCGCAAGGAAGGAAAAATCGTACATGTTCGCCGGGGGCGACACGGAGATGAAGCCGGTGATCTCCGGCCGGCGCATCAGCAATTGCATTCCGATCCAGGCCCCGAAGGAGAAGCCCGCGACCCAGCAATGCTTGGAATTCGTGTTCATGGATTGCAGGTAATCCAGTGCGGAGGCCGCATCCGACAGCTCGCCCACGCCCTGGTCATACTCGCCCTGCGACCGGCCGACACCACGGAAGTTGAACCGCAGCACGGTAAAGCCCATGTTGTAGAAGGCATAGTGCAGATTGTAGACGACCTTGTTGTTCATCGTGCCGCCGAATTGCGGATGCGGATGCAGCACGATGGCGATGGGCGCGTCTTTTTCCTTCTGCGGGTGATAGCGGCCTTCCAGGCGACCTTCCGGTCCGGGAAAGATGACCTCGGGCATAGGGGTGCTTGTCTCCTTGGCGATCTCTCGGGCGCTCTATTCTTGACGAATTTTCTCAAGCACCTTAGAAATGTTCTAAACCGGCGGAATACCCGCTCGGGCTTCAAGCGAGATAAGCCGTGCCGCTGGCAAGGTCAATGAATTCAACCCGTGGGCGAAGGGGGTTTGTGTGAAACTCAGTACCAAAGGCCGCTACGCGATGGTGGCATTGGCCGATATCGCCTTGCAGACAGGGCCCGGCCTTGTCACCCTGGCGGAGATTTCCAAGCGCCAGTCCGTGTCCTTGCCCTATCTCGAACAGCTGTTCGTGAAGCTTCGGCGCGCGGGGCTGGTCGAAAGTGTTCGCGGACCGGGGGGTGGCTATCGTCTTGCGCGTCCGGCAGAGGAGATTCGCGTCGCCGATGTCCTGGCCGCCGTGGACGAGACGGTGAATGCGCTGCACAAGGGCGCCGGCGCCAGCGGTGGCCAATCGGGCAGCCGCGCGCAGTCGGTGACCAATCGATTGTGGGAAAGCCTGTCGGCGCATGTCTATGTCTTTCTGCACGCCGCGACCCTGAAGGACGTGATCAACAACGGCCTGGCACCGTGCCGCGCGGTGCCCAGCCTGCTGGAACTCGAAGTGGTGGACGAGACGTGAACCGCGTCTACCTGGACCATAACGCCACCATGCCGCTGCGCCCCGAGGCGCGGCAGGCGATGGTCGATGCGATGGATCTGGTGGGCAATCCCTCTTCTGTTCATGCGGAGGGACGGCTGGCCAAATCGCTGGTGGAGAAGGCCCGCGCCCAGGTCGCCAGCGCGCTTGGCGCCGATGGCGCCGACGTGGTCTTCACCTCCGGCGCGACCGAGGCGGCGGCCCTTGCCCATGCCGGGCGGGGGTTGCATGGCGCGGCGGTCGAACATGATGCCGTTTCCGCCTGGATTGTCGAGGATCTGCAAGTCACCCCCCAGGGAACCGTGCAGATTCCCGATGCGAATGTCGCCTCCGTGCAGGTCGCAAATAGCGAAACCGGAATCATCCAGTCCCTGCCGCAGGGGCTGGCCGTGTCGGATCTGACCCAGGCGTTCGGGAAAATCCCCATGGCCTTCAACTGGCTGGGCTGCGAGATGGCGCTGATCTCCGCGCACAAGCTGGGCGGGCCCAAGGGGATCGGCGCTGTGGTTCTGAAACGGGGCGCCGATCTGGCCGCGCAGCTGAAAGGTGGCGGCCAGGAGATGGGGCGCCGGGCCGGAACGGAAAACATCATCGGCATCGCCGGGTTCGGCGCCGCCGCCGCCGCCGCCGCCCGCGATCTGGATCAGGGCCGCTGGGACGAGGTCGGCGCCCTGCGCGACCGGTTGGAGGCCCGGCTACACGAGGCCGCCCCGGACCTGACGATCCCCGGCGCCGGAGTTCCGCGACTTCCCAATACGTCTTGCCTTGTCTCCCGGGGCTGGAAGGGGGAAACGCAGGTGATGCAGATGGACCTGGCCGGATTCGCGATCAGCGCCGGATCGGCCTGTTCCAGCGGCAAGGTGCGCGCCAGCCGGGTGCTGGGCGCCATGGGATTCGACGAAACCGACGCGGCCAGTGCGATCCGCGTCAGCCTGGGGCCGGAGACGCGGAGCGACGACGTGGATCGTTTCGCCCATGCCTGGTTGGCCCAGCGAAAGAAACACCGCGCCCGTGCGGCGTGATCGCAGACCGAAAGGATTGGTCATGAGCAAGATGGATACGCCCGAAGTCAAGGAAGGCGTCGATCAGGAAACGGTGGATGCCGTTGCCGCCGTCGGCACTTACAAGCACGGCTGGAACACCGAAATCGAGATGGAATATGCCCCGCTGGGCCTGTCCGAAGATATCGTCCGCCTGATCTCGGAAAAGAACGATGAACCGGACTGGATGACCGATTGGCGCCTGGCCGCCTATCGCCGCTGGCTGGAGAAGAAAGAGCCGGATTGGGCGATGGTCGATTACCCCCGGATCGACTTCCAGAACCAATATTACTATGCCCGCCCCAAGAGCATGGAGTCCAAGCCCAAGTCGCTTGAAGAAGTGGACCCCAAGCTGTTGGAAACCTACGAGAAACTGGGCATCCCCCTGCGGGAGCAGATGATCCTGGCAGGTGTCGAGGGCGCAGAGGCCGCCCCGGCGGAGGCCCGCGACGGCGCGCCGGAACGCAAGGTCGCCGTGGACGCGGTGTTCGATTCCGTGTCCGTCGGCACCACCTTCCAGGCGGAGCTGAAGAAGGCCGGTGTGATCTTCTGCTCCATCTCCGAGGCGATCCGCGAACACCCCGAACTGGTGCGGAAATATCTGGGCTCCGTTGTGCCGGTGTCGGACAATTTCTACGCCACGCTGAATTCGGCCGTGTTCTCCGACGGGTCGTTCGTCTACGTGCCGCCCGGAGTGCGCTGCCCGATGGAGCTGTCCACCTATTTCCGCATCAACGCGGAGAACACCGGCCAGTTCGAACGCACGCTGATCATCGCGGACAAGGGGTCTTATGTCTCCTACCTGGAAGGTTGCACCGCGCCGCAGCGCGACGTGGCCCAACTGCACGCCGCCGTGGTGGAAATCATCATCGAGGAAGACGCGGAGGTGAAATATTCCACCGTTCAGAACTGGTTCCCCGGTGACGAAGAGGGCAAGGGCGGCATCTACAACTTCGTGACCAAACGCGCCGATTGCCGGGGCGACCGGGCCAAGGTGATGTGGACGCAGGTCGAAACCGGGTCCGCCGTGACGTGGAAATACCCCTCCTGCATCCTGCGCGGCAACGAAAGCCAGGGCGAATTCTACTCCATCGCCATCACCAACAACATGCAGCAGGCCGATACCGGTACCAAGATGGTGCACCTGGGCCGCGACACGCGTTCGCGCATCGTGTCCAAGGGGATCAGCGCGGGCAAGGCGCAGAACACCTATCGCGGGCTGGTGTCGATGCATCCCAAGGCGAAGAATTCGCGCAATTACACCCAGTGTGACAGCCTGCTGATCGGATCCGATTGCGGGGCGCATACCGTGCCCTATATCGAGGTGAAGAATAATTCCAGCCGGGTGGAGCACGAGGCGACGACCTCCAAGGTGGATGACGAGCAGTTGTTCTACTGCCGTCAGCGCGGCATGGACGAGGAAGAAGCGGTGGCCCTGGTGGTCAACGGCTTCTGCAAGGAGGTGCTGCAAGCCCTGCCGATGGAATTTGCCATGGAAGCCCAACAGCTTGTCGCGATCTCGCTGGAAGGTTCCGTCGGCTGATGATCGACCGCGTCGCCCGTTTGTCGAAACGCCTGGCCCTGGGCCGGCCGGATGTCAGCGATCCGCTGCAACTGGTCCATGCCCGGCCGCTGGATCGGCCCGTGATCTTCTGCACCCGCATGGAAAACGATCCGATCCAGCGCAACCACCGCAAGGGGCGTTTTTACGAACAGGACGAATTGCGGCGGCTGATCGGACTGATGCCGGCGGGCGGGTGTTTCGTGGATATCGGGGCGAATGTGGGCAATCACAGTCTCTTCGCCGCGCTGCACCTGGGCGCCGGTCGGGTGATCCCGTTCGAGCCGAATGTGCTGGCCTACGACCTGCTGATCCAGAACGTGCTGGTCAACCGGCTGGCCGATGTGGTGACGCTGGACCATCTCGGCTTCGGCCTGTCCGATCGTCCCTCCGATGGCTTCGGCATGGCGGAGAAGGCGCGCAACCTCGGCTCTGCCCGGATGCTGGAAGGCGCGGGCGATCTCGAAATGCGGACCGGCGACGCCATGCTGGCGGATGTCTTGCCGCACTTCATCAAGATCGACGTGGAAGGCATGGAAATCGCTGTGCTTTCCGGTCTTGAGGATACGATACGCCGCGCCCGTCCTGTGATGCAGATTGAGGTGGATACCGATAACGACGCCGCCTTTGCCGGATGGCTCGCGGCGCAGGAATACACCGTCCTGCACGAGGACAGCCGCTACAAGGCGAACCGAAACTTTCTTGTCTGCCCGTCCGACCGGGCAGCGGAACTGACCCGGACCCTGGCGCAGGAGGACAGCGCATGATCATCACGACCACCAGCACGATCGAAGGTCACCCGGTCCGCGATTATCGCGGCCTGGTGGTGGGCGAGGCCATCATGGGCGCCAATGTCGTCCGCGATTTCTTTGCCGGGATCACCGATATCATCGGCGGTCGCTCCGGCGCTTACGAGGCCAAGTTGCAGGATGCCCGCGACGTCGCCATGCGCGAGATCGAGGCCCGCGCCCGGGCGCTTGGCGCCAATGCGGTGGTGGGGGTGGACCTGGATTACGAGGTTGTCGGCGACTCGATGCTGATGGTGTCGATCTCCGGCACCGCCGTGGTGATCGACCAGTGACACCGGCCGCCGCATCCTCTTCGGCCACGCGCCCGGCCTTTACCTTCCCCGAACGGGAAGGCGCGGCATTGCGCACGGCCTATCAGGAGGCGGAGGTCATCCTGGAATATGGTGCTGGCGGCTCTACCGTTCTGGCGGCGGAATTGCCGGGCAAACAGGTCTTTTCGGTCGAAAGCGACGCCGATTTCCTGCACGGGATCGCCGCCTGGTTCGACGACAATCCACCGCGCGCCCAGGTGGTGCTGCACCACGCCGATATCGGCCCGACCAGGGAATGGGGCCACCCCAAGTCCGAAGCCGGGTGGCGACGCTTTGCCAGCTATCCGCTGGGGATCTGGGATCGCGACGATTTCACCCACCCCGATGTGGTGCTGGTCGATGGCCGGTTCCGGGCCGGCTGCGCGCTGGCCACCGCGTTTCGGATCACCCGTCCCGTCACGTTGCTGATCGACGATTATCGGCACCGTGACCAATATCACGAGGTCGAAGATTTCCTGGGCGCACCGATCCTCATCGGGCGTCTGGCGGTTTTCGACGTCACCCCCATGCCCATCCCCGCGGACCGTCTCGGGGATGTCATTCGAATGATGACGCGCGCCTAGGCGTTGCGTGAAAGCGCGCTTGATGCGTTGCGTGAAGAAGGAATTAAATATGCTGAATATCAGTGACTTGCACGTCAAACTTGAAGAAGAAGACAAGCAGATCCTCAAAGGTGTGAACCTTGAGGTCCAGGCGGGGAAGGTCCATGCGATCATGGGGCCCAACGGTTCGGGGAAATCGACGCTGTCCTACGTGCTGTCGGGCCGCGACGGCTACGAGGTGACCGGCGGCGCCGCCACGCTGGATGGCGATGACCTGCTGGACATGGAGCCCGAGGAACGCGCCGCCGCCGGTCTGTTCCTGGCATTCCAATACCCGGTGGAGATCCCGGGCGTCGGCAACATGACCTTCATGCGGACGGCGCTGAACGCGCAGCGCAAGGCCCGCGGTCAGGAGGAGATGAGCGCCGCCGATTTCCTCAAGCTGATCCGGGAGAAGGCCAAGGAGCTGAAGATCGACGCGGACATGCTGAAACGTCCTGTCAACGTCGGCTTCTCCGGTGGTGAGAAGAAACGGAACGAGATCCTTCAGATGGCCCTGCTTGAGCCACGGATGTGCATCCTGGACGAGACGGATTCCGGGCTGGATGTCGATGCGATGAAACTGGTGTCCGACGGGGTGAACGCTCTGCGGGACGCCGGGCGCGGGTTTCTGGTGATCACCCATTACCAGCGCCTGCTGGACCACATCAAACCCGACGTGGTGCATATCATGGCCGATGGCCGCATCGTGAAGACCGGCGGGCCGGAACTGGCCCTGGAAGTCGAGAAGAACGGCTATGCCGATATCCTGGCGGAGGAGGCGTGAACATGACGCTGCCCAAGGTCAAACAGGACGCCACCGACGCGCGGCTGGCCGCGCTTGGCCCCGTGCCGGCGGGGGGCTGGTCCGCCGCCGCGCGAGCCGAGGCGCTGGCGCGGGTGCAGGCCGCGGGCCTGCCCGGCGCGCGCGATGAATATTGGAAATACACCAGGCCGCAAAGCCTGGTGCAGCCCGACGCCCCCGAGGCCGCGCCGGTCGAAGCGGAGGCGGGCGATGTCCCTACTTTCGACGGGGTCGACGCCCTGACCCTCGTCTTCGTGGACGGGGTGTTCGACGCTCAGGCCTCTGACCCGCTGGAACTGGAGGGTGTCAGCATCGAGCGGCTGGCGCAGAGCGATGCCGACATCCATTGGGCGCAAGCCCATTACGGCACGCTGGAGGCGCGCGGGCAAGACCCAGTCAGCCGGCCGCTGGCCGCGCTGAACACCGCCTATGCCACCGATGGCCTGCTGATCCGCGTCACCGGTACCGCGCCGCGCCCGATCTCGGTTGTCTATCGCCACGAGGCGACGACCTCCGACGCGATGCTGCACCACGTGGTGAAGCTGGAACAGGACGCGGAACTGACATTGCTGGAAAGCGGCCCGGCCGCCGCCCGGCTGAACCATGTTCTTGAGGTCGAGGTCGCGGATGATGCGACTTTCCACCACGTGCGCGCGCAGGGCCGGGACCATGCCCGCCGGGCCGCCACGCATATCTTCACCCGGCTGGGTCGGGAAAGCACCTTCAAGTCGTTCACCATGACGATGAACGGCGCGCTGACCCGCAATGATTGCGTGATCGAGATGACGGGTGACGATGCTGTGGCCCATGTCGCCGGCACCTGTCTGGGCGATGGCGATTTTCACCATGACGACACCGTGTTCATTACCCATGACGCCCTGAATTGCGAAAGCCGGCAGGTGTTCAAGAAGGTTCTGCGCAACGGCGCCGTTGGGGTATTCCAGGGCAAGATTCTGGTCAAGGAAGGCGCGCAGAAGACCGACGGCTACCAGATCAGCCAATCGCTGCTGCTGGATGGCGACAGCGAGTTCTACGCCAAGCCGGAGTTGGAAATCTATGCCGATGACGTGGCCTGTTCGCATGGCTCCACCTCGGGGGCGATCGACGAGGAAGGCCTGTTCTACCTGCGCGCGCGCGGCGTACCGCTGGCCGAGGCGCAGGACCTGATGACCCTGGCCTTCCTGGCCGAGGCGTTGCAGGAGATCGATGATGACGACCTGGCAGAACTGCTGAGCGCGCGGCTCTGGTCCTGGCTGGAACGGCGCCGCGCGGGCTGATCCGGGGTGTCGCTGCTTCGCAATATCGCCGCGACCTATCGCGGGCCGGGCCAGGTGGCGCGCCGCCTTCTGGATCCGGCCCCGCGTGAGGACCGGACGCTGGTGATGATGATGGGGAGCTGTGCCACCATCTTCGTCGCGCAATGGCCGCAATTGTCGCGCCAGGCTTTCGAGACCGGCCAGGAGCTGGATATGCTGATGACCAACACGCTGTTCGGTTTGCTGTTTCTGCTGCCGCTGGCGCTTTACGGGCTGGCGGCGCTGGCGCATCTTGTGGCCAAACCGCTGGGCGGGCAGGGCAGTTTCGCCGCCGCCCGCGCAGTTCTGTCCTGGGCGCTGGTGGCCGCGATGCCGGCCTATCTGCTGTGGGGGCTGACGGCGGGATTCGTCGGGCCTGGTGCGGCCAAGGATCTGACAGGGCTGGTTTTCCTGGCCCTGTTCCTGTGGTTCTGGAGCATGGGAATGCGGGTGGCCGAATTCGGCCGGCAATCGGAGGGCCAGGCGTGAACTGGGTCGAATTCGGCAAGCAGACGATACTGGATCCCCGTGCCGCCGGGGCGCAATTGGTGCGGATGCACCTGCCGCGTGACGCGGGCTGGAGCCTTCTGGCCCTGCTGGCAATCCTGAACGGCATTCTCTACTGGGCGTTGTTGCCGGCAGAATTCCTGACCGCGCCGCTGGACGGGCCCGTCGCCCTGACGCTGGTGGTGGGGGTGGCGCTGCTGCTGTCGTCGGCCACGCTGACGCTGGCCGGGCGGATGCTGGGCGGGCAGGGTGATTTCGACACCCTGCTGCGGGTCACCATCTGGCTACAGGTGCTGCGCCTGGTGGCACAGATCGGGGTCTCGCTGCTGAGCCTCGCCCTGCCGCCGCTGGCCGCGCTGGCCTCCTTTGCCGTGGGGGTCTGGGGGCTCTATATCGTCACCTGCCTGGTGACGGAGGCGCATGGCTTCTCCAGCCTGTTGCGCGGGCTGGCCGTGATCGGCCTGTCCTTCATCGCCGCCGTGATGTTTCTGGCGGTGCTGCTCACGCTTGTCGGGGTGACGCCCCAGGGAACGATCTGATGTACGATGTCGATGCCATTCGAAGCGATTTTCCGATCCTCTCGCGGGAGGTCAACGGCAAGCCGCTGGTCTATCTCGACAACGGGGCCTCTGCCCAGAAACCGCAGGCCGTGATCGACGCGGTGACGCTGGCCTATTCGCATGAATATTCCAATGTCCACCGCGGGTTGCACTACCTCTCCAACCTCGCGACCGAAAAATACGAAGCCGTGCGCGGTACCGTCGCCCGGTTCCTGAACGCCCCTTCGGAGGAGGAGATCGTGCTGACCTCCGGCACGACGGAGGGGATCAACCTGGTCGCCTATGGCTGGGCGATGGAACATATGCAGGCCGGTGACGAGATCGTCCTGTCGGTGGCCGAGCACCACGCCAATATCGTGCCCTGGCATTTCCTGCGCGAACGCATGGGGATCAAGCTGGTCTGGGTGGATGTGGAGGCCGATGGCGCCCTGGACCCGGAGAAGGTCATCGCCGCCATGGGGCCGCGCACCCGGCTGGTCGCCGTGACCCACATGTCCAACGTTCTGGGCAGCGTCACCGATGCACGCAGCATCTGCCACGCCGCACGCGCGCGCGGGATCGCCAGTCTGCTGGACGGCTCTCAGGCCGCGGTGCATGGCCCGGTGGACGTGGCCGATCTGGGCTGCGATTTCTACCCGATCACCGGGCACAAGCTGTATGGGCCCAGCGGCTCGGGTGCGATCTATATCCGCGCGGAGCGGCAGGCCGAGATGCGCCCGTTCATGGGCGGCGGCGACATGATCCGGGAGGTCACGAAGGACGCCGTGACCTATGCCGATCCGCCGATGAAGTTCGAAGCCGGTACCCCCGGTATCGTCCAGACCATCGGGTTGGGCGTGGCGCTGGACTACATGATGTCCGTGGGCATGGCCGATATCGCCGCGCATGAGGCCGATCTGGCCGCCTATGCCCAGGCGCGGCTGTCAGGATGCAACTGGCTGACCTTGCAGGGCAATGCCGCGGGGAAGGGGGCGATCTTCTCCTTTACCATGGCCGGGGCGGGGCATGCGCATGACATCTCCACCATCCTCGACAAGAAGGGCGTGGCGGTGCGCGCCGGCCATCATTGCGCGGGGCCGTTGATGGCCCATTACGGCATTACCGCAAGCTGCCGGGCCTCTTTTGGCATGTACAACACCCGGGCCGAGGTCGACGCGCTGATCGACGCGCTGGAACTGGCGCACGACCTGCTGGGATGACCCGTCAGGCCGCCACGCCGCCGTTCCCGGCGCGCGCGCGCCGGCCTGACGCAAGGGCCTCGTGAATTTCCCGCGATCGGTCGTTCGGAATGCATTGCAGCCCGGCACCGGATCGCCTATAGACCCTCGCACGCACCCGTAGCTCAGCTGGATAGAGCGCTGCCCTCCGAAGGCGGAAGTCGTTTCAGCAAAGCGCTTGAAGGAAAAGATAAAAAGAGGCACGATAGAAGAAGTCGCACAGTTTTCCGCACAGATACTGCGGGAATCAGGGCACCCATAGCTCAGCTGGATAGAGTGTCGCCCTCCGAAGGCGAAGGTCGTAGGTTCGAATCCTACTGGGTGCGCCATCTTCTTTCTGCCGGTATACCCTCGTTTGCTCGTTCAGTGGTGCGGGGCGTAGGGGGTGGTAGGAGTGAGCGAGAATGCGTCTTTCGCACAGATACTTCAAAAACTTCTCTGAGAAGTCGGAATTTGTGGATTGGCTTGGCCTATATGAAGGCCGTGCTTACCACAAAGGGTTCGCAGTTTCGTTCGATAATGAAGAAGCATTTTTCAAGTTCAGAGATGCGTTGAAGAAGGATCCTAAGCTCGCGGTCTTGGCTGACACCACTCCGCACCGCGACCAGTTAGGGTATAGCTTCTTAGCGTCGTGGGAACGGCGCTTGTTCCAAGTCTAAAATCTCGCTCAGCGCTTTCGTAACCGGTGAACATCGCGGCGTTCTGGGTTTTTGAGCCTTGTTTAGCCGATTTTTGACATATTTCGGCTATCGTGAATTGCCGGTTACCAGATATTGTTCTACAAGTGAAAGAAACCAAAACAAAGAAAACAAGGGGGGCTCTATGACTGCGTCTGACGACCTGCGCTCATTTCTGAAAGGCGACCGGTTCGCGACTGTTATGGCAGACCCGCCTTGGCGTTTCCAGAACCGCACCGGTAAGATTGCTCCCGAACACAAGCGGCTCGCACGGTACCCTACGATGACCTTGGAAGAAATCTGTGAGCTTCCTGTTTCCGAACACTTGGAAGACAGAGCGCATTGCTATCTCTGGGTTCCCAATGCCTTGTTGCCGGAAGGTCTTAAGGTTCTGGATGCCTGGGGCTTTCAATATAAATCTAATATCGTTTGGGAGAAGATCCGCAAAGATGGCGGCCCTGATGGCCGTGGCGTGGGCTTCTATTTCCGCAATGTTACGGAAATCCTCCTCTTTGGAACGCGGGGGAAAGATGTGCGCACACTTCAACCTGGCCGGAGTCAGGTCAATTTCATTGAAGCTGAAGAGCCGGACAGTGACCTATTGAAAACTCGTAAACGAGAGCACAGCCGTAAGCCCGATGAACAATACGACATTATCGAGTCGTGCTCTTGGGGGCCGTACTTGGAGTTGTTTGGTCGTGGCAAGCGTAAAGGCTGGACGGTTTGGGGAAATCAAGCCGAAGATGATTACAAGCCAACTTGGAAAACCTACGCATATAATTCTTCGGCTCCTGCCGCCGAGTAGTCATTCCTTAACAACGGACGCCGGTAGGCCGATTAGCAAAAGCGGGCACGGGTTGCCTACACCCCTATCTATTCGGTCCTTGAGCTTGCTCCAGTGCGTTGTTGCTTGACCAAATTTATCGTTCACAAATTGCTTGGCAAACGCCTCAGAGAAGGGCGTTTGTCTGTCGAGTAGCTTCTGAACAGCTTCTCTTTGACGCTTGGTTCTGTCCTTCATCCCGAAGGCTTCAACCATCTCGCTCTCATCTATGAAACCGTGCTTTTCAATACAACGCTGTACAATGCCAAGCATACCTTCTTGAAGACTCGCTCCTCGCGTAATCAAGACACCCACCGATATTGCTGATTGAGCGTGGAGCCTTTGAAAGTTTTCCAGGTCTCTGTCAAAGAATGGGTCTTTGTTGTTCCATTCGATTTCAAGGGCAATGTTTCCTGTTTCCGACCATCTGACATGGTCAATCTCGTGGCTGTTAGAGACGGTTTCTTTGCCATCGACTATCAGGCGAAAATCGAAATTATGTTTGGGCCATTCCACTTCGTAGAGCCGACGCCGTAGACGCTGCGTAGAAGGTGCCTCACCGCCCCCCGAGCCGATGAGCTCTTCGGCTGGGATCTCTACTTCCAGAAGCGCTTTTTCAAGTTCGCCCGATATTTCAGGGAAATCGACGGACAAAATCGCTCCGGCGTGGTTGCGGATAGCAATATCAAATCCTTTATCGGTTAAGCTTTCGAACACTCCTGCCCCCAACTTTGTCAGTACCAGGGAATGTTCAAGCGCAAGCTGTGTGCGTGGCGTCGATTCCCTCTTGGAAAGCAGTCTGCAACGGGCTGCGGGCAATGCAAAGGCGAAAGAGTTCGGAACAAGAGGCAGTCCAAAGCGACGCGAGCTAGTTATTTTCTCTTGGATGTACAGATGAAAAAGACCCTACCGATTTGCCTCGGTAGGGTCTTCTGTGCCGCCCAACTTTCACACAAGGTTAGACCAGAAAAAGATAGGTCGGGTTGGCCTGTTCTCAAAGCTATGAGCATACTTTTTTGTGAGTTTTGAAATACCCCAGGTATCTCATATCTTCATAAACAAGCCGCCCGCCTTCCGGCGCCAACGGCGGGTAATAATAAACCCCGTGCGTATCGAACCTAATACACAATTGACCGAACTCCGTCCGGTCCTCTGGATTGTGTTTTGGGATTGTTCCTTGGCACCCCGTCGGGTCCGGCGCTACGCGAACCCAGGAGCACAACGCAGAAGCGGGCGACGCAAGCGTCGCCCCTACTGCTGTGGCTATTAGGAACTTGCGCACGAGTCCAATCCCCCTTTGTCGCCGGTTATGAAACTTAGGAGAAGGTCAGCCATCGCAACAATGAAAAGGCCACCCCCCAAAGCAATCAGATGGGCGAACTTGAAACGACCCAAGAACGCAGAAACTGCGATAACCACAAGGCCGATGGCCCCAATTACGTAAGCAGCACCAAAAACAAACTCTTGGATTGCGTTAAGTTTGGAGCAAGATTTTTTAAAGATTTCATTCTCATCTGCGAATGCGGGACCAGCAACAAAAAGAACTATCCCTATCAGCAATATTTGAATGATGTGTATGTGTTTGAGTGTCATTGTAACCTCCTGCTTTTCTTTGACAGTAGTCAGATAGAGAATTTTGGGACGCGTCCCAAAGTTCTCTATCTCCTGGTCAGAACAAACAGGAGGATTTCAAATGTTCACGATTTCAAAACTTAAATCATCTACGCGGGCGGCTGCCTTTGTTGAGTATGTTGCTTTGCTCGGGCTGGTCGGCATTATCACGATAACAGCCGTTGTCGAGTTCGGTGGGGAAGCGGCTGCGGCATTTGATGGGGCGGAAGCAGTCCTCGCAACTCAAGCCGCAGGTACTGTCGGAACGGAGGCCGATACGATACCAATGGCAACTCAGGGCCTGGAGCCTATCGAGGCACTCGCTCTCACCCCATACGCGCCGGTTACTTCAAGCCGCGACCCAGGCCGTTTCTATGAGGAATTTGTTGTTGTCCGTGTCCTTGGCGGTGGTGGGCGCTATTGGCACACTTGGGCTTTCGCAGAGGGCTACAATCCTGGTGAAGTTGTCACTTCCGCCCCTTCTGGTTTCATCGCGGAGCCAATCTCTTCGGCGTCACTTCCCTCAGCACTTTGCGCTGAGGCGTCAATGAACCTGGGGACTGTTATGGACCCGAATGAAACATTCTTCCCGGGCGTTTCGCCTTCCCTGACTGATGAGGACCAAATCCAGGTGGAAGAGTTTGTTGTCCTGGACAGAACGTCCGATGAAACAGGCCTTAACACGACAGATGGATACAATACCGTTGATGCGGTTGCTTCCGCTTCATACACGCCGTGGAATGGCCCTGGGGAGAGCGTCCAAGCAATTTACGCCTTTACTTGTTCTCGACCGCTCTGACTCCTGTGGGGTGCGAGAGAAGCAACCCTCGGCCTTTCAGGTCGGGGGTTTTTATCTGCCGCCGTTACTGGCGGCATTTCGCGTAGTGTCCTCTATGTGTTGCGAAGGAAGACGAGAAGCGGCCAGCCCTGAAGTCTGACCGTCTTTGTTGAAGCGAGGAATTCGGGGGAAGGTCCGCATCTGGCTTCCGAATTTGTCGGTGTTTGCGGGCGTCTTGTTTGCTTCTTCTTTTACTTCCGAACGATTGAGGAAGCCAAGTTTTGACCGCCAAGAGTCTAAAAACTTGGGGAGCCTCCAACGCTTCGGAATGGCGCGAATTTGCTTCGCCTTGCTGCCGCCCTGGTCGCGGATGTTCTGGGCGATTATTTCGCTGTTTGACTCGATCCGCTCGTTAGCGGCCACGCTGAACTCATGCCCACGTTCAAGCTTATCTTGAACTTCGACGCCCTCGTGAAGCTGAGGCGCTCTATCAATTCCTTGGTCTTTTAGGCTGCGGTGCTCTGCCTTTTTCCGTCCGTGCTTCTCGGCGACTTGGTTTACAACTCCCGCCATCCGCTCACGCCAGTCTTGGCGGCTCCCGCCTTCGTTCAATCTGAGTTGGTCACGTTGTCGAACTCGCTTGGCTTCTGGGTTTCTGGCTATCGCTGCCTCCCTGGTTTCAAGGCCATCAACTGCCCACCAATGAAGGTGTTTGTTCCCCTTCTTGTCGTGATGGATAGACGCAACCACAAGGGCTTGGCTATCGCCTGCCATGTCCGCCACTAAGGTTTCGGCAATCTCTCGTTGCTCTTCCGTCGATGCGTCATTCGGAAGTGAGATATGGCCGGTGTCGCAAAGTCGAATACCGTTTTTCTCGGTGTGTTTCTTGGCGCGAGCGGCGAGGGCGGCATAGGCCTTGCTTTTGACTGCTTGTTTGTCGCCCGTGAGAGATTGGCCTTCAGTGTGGCATATTACATCTTCATCGCCACAGGCGGCGTCTCGCGTCTGGTAGCGAAAGCGAGCCTTGGCGGTGGCTATGGCTTCAGTCAAGGAAAGGACTTTGCGAGCTTTTGGACTGGTGCTGATATGTTTGATGTTGATGCTCGCCGCGTATGAAGCCGCCATATGTGATTTCTCCAATGCGGCCCTGAGCCGCGTTCCCCGCTGGAAGCGTCTCGATGAAATCGCTCCGCAGCGCGGCCCCCGGAGGGCGCACGCTTAAGACCCGCAGGGGCTTAAGCTTCCAAGTGCGCCCTCAATCGGCGGGGCCTGGTAGGCAAATAGGAAAAAATCACACACATCAAAAAACCCGCCACAAGGGCGGGTCAGTTTGTTTCAGTTTGTCAAAACCTAACGGGTTAGGTCGTCGCCAACTCTTAGCATTTTCTGGGCGGCTGTGACGCCCTTTTGTAGAGCGGCATCGGTCTTTCTGCCGCGCTCCTTCTTCTTCTTTTCCTTCTCATTTTTCTTCTTATTATTGTTGGCTTCTTCTTCGCGCTTTTTGAATTCAGCGTCTCTTGCTTCCATCCGCTCGTGCCAGCTTTGGCGCTTCGCCGTCAGTCCCGGTTGAGTCTGCTGGACCGTGTCTTTTTTTTTGCCAGACACGAACAACCTTCTGAATGTGTTGAGCGCCTCCGACGGTGCTTCTGTAGCCTTCATATTTTCCATCCCTTAGCTGTAGCCGGGTTCTTTCTTTGCCCCGTCGATATATTGAAAATCTGTTGCTTTAAATTTCTTGCCGCAGCCTCTGCGACCCAATCTGGCACTGCGTCCAACCGCCCAAAGCGTTCGCGGTACTCACTATTTCCGCTCAACCAATCCAAACGATGAAACAACTCGTCCCGCGCTGCTATCAGCTTAGCCCTCATCCTCTTCTCGTAGTTCGTTTGGGCTTGAAACACGTTTGCCTCTATCGGTGTCTCAGGGCCACCCTCAAGCAGGAATTCTAAATATTTCAAAGCACAAGTGCGGACCCAGTCGGGGCAGTCAGCCAAATCTCCAAGTTCTGGCGCGTCTGTTGTCTGGGCAAGAAAACAAACGCCACGCTTTAACTCGTCGTCATTCCACATTTTCAAGTCCCGCAGCATCACAAACCCTCTATCGGTAGTATCTGTTGATTGGGATTTGACTTCGACCTTGGGGCAGGAAGAGAAGCGGCAAAAGCCTTTACTTCGTTGGCGTGCTCGGCGGCTACACGCACCCGTATTTCACGCCACCCCGCGGCCTTCCAGCGGCGGCGTTGTTCTCTCTTCTTTTCGGCGTTGTCCATTTGCGTCTCCTTCGTGTTTACGAAGGAGATGGGGAAAGAAGACGCGTACCCCAAAAAAAGTTTGTGTTGTCATTGGCTCAGGTCTGCTCGGTCGGGTCTTTTTCATGCTCATCGTCTGCGACCTGAAGCATCTTTTCAACGTCTTCATAAAGTTCGAAATCTTCCTCTTTGACGGTGCCTTCTTCCTTTCCTACGAGGGTCGCCAGCCGCTTTTTGACAAACGGGTTCTCAGACTTGGAGACAAGTGTTTTTGTGTTGAATGCCGCGTGGCTTTTGGCTTCGCTGAAGCTCTTCCAAACTTCTCCTGGGTTCAAACAATACACATTGGCTGTGCCCAGTTTAAGAATGACGATTGCGCCTTCTTTTTCGAGCGTCTTTGTGTGTCTGGAAATGGTCTTTTCTGAGTATTTCAAGGCTTCGGCAAGTGTCCTACGGCTCGCGCATACTGCTCCATCTGGACCAATGTTTTCAGCCAGAAAAACATACACACGCGCAGCGGATGGGCTGATGTTCAAAAGGCTTTGAATGCGATACCAACCGGCAGGATAAACCTGAGTAAAGTCTTTGTTGAGCCTGCGTTTCTTTTGCTCTTTCTCTTTGTCCTTTTCAGTTTTCTGCTGCTTCAAAAACTCGTTGGCAATGTCTTGCCCTACGACTTTTTCAATTTTCTTAATCTGGTCTAAATTGAGTATCATTTTCTTCCTCTTGATTGTCTAACCGGGAGTTAGGTAAGAGACATAGGTTTCCCAAATAAATGACAGATTTGTCCGATTGCGGGACAGTTAGGGACACCAGCTCTGTCCCGATAATGGGACATCGTAGGTGTCCCTATAGAATTCGCTAAGATATTGTAATTTAACATTAATAAATGATTGTATATCTCATCTATAGGCCGAGGTGAGCTCTGGGGAGATGGTGATTGGTTTCCTGTTCGAAATGCGGTTTGAGAAAGGGCTTCTTTCTGTTTTTTGTCCCTGCCTCTTGAAAACCCACCAGATCCGCTAAATAGTCTCCATGAAAGCCAAGCTCGCATACAGTCCCCAAGAAGTCGCAGAACTTCTTAACGTTCCATACGGAACGGTGTGCGCTGAAATTCGCTCGGGCCAGTTGGTTGCCAGACGCGTAGGCAAGTCTTACCGTATTCACCATCAAGCCCTTGATAAATATTTGTTATGCCCAGACCAAGAAAGCCAGCGAGACTCTACTGTCGTCCCGATACGGGCGAGTGGGTCATCCGTGACGGTGGCAAAGATACAAGAACAGGACATCGCGGCACAGGCGGCCGTGAAGCTGCTGAAAATGCGCTCGCACGCTATCTAGCACAACGCATTGACGTGCCAAGTACTCCGATGGCTCCGGATGATGTAAGTGTGTCGGTTGTTCTTGCGCGGTATATTGAAGACTTAAGAGCGGATATGGCCGCGCCTGAACGGCAAGCCTACGCTGTGAAGCAATTGGTGTTGTTTTGGTCGGGTAAAAGCTGCGGCCAGGTCAGCGAAAAGACCTGCCAAGCATATGTTAGAACACGGCAAACGGCCAGCACGGCTCGCCGTGAACTTTCGGTGTTACGCGCGGCGCTAAATAAAGCTCATCGGGACCGTCTGCTTGTGGGGGCTCCCGCCGTTTGGTTGCCACCAACAGGCAAGCCCAGGACTGAATGGCTGACGCGCGACGAGTTCGCCCGGCTTCTTTGGGCGTTGTGGCGAAATAAGCGAAGCCGGCACGCTGCTCGCCTCGCGCTTTGTCAGTTTTATACAGGGAGCCGTCCGAGGACTGTTGCTAAGTCAACTTGGGAGCGGCGCACCGACGGACCTTGGGTAGACCTGGCACGGGGCATTTGGTGGCGTGCAGGGGAGGACGAAGCGCAAACGGTCAAAGCACGGCGACCCCACGCCATACCAGGCCGGTTGTTGGCTCATCTCGAGCGTTGGAAACGGCTTCACGATGGGCGCTTCATCGTTGAGCACCCAAGACATCCGGGCAAGCCCGTTTTAGACATTGGCAAGGCTCTTGAAGGTGCAGCAAAGCGGGCAGGTGTAAAACGTATAACCCCCCATACTCTAAAGCACACAGCGATTACCCTTGCGATCCAGAGCGGAATGTCAGCCGAAGACGCTGCCGACTATTTCAGCACCAGCATTGAAACCATACAATCAAACTATTGGCATCACAGCCCCGAACACCAAAAGAGGGCTGTTACTCGAATGCTATCCCTCGGCAAGAAAGTCGGTTGAACGAAGACTTCGATAGAAATTCAAAATCTAGAAGAGCGTTTGCTGTTTTGACTGCTTGTCAGACAAACCAGACTCGTCCAGCAAGCGATTGTAGAGTGTGGAGACACCTGAACTACCTGGCAAAAAGTGCTCTCGCGTCAACTCTTCATCGGGAATGCTGATACCTCTAAAGACTTCGTCACAAGCGTCACGGGTGAGTATTTCGCCTTTGTCACACTTGGACAAATAGACAGGGCGCAAAAATTTCATCAGGGCCCCGTACCCAGTGGTTCGGTTAAGAACCGTACCTGCTGGCGCATCATCCCAGAGCTTTGGCCATCTCGCCTTAACAGCGTTAAAGTAGTTGGTAAGACAAAGGAAAACTGCCGCATCGTTGTCATCGTCATAGAACGGCTGGAATATATGGCGCGTCCAAGCGTTTACTGGCCTCTTAGACGAGAAAATGCCTTTGTAGCGCTTATTGCGGTCACCTTCGGGATCTGGAGTGATGTAATCAAGAAGCGGTTTGACAACAGTTGCCTGCGCAAGTGTTTGAATATGCCCCTTACCAGCTTCCGCCTTTCCCAGTCGTTTTATCTTATCGTGGAACGGCCCTTCTTCGTCGTGGTTCATTGCCAAAATGATTTCGTGCGCAAACTTCATGGGGCCGCGTTCTTCGTAAAACGAAGCAAGGTCCACAACCAGGCTGGGATTCACCTTAGTTTGAGCTTGGTTGACACGAGCGAAAATCTCAGCCTTGTCGGCCTCTGACGCGCCTATAAAAATGGAAACATTAACGTCGAACAACTTGCCATCTTTCAGCCCTTCCAGGCCGGCGACCCTGTGTTGGCCGTCGATAATGAAAGCGATACGGTCAAGCGGCGTGTAGTCCTCGTCGCCTTCGTTGCCAAAGGGCTTCAAGGTCATTTTCTGTATCGCTGACCCTTCATCGGCATTTTCGCAGTACGGCTCAAAATCGACACACTCTGGGGGTACTGAGATAATTACAGATGTTGGAAAAGTTGCGTACTCAAGGTTCACATATCGTTTAATTTCGTTAATGCGACCTTCGTTGCGCTCACGCTGAATGCCTGCGATTTTCTTTTGAGTTCCTTCAAGGAAGGCGCGGATTTCAACATAGGAAATAGCGCGTAGCTGCCTCGACTCGATGCTCCCAACGTAAAATTCTCCGATAGGCTGGGAAACCTTTGAAACTACGATTTTGACGGGCTCTAGTTCATTTTCCAATTTGTGCCGCCTTCCTTGGCATATCGGTAATCCGATTGTTTTCCGCTGCGCCCGCCTCTTCGCTGCTGGGGATTGTTGGTTTCAGTGCCAGTATCAAAAACCAGACCAAGTGAAGCCCGAAGTAGAACTGCCAAAGCAAGGATACGTTTGTAGAGGTTAAAACCTCTTTCTCAAAACCAGGATTTATCCCGATTATGAACGCGGTTGCCACAAGCGGAATGATGAAACACAGGTAAAGGACGATAGAGACAATCTCATTTAGTTTCCCGTGCTTCCGCAGTGCTAGAAACATCACACCAGATATGGAAAGCACAGATAGGCCGATTTGGCCTTCGTTGAAGTACCTGCTAAACGAAGTAGTTACTTTGCCTTCTTCGATTTGTCTGGAGAGAATGAAAGCGATTACAAAAACTATCCCAAGCGTCCCAATGAGTGAGGCGAGAACTTCTGTAAGAGCTTCTTTCCAATTTTTTTGTAACGAATCCAACATTGAAAGCCTTAAAGTTTCTTCGGCCTAGAGTTGAGCGACAGAGGCTTTGGTGTCAAGCGGGAGCGTTGATCTGGCCTTCTTAAGGTTCGACGAAAGAGCGGTTGTAAATCGCCTGTTTGTTTGGGTTGGTTGGTTTGTAAACTCGAGCGAGTGTCGTGAAGCAACTGGGCGCACAGAAATGCCCAGAAACGCACGAAAACAACGGCAAATATCCGAGTGATGGCTGTAGGTTTGTTAATAAAAACAATAGCATAAAGTATAGAGCGCTGCCCTCCGAAGGCAGAGGCCAAAGGTTCGAATCCTTTCGGGTGCGCCACTTCCCGTTGAAACCGTAGAAATCTGACCGTGGCCGGTGAATGGTGCGGCGTGGCCTTGTGAGCTGGCCAACGGGGCAATTGAGTGATCATAGGCCTTGCCCATTCGGCCCTTTCGATCCTATTATTTGCGCAAGGTCGCTGTTGCGGGTTTGGTGGATGTATTGGCGCGGCTATGGATGCGGATAATTCCTACAGGCTGAGCGGAGAGGATATCATCCTGTCCGTCGGGCCGCATTGGGACGCTTTCGCGACGAAGAACAACGCGCCGGGCGCACGGTCCGAACTGGTGTTGGGGCAACGTCTCTGGGCCTTCGTGACGGAGTACCAGACGCAGCTTTTCCTTAGTGACATCTTCTTCGCCTGTCGCATGGACATGCAGCCGTTCCAGATGCTGTACCGATGCGACGCACCAACGGTCAAACGCCTGTTCCGTCTGACCATCACGCCCGAGCTGGACGGCGCACTGCGGCTGGATCACAGGGTGGTCCTGACCCGGCAGAAATTCCTCAGCGGGGCCGTTGCGGCCTTCGCAGATCATTATGACCACAGCCGCTGCTCCATCTGCTGCGCCTTCCTGATCGGGGAAAACTGGGTGGATACTTTTGCCCGACCGGATGAACGGTATTTCGCCAGAAGCTACGCGATCTGTCCCGATTGCCGATCGTCCGCGCGCAATTCGCGCCAACAAGGTGACACCGTCAGCCCGTTTTCCCCGCGTCCTGACTGAGCGATCGGGCGCGCCCCGGTGCCGGCATAGTGCCCGGCCGACAGGGGCCGTGACGCAGCGCAGAAAATATCCGCACGGTCAGGGAACGCCCGACCTCCGGCGGCGTTACCATCACATGGTGGTGAGGTCGCGCGTCAGTTTGTCTGGATCGGGGGCCGGGCTTGGTGCCCGGCGGGTCGGGGCATTTCTGCTGCCGCTGGTGTTGGCGGGCTGCGCGGGGCGTCAATCCGCACTGAACGCCGCGGGCGAGGACGCCGCTGCCATCGCGCAGCTGTGGTGGGTGTTGCTGATCGGCGCCGTCGTGTTGTGGCTGGCGATGAACGGAGCCTTCTTCTACCTGTCGCGGATCGCCAAGGGCCGGTTTCCCGAAGCCTGGACCCGACCGCTGCTGATCGGCGGCGGCATCGTCTTTCCCACCGCTCTGCTGGCCGGATTGCTGGTCTGGGGGCTGGGCCTGCTGCCCGATCAGCGCCAGCCCGGCGACGGCTTGCGGGTCCGCGTCACAGGCGAACAATGGTGGTGGCGCGTCGAATACTGGCCCGAGGGGGCAGACCAGCCGATCGTCTCCGCCAACGAGATTCGCCTCCCCGCCGGCGAACGAACGGAGTTCCTGCTCGATAGTGATCGCGTCATCCATTCCTTCTGGATCCCTGCCCTGGGCGGCAAGATGGACATGTTTCCGGGGCGGGAGACATTCCTGTCGTTGCGCCCGGAAAAGCCCGGCACCTATCGTGGTCAATGTGCGGAATTCTGCGGTGCAAGCCATGCCTGGATGGCGTTCGAGGCCGTCGTGATGCCGCCCGAGGCCTTTGACGACTGGCTGCGCGCCGAGGCGCGACCGGCCGTGCCGGCCGAAAGCGCCGCCGCGCGGCGAGGCGCCGCGCTGTTCCGGTCGGAGGGCTGCGGCGCCTGCCACACCGTGCGCGGCACAGCCGCCGTGGGGCAGGTGGGACCGGACCTGACCCATGTCGGCAGCCGGCTGTCGCTGGGCGCCGGGCGGCTGGGTGCGACGCTGGACGATTACCGTATGTGGGTCGAACATACCGGCGCCCTGAAGCCTGAAGTCCGGATGCCCGCCTATTCCCATCTGTCCGACGCCCAACTTGATGATCTGGCGCGCTATCTGAAAGGGCTGAAATGACCGACAGCGATCCGCGTCCCGACCCGTTGCCGGTGGCCACCGGGCCCTATCCGCCGACCTGCGAGTCATTGGAAACACCGGTCTCCGAGGAGACGCAGCGCGCCCAGGCGGAGCGTCTGCGCCGGGCCTGGGCGACGCCACGCGGCTGGCGCTATCCCACGGCGGTGAACAATACGGAAGTCGGCAAATGGTATTCCACCACGGCGCTGATCTTCATGCTGATGGCCGGGGTCATGGCGCTGCTGATCCGGGCGCAGCTGGCGGTGCCGGAGAATGACCTGATCTCCGCCGACCGGTTCAACCAGCTGTTCACCATGCATGGCTCTGCCATGATGTTCCTGTTCGCCGTCCCCATGTTCGAGGCGATCTCCATCCTGATCCTGCCGGGGATGCTGGGTGCGCGGGACATGCCGTTTCCGCGCCTGTCGGCCTTTGGCTACTGGTGTTTCCTGATCGGCGGCATCTTTGTCATCGGTTCGTTGGCCTTTGACAGCGCGCCGCGGGCGGGATGGTTCATGTATCCGCCGTTGGCCACGCAGGATCCCGGACCGGGCAGCGATATCTGGCTGCTCGGCCTCAGCTTCATCGAGATCGCCTCCATCGCGGCGGCGGTGGAGCTGATCGTGGGGACGCTGAAATGCCGCCCGCCGGGGATGCGGGTGAACCTGATGCCGCTTTATGCCTGGTATGTGCTGGTGGTTGGCGGGATGATCCTGTTCGCCTTTCCGCCACTGATCGCGGGCGATTTCCTGTTCGAGCTGGAACGCTCCTTCGACTGGCCGTTCTTCGATCCGACGCGCGGTGGCGATCCGATGTTGTGGCAGCACCTGTTCTGGATCTTCGGCCATCCCGAGGTCTACATCATCTTCCTGCCTTCCGTCGCCATCGCCGCCATGGTGATCCCCACCGTCGCGCGGCGGCCGATCGTGGGCTATTCCTGGATCGTTCTGTCAGCGGTGGGCACCGGGTTCCTGTCCTTCGGGCTGTGGGTGCATCACATGTTCACCACCGGGCTGCCGTCGATATCGCTGGGCTTCTTCTCTGCCGCGTCGGAGGCGGTGGTGATCCCGACGGGCATCCAATTGTTTGCATTCCTTGCCACGCTGATGGCCGGGCGGGTGCGCCTGAACCTGCCGATGCTGTGGATCGCGGGGGCGCTGGCGATCTTCATCATGGGGGGGCTGACCGGCGTGATGCTGGCGCTGGCGCCATTCGATTTCCAGGCGCATGACACCTATTTCGTGGTCGCGCACCTGCATTACACGCTGTTCGGTGGCATGGTCTTTCCGGTTATGGCGGGGGTCTATTACTTCTTCCCGTTCATCCGCAAACGGATGCTGTCCGAGGTCCTGGGCCGCTGGGCCTTCTGGCTGATCTTCATCGGGTTCAACCTGACATTCCTGCCGATGCACCTGACCGGGCTGCGCGGGATGCCGCGCCGCGTCTATACCTATCCCGACGACCTGGGGTGGAGCACGCTGAACCTGGTGTCCTCGGCCGGGTCGGTGGTGATCGCGGCGGGTTTCGCCGTCTTTGTCTGGGATCTGTTCCGGCCCAAGGGTGGCCAGCCCCGTATCGCGCGCAACCCCTGGCAGGCGGGCACCCTGGAATGGACCCACGACGTGCCCGAACAGGCCTGGGGCGTGCGGTCGATCCCGCATGTCACCACGCGCTACCCGCTTTGGGATCAGCCGGAGATGGTCGCGCGCATGGATCAGGGCCGCTATTACCTGCCTGATGCGCAGGAGGGACGCCGCGAGACGCTGATCACCTCCGTCATCGATGCCGAACCGATCCAGGTGCAGCGCGTCACCGGTCCGACCTGGATCACGCATCTGGCGGCGGCCTTTACCGGAGGAGCCTTCATCCTGCCGACCTTCAGCCTCTATACCCCCGCGATCATCAGCGGCGCGCTGGCGGTCTGCACGATCATCTGGTGGCTCTGGACGGCGACAGCGCGCCCGCCCGCGCCGGAAGACACGCGCAAGGATGTGGGGCTGGGCCTCAACCTCCCCACCTATGCCTCTGGCCCGGCCTCGACGGGGTGGTGGGCGATGTGGATCACCATGCTGGGGGATGCGACGGCCTTTGCCTCTGTCATCTTCGGGGTGTTCTTCTATTGGACCGCGCGGCCCGATTTCCCGCCCGAGGGTGCGCTTCATGCCGATGCGGTTCTGGTGGCGCTGTCCTGTGGCGCGCTGCTGCTGTCCTGGGCCTTGACGCTGTTCGCCCGTCGGTCCAACCGGCGCGGAGCCGTGACCGGCGCCCGGATCTGTCTGGGCACCGGTGCGGTGCTCGGCAGCCTGGGCATCGCCGCGATGCTGGGTGCGGTCACGGCGTTGGAGCCGACCACCCATGTCTATCCCGCCATCCTGTGCGCGCTGGCGGTCTGGATCATCGTCCATGCCGGGCTGGGCACGATCATGCAGCTCTATTGCCTGGCCGGATCCATCTTCGGCAAACTGACGCCGCGCTATGACGCGGATCTGTGGAACATCTCTCTGTTCTGGCATTTCCACGCGCTGTCGGTGGCTGTCGCCGGGGCGGTCATGATCCTGGTGCCGGGGGTCGCATGACCGAAGAGCACCAGCCCCGCCCGGACGAAGAGGAAGCCGAATTCGCCGAGGAATCCGCCAGCCTGTGGCGGATCACCCTTGCGCCGGTGGCCTGGGCCGCGCATTTCGTCATCTGCTACGGGCTGGTCGCCATGTCCTGCGCCAAGGGCTGGCCAATCACCGAGGTGCGCCAGGGCCTGGGCCTGTTCAGCGCCGCCGTGCTGCTGCTGATCGCCTGGATCGGCTGGCGCGCGCTGCGGCAATGGGACGTCCGGCGCACCGGCGATTTCGTCAACCGGCGCGGCCGGGCCGAGGACCGGCATCATTTTCTGGGACATGCCGCGTTTCTGCTGGCGGTGATCTCGTTCATCGGGGTGGTCTTCGTCTCCCTGCCGCTGATCCTGATCGAGGGCTGCCAATGAAGGCGCTGTTCCTCCTGCCCGGTCTGGCCCTGCTGGCGGCGATCTGGCTGGTCCCGCTGAACAGCCTGATGCCGCTGTTCGCCGCCCATATGCTGCGCCACATGACGCTGGTGGCGCTGGCCGCGCCGTTGATCGTGCTGGGCTGGCCCGCGCTGCTGCGCCATGTGCCGGTACCGCCCTTGCTGGCGGCGGCGGTGGAATTCGTCGTGGTCTGGGGCTGGCACCTGCCGCAGGCGCATGGGCTGGGCCGCACCGAGGCGTCGGGGTTCGCGGCGGAACAGGCGTCGTTCCTGGCGGTGGGGCTGCTGGTCTGGGCTGGCTGCCTGCGCCCCGACCGGCCGCTGGCCGGGGCGGGGGGCCTGTTGCTGACCTCGATGCACATGACGTTGCTGGGCGCGCTGATCGTGCTGGCGCCGCGCGATCTTTATGCCGCGATCTGCGGCACCGCGCCGGACCTGGCCGGGCAACAGGTGGGCGGGATGCTGATGCTGGCAATCGGCACGCCGGTCTACCTGGTGGCCGGGCTGATGCTGACCGGCCAGGCGCTGCAAGACAGGGGGATGGCATGAGGACGATCGCACTCACACTCGCCGTATTGGCCGGGTTGGGCGCCGCCGGAGGCGCGGCGGTGGTGGGCATGGGCCTTTACAACGTGTCCGCCCAGGCGGGGCATCTGCCAGGCGTGTCCTGGGTGCTGCACACCACGTTCCGCAATTCCGTCGCCTTGCGCGCCCCGGACAAAAGCGCGGTTCCACCGCTGGAGGATCCCGACCTGATCGCCCTGGGCGCACACCATTACGCCAGTGCCTGCGCGACCTGCCACGCCCGACCCGACGCGCCGCGCAGTGCCACGATGCGCGCCATGGTTCCGGCGCCGCCGCCGATCACGGAGGCAATCACCGATTGGCAGCCGCAGGAACTGCACTGGATCATCGAGAACGGGATCAAGATGTCCGGCATGCCCGCCTGGCCCGTGGCCGGACGCGGCGACGAAATCTGGTCCGTAGTGGCCTATCTGGAGGCGGTGAAATCCGGCACGGCCCCCGGCTTCCCCGCAGGAGAGGCATCCCAACCCGACCGATCCGCGCAGTTGCCGCACCCGCCCGCGGCGGGCTACTGCGCGAGCTGCCACCTCGAGGCGGGCGATCCGGTGCCCCGGCTGGACATCCAGAACGCGCCCTATCTTGAGGAACAGATGCGTGCCTATCTTTCAGGGCGGCGTCCTTCCGGCATCATGGCCCAGGCGATGAGCGTGATCCCGGCCAGAGAGATCCCGGAACTGGCGCGCCACCTGTCCCGCAGGGCTGTCGATCCCGCCCTGCGCGGCCCTGCGCCCGGCGATCCGCTGGCGGATTCCGAACTGGCGGCGCGCGGCGCGACACTGGCTGCCTCCGGCACCCGCGATGTGCCTGCCTGCGACGCCTGCCACGGTGCCGATGCCGCGCGGCCGCAAAGCGGCGCGGCCCGAGGCGGCGACCGTGGACCGGTGCTGGCCGGGCAGGGCAGGCAATACCTGGCGGCGCAATTGCGGCTCTGGGCGTCGGGGGCGCTGGACCACGATCCGCTGATGTCCGCCGCCGCCCGCGATCTGGCCCCTGCCCAGATCGAGGCCCTTGCCGCCCATTACGCCGCCCGCCCGGCGCCGCAAACGACCCCGGAACCGGCGGAAACCGACTAGGCGCCGGGACGCGATGGAACAGGGGGGCGGACCCTTCGTTGGTTTGTCAGACCCGGTCGCCGCGCGGGTGGCCGGACCGCTACCAAAGCACCCAGACCGCTGAAGAGGGAGATCCGCATGACCCGCCTATTCGCCACCGCAACCGCCGCCACGCTGCTTGCGCTTGGGGCCTCGGGCGCCGTTCACGCCGCCGAAGTCGCAGCCCAGGTTCAGGACCGCGAGGGCACATCCCTTGGCGGAGTGACCGTCGCCGATACCGAAAGCGGCACGGCCCTGGTGACGCTGACCCTGACCAATCTGCCGGATGGGCTGCACGGCATCCACCTGCACGAGACCGGCGATTGTTCGGCGGACGATTTCACATCCGCCGGCGGCCATATCGCAGGTGATGCCGATCACGGGGTCTTGTCGGCCAACGGCCCGCATCCGGGCGACATGCCCAACCTGACCGTGAAATCCGATGGTATCGGCGAGGCGCAGGTCTTCCTGCCCGATTTTTCCGTTGAAGCCCATCTTCTCGACGAGGACGGCGCCGCCTTCGTCATGCATTCCGGCAGCGACGATTACCAAAGCCAACCGGCCGGTGACGCGGGCGATCGGATTGCCTGCGGGGAGTTCACCACCCGTAACTGAGCGTACCGCCTGGCGGGCTCGATCAGCCGGTAAACGACTGACCGACCGTTTGTGCGCGGCCCTGGCGAACCTCAGGCCAGCGTGTGCACCCCCCGGCCATCAATTGAATCCCGAAGGGGGGCGCCAAATCCGGCGCCCCCCCCTTTGTGGTTCTTTTCAAAGCAGTCTTGCCGGACGGAAACGGGCCCTTTGAAACGCCGGCCAGCAAGGTTGGCGGCCCGCAGGTCGGCCCCGTCCCAGGAATGACCGGCCGCAAGGACGACCCGGCCCGAGCTTTCGACCCGGACCAGGCCCGACATCTTATCCCAGCCCGGCCAGCACGCGGTCCGGCGTGGCGGGGAAATCGCGAAGGCGCACCCCGCAGGCATGGTGCACCGCGTTCAGGATCGCGGCACCGGCGCCGCAGATCCCCAGTTCTCCGATGCCCTTGGCCTGCAAGGGGCCGGCCCAATCGTCGCGCTCCTTGATGAAATGAACCTCCAGCGGCGGTACATCGGCATTGGTGGGCACGTGGTAGGCGGCGAAATCGCGATTGACCACCTGACCGTCGCGCGGATCATGTTCCAGCGCTTCGGTCAGGGCCATGCCGATGCCCCAGGTCATGCCGCCATGGCATTGCGATCGGGCGGTGCGCAGGTTCAGGATGCGCCCGGCGGCAAAGCTGCCCAACATGCGCCGCACGCGGACCTCACCGGTAACATCGCTGACCGCGACTTCGGCGAAATGCGCGCCAAAAGTCGCCTGCCGCACCTTTTTCGCCGCAGCGCCAGGGGTCAGGTGGCCGTGGCCTTCCAGCCGGTCGCCTTGCAGAATCTCCGCCAGCGCACGACGGGTGTTGCCCTGCACCACCGCGCCATCCTTCAGGGTCAACGTCGCCTCCTCGCATTCCAGGCGGTTGGCAATCTGGCGGCGGATCTCCATCGCGGCCAGCCAGACGGCCGTCCCGGTGGACGCCGCCCCGACCGACCCGCCGGAGCCGGAGCCGGGCGGCAGATCGGTATCGCCCAGCAGTACCTCCACCTGGCCCAGGGGCAGGCCCAGCACTTCGGCCGCGATCTGCTGAAAGATCGCGTAGCTGCCGGTGCCGATATCGGTCATGTCGCTGCGAACCTGCGCACCCTCGGTGGTCAGGGTGATCGCGGCTTCGGCCTCCATAACGGCATTGACGCGGAACGCTGCCGCCATGCCGCTGCCGATCCACCATTCCCCGTCCTGCCGCTGACGCGGGGCCGGCGGGCGATCGGACCAACCAAAGCGGCGCGCGCCATCGTCCAGCACCGCAGCCAGCCGGTGCGAGGAAAACGGCACGTCCCGTTCAGGATCCCGGGACGGGATGTTGCGGCGGCGCAGCTCCACCGGGTCCAGCCCGGCCGCGCAGGCCAGCTCGTCCATCGCCACTTCGAAGGCGGTGACGCCAACGGCTTCCCCCGGGGCGCGCACCGAGCCGGCAGCGGGGCGGTTGATCCGCGCGATCTGCATTCGCAGGGCGCGGTTTTCGGCGCCATAGGCGAAATGGCTGGCCTGCAACACCGGTTCGGCGAAGGCCTCGCCACGCAGGTTCGACACCAGCGCCTCGTGGCCAAGCCCGATCAGGCGACCCTGCGCATCGGCGGCCAGGCGAATGCGCTGCCGTGTTTCAGAACGGCGGGTGTTGACCTCGAACACCTGGCGGCGGTGCTGCACCACGCGGACCGGGCGACCCAGCTCCATCGCGGCCAGTGCGGCGGCGACACAATCGGGCGAAATCCCCAGCTTGGACCCGAAGCCGCCGCCGACATAGGGCGCCAGGACGCGCACCTGAGCGGCAGGCAGGCCGACGGAATCGGCCAGTTCGTTCCGGTTGAAGCGCAGCATCTGCAACGCGCCGCGCAGGGTCAGCACCGCGCCGTCCCATTCGGCCAGCGCGGCATGCGGCTCCATCGCGGCGGAGATCATCGAGGGGGTGGTATAGGTCGCCTCCACCCGGAAGGCGGCCTCCCGCATCGCTTGGTCCAGATCGCCCCGGGCAAATTGCTTGTCCTCCGGCGTCTCGGGGGTGGTGTCCCGGGGCCGTACGGGGTGGTCGGCCCCGGCGCAATCGACCTGCACGGCCTGCGCGGCATGGCGCGCCTGTTCGAAGGTTTCCGCGACGACCAGGGCGATGGGCTGGCCGATGTACTCGGCCTCCTCCACCCCTTGGATCGGGGCTTCGTTCGCCGTGCCCTGAGCGGCGTTGCGGATCAGGCGCGCGTCCTGAAGGACCAGTTGCACACCCGCCATGGCGCGCACCGCCTCGGCATTGGTCAGCCGCACCCGGCCCAGCCCCGGCGCCCGGACCAGCATCCCGTGGAGCATCCCGGCAGGCTGCGGTTCGGCCGCATAGGGAGCGGTGCCTGTGACCTTGACCCAACCATCGGGGCGGTCCTGCTCCCGACCCAGAACACCCTGCGCCATGTCGTCGGCGCGGTGCGCGGGATGGGGGTCGTCCAGTTTCAGATCCAGGGTCATTGCGTTGCCTCCCTCAGCACTGCGGCGACGACGCGCCGGGCCAGCGGTACCTTGAATTCCGTGCCCTCATGCGGGTGAGCATCCCGCAAGAGCCGGTCCGCCACCGCAGCGAACAGCGCCTCGGACGGGCGCTCGCCGATCAGCAGGCTTTCGGCTTCGGTGTCGCGCCAGGGCCGGGGCGCCAGCCCGCCATAGGCCAGCGCCGCATGGGTGATCCGCCCCGCGTCCATCGCCAGCACCGCGCCCATCGACACCAGCGCAAACGCATAGGAGGCGCGGTCACGCACCTTGCGGTAAACCTGCCGGTCGCCGTGGGGCGCAGGCAGGTGAACGGCGGTGATCAGCTCCGCCGGGGCCAGTGTCGTTTCCAGGTCAGGCCGGTCGCCGGGCAGACGGTAGAGGTCATCCATCGCGATCACCCGCGTCAGGCCATCGCCGTCCCGCAGGGCAACGCGCGCATCCAGGGCCCGCAAGGCGACGGCCATATCGCTGGGATGCAGCGCCACGCAATGATCCGAGGTGCCCAGGATCGCATGGTTCCGCTGCACCCCGCCGAGGGCCGCGCATCCCGCACCGGGATCGCGCTTGTTGCAGTCGGCGGAGGTGTCGTAAAAATAGGGGCAGCGGGTGCGTTGCAGCAGATTGCCGCCGGTCGTCGCCTTGTTGCGCAGCTGGCCGGAAGCGCCGGCCAGCAGGGCGCGCGACAACACCGGCCATTGGCTGCGGATGCGCGGATCGGCGGCCAGGTCGGAATTGGTGACGGTGGCACCCAGGCGAAGACCCTCGCCGTCTTCCTCGATCCGGTCAAGGCCAAGGCGCGACAGATCGACCAATGCGGTGGGGGCCATCACCTCCAGCTTCATCAGGTCGACAAGATTGGTGCCGCCCGCGAGGAATTTTGCCCCGGCTTCGGCGGCGGCGTGGCAGGCGGCGTCGGGAGCATCGGGGCGGTGATAGTCAAAGGGCCTCATTCCGCCGTCTCCCGCGCCTGGCGGATTGCCGCGTTGATGCCGGGATAACATGAGCAGCGGCACAGATTGCCGCTCATCCGTTCGGCCAGCTCTGCCTCTGTCAGGTCATAGGGGCCGTCCAGCTCCGCGCTGACATGGCTGGGCCAGCCCTGGTCAAGCTCGGTGAGCATGGCGGTGGCGGAACACAATTGTCCGGGGGTGCAATAGCCGCATTGCATCCCGTCATGTTCGACAAAGGCCCGTTGCAGCGGCGACAGTTCATCCTGCCCCAGACCCTCGACAGTCGTGACGGCGCCCCCGTCATGGGTGACGGCCAGGCTGAGGCAGGCATTGATCCGGCGTCCACCGGCGATCACCGTGCAGGCGCCGCATTGGCCGTGGTCACAGCCTTTCTTCGAGCCGGTCAGTCGCAGGTGGTCACGCAGCGCGTCCAGAAGCGTCACACGCGGATCCAGGTCCAGCTGATGCGTGTCGCCATTCACGGTGAGTTCGATGTTCATGTGCGATCCTCTGTTCTTCAAAGGATCAACAACCCCGGCCCATCTAGGTTCCGGCCCTGAGCAAGGGCGCGGGACGCAACGGTCGGGGGGGGGGGCAGCACGAAGCGGAGGCCCCGGTGGGGGCACGTCGACGCATTATGCAGATACCGGAGAGGTTTGGATGGCTGGCTGGCGGTGGCTGGCTTGCTATCTGAGATCTGGATAGCGGCACCTCCAGCCGAGGTCAAGAAAAAATTGTACAAAATCAAATGGTTGAGTGTTATTGTCAGGGATTTAAGGCCGAGTGTTTTGATCGGAATTATCCGGCGCGGTGGCGCGGGAGCGCGCCAGGGCAGGGATTTGAGAAAAAGTCACGGGATTTCGGGAACTTCGCGGGGAGTGGCGGGTTGGTCCGGCGATGACGATGCACGACCGCCATATCCCCCAACGGAAAAAGCCGCAGCCTCCCGGCTACGGCCTTTTCAAACGGACCTGTGATCCGGCACCGGACCTGCCTGGCGGCAGGGGCCGGAGGCCGAAGCGCTCAGGCGCCCCAGGTGCGGACGGGTCCGCAATCCATGTGCACGAAGTTCGACCGGGAGTAGCGCCCGACGCCACCCGCCGCACAGGCCGATGCGGCCTTGGCCACTTGTCCGACGGATCGGGAGGACAGGCGCAGGTCGGCCGCCTGTCCTTTCATGTGGAGCGAGTTCTTGGCCACGCCGCTGGACCGGGCGCGAAGCATCGCGTTGGTCTTCGGGCTGCGGTAGCCCGACAAAAGCATGAACGGTTCCGTCACATTCAGCAGATTGTGGGAGGCGGCCATGATGTCCATCGTTCGCATGTCGATATTGATCAGTTCGTCCGTGCGCCAGTCGCGCATGAAGTGGGTCACTTCCTTGACCGCGTCGGCAATATACTCGCCCTCGATCCAGTAGATCATGTCGAGCCGTTCACCGGTGCGGGCCGAATACATGCGCAGGCGGCGAATATCGCCGGAGTTGCGCAAGAAGCCTGCCGCCTTTGAGAAAGTCGGCGCCGCCGTCACGGCGGTTGCTGCGAAAGCGCCCAACAGGGCGCGGCGCGAATAGTTCGCTGTTCTTGAGTCAGTCATTGAGAGCGCTGTCCCGTCGCTTACCTGTGTTGCCGCGATGTTACGCAGCTTTTGCTATCTATCCCCAGATGCCCGGTTTTTATTGCACGCACGGCCCGCTCCTCCAAGACGCGATTGGTTCGTATTGTAACGAACCTGTGATTTTCGGCAGAAACCCGCTTAGATGCAGGATGTTTTTCGCCAATCTCCACTGCGATCGCGGTTTGTTCATGGCGCTTGCGGGGCCTTGCAGAGGCCTTGTCGCGGCCCTGCACCGCAGCGGCGGCATCCACCATCCTGACCTTTTTGTGTCTGGACAGAGGGATGCGGGTACCATCACATTGGGGGTCACAAATTCGCGATCAAGAGGACGCCACGCATGATTTCCAAGCTGTTTTCCGCCAGGGCGATGACGCTTCTCTGTCAGGCGGGGGCCGTCGCGGTCACGCTGGGCACGGCCAGCCCGGCGCAGGCTCAGGTCACGGCCCTGAAACAGGCGGTTGCCGAAGCCGCGTCGCGCGACCGGCAGTTGGCGGCTTTCTACCGGGAACGGGATTTCGCCCCGATCTTCACCGCCGAGGGCGAAGAGGGGCTGGCCCGCCGCCGCGCCCTGTTGGCGGCCATGGAAATGGCCCCCGCCCATGCGCTTCCCGCGGGCCAATACAATGCCAACCGCCTGATGGCCTTGCTGAAATCCGGCGCGGCCAATCCACGGGAAATGGGCTTTCTGGATGTCGAGCTGACGCGGCTTTACCTGGATTTCGCGGTGGATGTGCAAACCGGCATCCTGACCCCGTCCAAGGTGAATTCCGAGATCGTGCGCAAGGTGCCGTTGCGCGACAAAAGCCAGTATCTGCACGGAATCACCTCTGCCGATCCGGTGGGGTTCGTCCGTGCCCTTCCGCCGGCGAACGCCGAATACGTGCGGCTGGTGAAAACCCGGATGGAGATGCAGCGCGCACTGGACATGGGCGGCTATGGCCCGGCGGTGCCCGCCAAGGCGCTGGAACCCGGCGACCGGGGCCGCGCCGTTGTCGCCCTGCGCGACCGGCTGCACACGATGGGCTACATGGGGCGCAGCGCCTCTGCCGAATATGACGGCGCGCTGCAAAAGGCGGTGCAGGCGTTCCAGATCGACCATGGCCTTGCCGATGACGGTGTGGCGGGCGGTGCCACGATGCGGGAAATCAACACCCCGCTGGAACAGCGCCTGAAGTCCATCACCGTCGCGATGGAGCGGGAACGCTGGCTGAACCGTACGCGCGGTGATCGCCACGTGCTGGTGAACCTCACCGATTTCTCCGCCCGGATCGTCGATTTCGACCGTGTGACCTTCCAGACCCGCGCCGTCATCGGGTCCAAGCAATCGGGCCGTCGCACGCCGGAATTCTCCGACGTGATGGAGCATATGATCATCAACCCGACGTGGAATGTTCCGCGTTCCATCACCGTCAAGGAATACCTGCCGCTGCTGCGCCAGAACCCCCATGCGGTCAGCCACCTGCGCGTCGTCGACAGTCGCGGCCGGACGGTGCCGCGCGGCGCGGTCAACTTCGCCGGCTATAACGCCCGCAACTTCCCCTTTGACCTGAAACAGCCGCCTTCGAACACCAATGCCCTGGGGCTGGTGAAGTTCATGTTCCCCAATTCGAACAACATCTACCTGCACGACACCCCGGCCAAGAGCCTGTTCCAGCGTGAGGTCCGCGCCTTCTCCCACGGGTGCATCCGCCTGGCCGATCCGTTCGATTTCGCCTATGCGCTGCTGGCCGTGCAGGAGGACGATCCCAAGGGGCTGTTCCAGTCGATCCTGAACACCGGCCGCGAAACCAAGGTCGACCTGGACACGCCGATCCAGGTGCACCTGATCTATCGCACCGCCTTTACCGATGCGCAGGGCCGCACCAATTTCCGCGCCGACATCTATGGCCGTGACGCTCAGATCTGGGAGGCGCTGGACGCAGCGGGGGTTTCGCTGCACGCCATTCGCGGATAAGCCTGCCCGCACGTTTCAGCGGGGACCACATGACCTATAGCGTTCAACAGATTGCCGATGCCCTGGGCTGCGAAGCCCGGGGCGATGTGTCTCTGGCCATGGACAGCGTGGCCGAGCCGGCCGACGCCGCCGCCACCCAGCTGGCGCTGGCGATGAAGCCGGAATTCGCCGAAAGGCTGGGGCAGGGTGCCGCCCGTGCCGCGATGGTCTGGCAGGATGCCGATTGGCAGGACCTGGGGCTGGAGGCCGCCATCCTGGTGCCGCGTCCGCGCATGGCCATGGCGGGGATCACACGGATGATGGATGCCGGGCCGGGCTATGGAACGGGGATCCACCCCCAGGCCATCGTCGATCCCGGTGCGGATCTGGGCGCCGATGTGCATGTCGGCCCCTTCACCATCATCGCGGCCGGGGCGCGGATCGGCGCCGGATCGGTCATCGGACCGCAATGCTATATCGGACCGGACGCGGTGATCGGCGCGGGGGCCACGCTGCATGCGGGGGTGCGCATCGGCCCGCGTGTGCGGATCGGCGACCGCTTTGCCGCCCATGCCGGCGCGGCCATCGGGCAGGATGGGTTTTCCTTTGTCACCCCCGAGGAAAACGCGGTGGAGCAGGCCCGCGCCACGTTGGGCCATGCCGGCGACAGCAAGGCCCAGGCCTGGGTCCGCATCCATTCGCTGGGCGCCGTGGTGATCGGTGACGACGTCGAGATCGGGTGCAATTCCTGTGTCGATGCCGGCACGATCCGGCCCACGCGGATCGGCAATGGCACCAAGATCGACAACCTGTGCCATGTCGCGCACAATTGCATCGTTGGCAATGATTGCCTGTTCGCCGCCATGGTCGGCATCGCCGGGTCGACCACCATCGGCAACAATGTCGTGTTTGGCGGCCAGGTCGGCGTGACCGACAACACCACCGTGGGCGACGGCGTCGTCGCGGGCGGGGCCTCGGTCATTCTGTCCAAGGTGCCGGCGGGCCGGGTGATCCTTGGGTACCCGGCGACGAAGATGGAAACCCATCTGGACGGCTACAAGGCGCTGCGCCGGTTGCCGCGTCTTTTCGCGCAGGTGGCAGAGTTGCAGAAAGCGGTTTTCAAGTCGGGTGAGAAAGACTAAATACCGCCCGAGTATCGGAAGGGGTGCCCATGGCAGAGGTCAAGGACAAGGTCATCGACATCATCGCCGAACAGGCCGTGCTGGAGCCGTCGGACGTGACCATGGACAGCACGTTGGAGGATCTGGGCATCGACAGCCTCGGGCTGGTCGAATCGATCTTCGCGATCGAGGAAGCCTTTGACATCCAGGTGCCGTTCAACGCGAACGAGCCTGAGCAAAGCGATTTTGATATCTCCAACGTTCGCGCCATCATCGCAGGCGTCGAAAAGCTGGTGGCGGAACAACGCGCGTG
The DNA here is from genome assembly GCF_010614805.1 of Pseudooceanicola aestuarii. NCBI lineage: Bacteria > Pseudomonadati > Pseudomonadota > Alphaproteobacteria > Rhodobacterales > Paracoccaceae > Pseudooceanicola > Pseudooceanicola aestuarii. The sequence goes on from NZ_JAAFZC010000002.1 coordinate 103,695, forward strand.
AAACGGGTTGTCATTACCGGCGCGGGAACGATCAACGCGCTTGGCCATGATGTTGCGGAAACGCTGGCGGCGTTTCGCGAGGGGCGTTGCGGCATCGGAGAGCTGGACGTGCGCGATGTCGAACGTCTGGCGATCCGTATCGGTGGACAGGTGCGCGGCTTCTCCTCGGAGGGGCTGTTCAACCGCCAGCAAATGGCGCTCTACGACCGGTTCACCCAGTTCACCCTGGTGGCCGCGCGCGAGGCCATTGCCCAATCCGGCCTGGTCTTCGAAGGGGAACTGGCCGCCAAGGCCGGCGTCGTTCTGGGCAATTCCGGCGGCGGGATGACCACGCTGGACGAGAATTACCGCCATGTCTACGAGGACGGCAAGAATCGCGTGCATCCCTTCGTGGTGCCCAAGCTGATGAACAATGCCGCTGCCTCGCATGTGTCGATGGAATTCAACCTGAAGGGGCCCAGCTTTACCGTGGCCTCCGCTTGCGCGTCATCCAATCACGCCATGGCCCAGGCCTTCCAGATGGTGCGGTCGGGCATGACGCCTGCAATGGTGTCGGGCGGGTCCGAATCCATGCTGTGCTTTGGTGGGGTGAAGGCCTGGGAAGGGCTGCGGGTGATGTCCAAGGACGCCTGCCGCCCGTTCAGCGCCAACCGCAACGGCATGGTGCAGGGGGAGGGGGCCGGGGTCTTCGTCTTCGAGGAGATGGACCATGCCCGCGCACGTGGCGCCGACATCCTTGCCGAAATCGTCGGCTTCGCCATGACCTCCGATGCGTCGGATATTGTCATGCCCTCCAAACAGGGGGCCGCCCGCGCGATGAAGGGGGCGATGAACGACGCTGGCATCAATCCCGAACAGGTCGGCTATATCAATGCGCATGGCACCGGCACCGCCGCCAATGACAAGACGGAATGCGCCGCCGTGGCGGATGTGTTTGGCAAACATGCGGACGATCTGATGATCTCCTCCACCAAGTCGATGCATGGCCACCTGATCGGCGGTACCGGCGCGGTTGAGCTGCTGGCCTGCATCATGGCGGTGCGGGATGGCGTGATTGCGCCGACCATCGGCTACGAGGAGCCCGACCCGGAATGCGCGCTGGACGTGGTCCCGAACGAGGCCCGCGAGGCCAGGATCGACGTGGCGATTTCCAATGCATTCTCCTTTGGCGGGCTGAATGCGGTGCTGGCCCTGCGCGGGGTCTGAGCCGGGCAAAACATGACGCGCCGGACCTGCGGTTCGGCGCTCAATATTTTGATATCCCATGAAAAATAGAAGTTCCGCGCGGCACCTTTGCAGCATTCCCGATGCGTCTGGCGCAGCTGCCCATGAAAAACGCCGCCCCCGGATGGGGAGCGGCGTGAAACAGCACGTATCGGTGATGCGGCTTATTGCGCGACGACGGACACTTTCTCGAACCCGGCGGTGAACCCGATCAGCGACAGGTTCAGACGCACCTTCACGTCGGGGGCGGCGACGGGCACGATTGTCAGGTTCGCTTCCTTGCCATTGCGGAAGGAGGCAATGTCATCCGCCGTCAGGCCGATGCGGGCAAAGCAGCCGATCTGGTTGCAGAAGGCAAAGCGGTATTTCTTGCCCTTGGAGCCATCCACGCCCAGCGACAGGTCGGCGGTCAGAAGTGTTTCAAGCGGCACGATGACGGTGGCGCCGGCGGTTGCCTGACTGCCTTCGGGCACGCGGAACAGACTGAATTCGGCGACGGAATTGCCGTCTTCGTCCTGAAGCAACTGGTACAGCTGGCACGGGTCTTCACCCTCTTCTGTGCGGATGCATTGCAATTGCCAATCGCCGATCTCTTCCTTGACATAGGGCTGGCCCAATGTGGGATCGGCATCGGGATCTTCGCCCATGGTCAGGGCCGGGCCGGTGCCCGCGGCGGCGCCGCTGTCGGCCTGGGGGGCGGTTTCGGTGGCGGCGGCGTCTTGCGCGGAGACGGCTGCCGTCGTCAGGAGGAGAGCGGCCAGCGCGGCGCCGATGGTGTTGGAAATGGTCATGACGGTCCCATGATTATCTGAGTGTTTGAGTTGGAAGTATCACGCCCGGAAAACGATGTCAGGCCCGATTTCCGGAGCCCGCGGCGAGCTGCCGCCAATTGCGGCAGGCGCCGGTTCAATGCGGCGCGGCCCGGACAAAAGAAAAAGAGGCCACTCGGGGCCTCTTTTCCATTTCTCTCCCTGTCGGACTGGCCGACTTGTCGTTGACTGGACGCTATGTCGTTTGATTAACGACGTCAACCACGATTTTGTGAGGATGCGGCCGGTTTCCTCCTGAAATCATTCAGAAATAGATGCTGGATACATGCATTTGATCCTGCCCGTTGCCGCGAAGTGGGAAGGAAAAAGGACCGCGTCCGAAGACGCGGCCAGTCTGACAGGGAGGTAAAGACCGGCACACAGAGGACATTTCAGCACCGGTCGGAATAGGTGTGACATGAAAGGGTTAACTTAGTATTGCGGGAGGAGGCAAAAGTTTCGGGGAGCGCGGCGTGGATCTGGTCGGCAAGGTTTTCATCGGCGGTGGGGGCAAGGATTACGCCACCCGCCAGACGCTTCGACTGGGTTATGCCAACCGCCACGGCCTGATCGCCGGCGCGACCGGCACTGGCAAGACCGTCACCCTCCAGATCCTGGCCGAGGGGTTCTCTGCCGCCGGGGTGCCGGTTTTCGTGTCGGACATCAAGGGCGACCTGTCCGGCCTGGCCGCCGCCGGCCGCGCGGAAGCCAAGCTGCACGAAGCGTTCCAATCCCGCGCCGCCACCATCGGGTTCGAGGATTATACCTATGACGCCTTTCCGGTGCTGTTCTGGGATCTGTTCGGCAAGGCCGGCCACCCGATCCGCACCACCGTCGCCGAGATGGGGCCGCTGCTGCTGTCGCGTCTGATGGAGCTGACGGAGGCGCAGGAGGGCATCCTGAACATCGCCTTCCGGCTGGCCGATGAACAGGGGCTGCCGTTGCTGGACCTGAAGGACTTGCAGGCGCTGCTGGTCTGGGTCGGCGAAAACCGGGGCGAACTGTCGCTGCGTTACGGCAATATCTCGGTCCAGTCGATCGGCGCGATCCAGCGGCGGTTGCTGGTGCTGGAGAACCAGGGCGCAGCGGAGATCTTTGGCGAACCCGCGCTGGAATTGTCGGATCTGATGCGCCGCGATGCGGATGGACGGGGCGTGATCTCCATCCTGGCCGCCGACCGGCTGATGGCGGCTCCGCGCCTTTACGCGACCTTCCTGTTGTGGCTTCTGTCGGAGCTGTTCGAAAGCCTGCCGGAGGTCGGAGACCCGGACAAGCCCAAGCTGGTGTTTTTCTTCGACGAGGCCCACCTGCTGTTCGATGACGCGCCCAAGGCCCTGGTGGACAAGGTCGAGCAGGTCGCCCGGCTGATCCGGTCCAAGGGCGTTGGCGTCTATTTCTGCACCCAGTCGCCCGGCGACGTGCCGGAGGATATTCTGGGCCAGCTGGGCAACCGGGTGCAGCATGCGCTGCGCGCCTTCACCGCGCGCGACCGCAAGGAATTGCGCATGGCGGCGGAGACCTATCGCGACAATCCCCGCTTCTCCACCGAGGAGGCGATCCGAGAGGTCGGCGTGGGGGAGGCGGTCACGTCTTTTCTTGAGAAGAAGGGCATCCCCGGCGTGGTGGAGCGCACCCTGATCCGCCCGCCATCCTCGCAATTGGGCCCGCTGGAGGCGCAGGCCCGGAGCGCGGTTATCGAGGCCTCTGCGATCAAGGGCAAGTACGACCGGCGCATCGATCGCGAAAGCGCCTACGAGATCCTGCGCCAGCGCGCCGAGGACGCCGCCCGCGCCGCCGAGGCCGCCGAGGAGCAGGAAGACGACATGCGCCCCGCCGATCGCGAATACAACGCCGGGCGTCGCTACAGCGGTACGCGGGTCGGGCGCTCCACCTCGCGGGCGCGGCGCAGCACGGATACCTTCGGCTCGGCCATCCAGACCGCCGTGATCAAGGAACTGAAAGGCACCACCGGCCGCCGCATCGTGCGTGGCATTCTGGGCGGGTTGTTCAAGGCGCGGTAAGGGGCCGGGTGGGGCATGGCGTCGCGCGTGGTCCGGGGCCAAGGGCATCGTCGGTTCCGGTGTGCCGGGACATGCCTATTCTTCGGGCACGCAGGCGCGGACCTGTTCCAGATAAGTCTGGCTGACCGGCAGGCTACGCCCGTCCGACAGATCCACCCAATAGCGCCCCTGGTTCCGGCGCAGCATCACCAGATGCGCGGTCACCGCCCAATGGGATCGGTGGAGCCGCTGACCGGGCAGGCCCGCCGCCTCCGCCAGCGCATCCGACAGGCGCAGCAGCACCAGATGGGCGCCGCGCGTGGTCGTCAGCTCAGCATAGTGATCCTGCATGGAGATGGAGACCAGATCCTGCCCCAACTCTGGCGGCAGGCGACGGTGCAACGCGGTGATCAGGGGCTGCGCAGGGCGGTTCGGATCGGCGTCTGGCGCCGGGACGCCATCGGTCAGGGGCGCCGCGTCGTCGGGGGGAAGGGAGGTCCGGTCCGGGGTTGCGCGATCGGCAGGCGTCGTTTTGCGCCATTCAAGGAACTGCACCCCGCCGATGACGCATCCCAACAGCGCCACCTGTCCGTAGATCAGCAGGAAATAGCGTTCCTCCAGAATCGGCGGCGCCATGACCCCATGGGTGAACACCACGACCGCCGCTCCCGGTGCCGCCGCCAACGCAGCTCCGACGCAGACGCATAGCGTGCGGGGCAGACGCTCCATGTAGCGGGCGCGCAGACAAAAGGAGATGGCGAAATGCATGAACAGACCGACGCCAGTTAGCGACACGCTCCAGAACACCAGCCGTTCAATCAGCGACATCCGGCTCCAGGTCCCGAACGGGCCCAGAATGGTCAGCAAAAGCAACGCAGCAAAGAAGACATAGACCTTCTTGTCGCCCGGCGGTCGCCAAATGATTTCACGCATCGTGAGGCCCTTTAGCGTCATATTTCACGAACATAACTCCAAATTCACGAAGAGCTGTTTGTATACAAGTCACGAACCGACAACACTATCCTTGTTTGCAGGAAGACTTAAGAACACTACGTTTTCAGTTACCATCCATATTTCAAAACAGCCCGACGATGGCGCGGGGGCATTGCGCCTTTGCACCATCGTCGGGTTATTTTGTCCTACAACTGGCGTAAGCCCCGAAGCGGGGGCGTATCGCAGGGCACACGCAGGACAATCGCGGGACGCGGCAGTTAAGCTGCCCCGCGGCAGGGATGTTCCACCGAATTTTCGTGAAACCCCATGGCGTTGCGGCCTGGCCGGGGCCACCCGGGAGGCGAATTCGCGATCCCGGTTGTTGCGTCGGCGGCCTGCGCCCGCCCCCGTGGGCCTGGCCCGCGCCGGCGTCCGCGTCGCACGGCATCTGCGGCTGGGGCCGAATGCCTGCCCTCAACGTTCGGGAAGCAGCCCGCGTGGCGCGAATCTCAAGGTGACCAGCATCAGCACCCCCATGGTCAGCAGGCGCATATGCGCGGCGCTTTCCACCAGGTGGGCGCGGATGGGGCTATCGGCATCCATGCCGGCGGTGATCAGGTCCACCAGGCCCCGGCCCAGCGGTTCGACCTGCACCCAGAGGAACCAGATGAGGAACCCGCCCAGAACGGCGCCCAGGTTGTTGCCCGACCCGCCCACGATCACCATCACCCAGACCAGGAAGGTAAAGCGCAACGGCTGGTAGGTGCCGGGCGTCAACTGACCGTCCAGCGTGGTCATCATGGCGCCGGCGATCCCGCAGATGGCCGAGCCGAGGATGAACACCTGAAGATGGCGCCCGGTGACGTCCTTGCCCATGGCCTCGGCGGCCGTCTCGTTGTCGCGGATGGCGCGCATCATGCGGCCCCAGGGCGATTTCAACGCCCGTTGCGCCAGCCACAGCAGCACTACCAGCACGATGGCGAACAGCACGGCATATAGCCCCTTCACCCACAGGGTGGAGGCGGTGACCGGATCCAGACCCAGCCCCTGCGCCCGTTCGACAAAGGCGGGGGTCTGCTGCAACTCGATCTCGAAGGGGACAGGGCGCGGCAGGCCGATCACGTTCTTCACGCCGCGCGACAGCCAGTCCTCGTTCTTGAGCACGGCGATGATGATCTCCGCGATGCCCAGCGTGGCGATGGCCAGGTAATCCGACCGCAGGCCCAGGGCGGTCTTGCCGATCAACCAGGCAGCGCCGGCGGCCATCACGCCGCCCACCGGCCAGGCGAGCAGCACCGGCAGGCCCAGCCCGCCAAGATAGCCGGTGGAGGCCGGGTTCACCGCCTCGACACCCGCGACCCCGCCGTCGAAGATCCAGCGGAAGACAAAGAAGCCCACGACAAGGATCGCCGTCGTGACCAGGCCCCGCGCCCGTCCGCGCGCCATGCGGCCCCAGGCGACGATGGCCAGCGCCACGGTGGCGGCGCCTGCGATCAGCCCGGCGATCACGCGCAGCCCGCCTGTGGCCCAGGCCTCCGCCACGGGCGGCTGTGCGACCAGAACGGTGGCCAGCCCGCCAAGGGCGACAAAGCCCATGACGCCGACGTTGAACAGCCCGGCAAAGCCCCATTGCAGGTTCACCCCCAGGGCCATCACGGCGGAGACAAGGCCCATGTTCAGGATCAGCAGGGCGGAGTTCCAGCTTTGCATCAGACCGGTGCCGAGGATCAGCATCGCGACCAGCGCGAACAGAAGGGTGGCGCGCAGGCTGTCGTTCATACCGATTTCCCCCGGAATAGTCCCGTGGGCCGGAACAGCAGCACCACGAGAAGGATCATGAAACTGACGGCGAACTTGTAATCCGTCGACAGCAGCTGCACCAGGCCCGAGGGTTCCAGCCCCTCGGGCGCCAGGTAGCCCAGCACTTTCTTCCAGGCATAGGTGATGGTCACCTCGGAGAAGGAGATGACGAACCCGCCCGCGATCGCCCCGAGAGGCGAGCCCAGGCCGCCGACGATGGCGGCCGCGAAGATGGGCAGCAGCAGTTGGAAATAGGTGAACGGCTTGAAGCTTTTGTCCAGCCCGTAAAGCGTCCCGGCGATGGTCGCCAGTGCGGCGACGATGATCCAGGTGACGGTCACGACGCGTTCGGGATTGATGCCCGACAGCAGGGCCAGATCCTCGTTGTCGGAATAGGCGCGCATGGACTTGCCGGTGCGGGTGCGGTTCAGGAACCAGAACAGCGCCGCCACCACGACCACCGCCGTGACCAGCGTCAGCGCCTGGGTGGATTTCAGCGCCAGCCCCTCGTCCAGGCCGGACCAGGCCTTGAACTCCCGGGCGGAGATGATGAACCGTTCGCCATCGGCAAAGCGCTGGTCATCCGGGCCGATGATGAACCGCACCAGCCCGTTCATCACGAACATCACCCCCATGGAAACGATGACCAGAATCACCGGTTTGGCCTTTTGCGTGCGGTAGAACCGGTAGACGACCCGGTCGGTGCCCAGCACCAGAGCCGCGCAGCCCGCGATTCCGATGGGCAACGCCAACAGCGCGGTGGGAAAGGGGCCAAGGGACACGCCCAGGGATTGCAACCACCAGGTCGCCAGCACCACGATCGCGGTGCCAAAGGCCATGGTGTCGCCATGCGCGAAGTTGGAGAACCGCAGGATGCCGTAGATCAGCGTGACCCCAAGCGCGCCGAGGGCCAATTGGCTGCCATAGGCCAGCGCGGGAATGATGACGAAATTGGAAAGCGCCACGACGGCGTTGAGAAAATCCATGGGCTATCCCGTGATCTGGCAGGTCAGGAAGTGGATGTCGGCATTGGTCTCGACATCATCGGGGCCGGGCAGGGTCTGCCGCAGCCACAGGGCCGTGCCCTCGCCGGTCAGGGACAGGCTGTCGCGGTGGCCGGTGTCGGGCGACCAGACGAACGGGCCGGTCAGGGACAGCCCCTGTGCCGTGACCTTCGCCCCGTCATCCAGTTGCAGGGTATAGCGGCCCGCGCCGGTGGCGTCCGTATCCTGCGGTGCGATCTCGAAGACCGGCGCGCCGAACCCGGGCCGGCAGGCGCCGGTCTCGGCGCAGGTGGTGGTGATGCGGCATTCGGCCAGCAGGCGCGCGCCCTCGGCTGCGGCGGGCCGGACCATGGCCAGGGTCGCGGGCATCAAGGTCATCAGCAGCGCCACCTGCATCGGTGCGCGTGGCAGGAAAGTGGCGGGGCATGCGGCAATCCCGGCCAGGCGGCGGACAAGATCCGAGTGGCGGCCATGCCGCGCAGGGCACATCAGTCTGACCAAGCGGAGAGGCCTGACGAAGCGGAGGGGGCTGGCCATGCGGAGGCGCTTGGCAAGGGCCGGACGGGCAGGGCGGGCCATGACCTCAGCCCCCCAGAAAACTGCGGCGGACCTCGGGGTCGGCCAGCAGATCCTTGCCGCTGCCGGTATGGGCGTTGGCGCCCTGAACCAGCACATAGCCCTTGTCGGCGATCTCCAGCGCCTGACGGGCGTTCTGCTCGACCATCAGGATCGGGATGCCGGTGCGCGCCACCTCGATGATGCGGTCAAAGAGTTCGTCCATGACGATGGGGCTGACCCCGGCGGTCGGCTCGTCCAGCATCAGCACCTTGGGTTGGGTCATCAGCGCGCGGCCCACGGCGACCTGCTGGCGCTGCCCGCCGGACAATTCGCCCGCCGCCTGGCGCCGCTTGTCGCGCAGGATGGGAAACAGGTCGTAGACCTGTTCCATCGTGGCGCGGAACTCGTCGCGGCGGATGAAGGCCCCCATCTCCAGGTTTTCCTCAACACTCATCGAGGGGAAGATGTTGTTCACCTGCGGCACGAACCCCATCCCCTTGCGCACCCGGTCCTGCGGCGACAGGGCGGAGATGTCCTCTCCGTCCAGGCGCACGGATCCGCCGCGCAAGTCCAGCATGCCAAAGACGGCCTTCATCGCGGTGGATTTACCGGCGCCGTTGGGGCCGACGATCACAGCGATTTCGCCGGGATCGACGGCGATGGTGCAACCATGCAGGATGTTCGGCCCCTTGCCATAGCCACCCGACATGGTGTCCCCGATCAGGAAGGCATTGCCGGAATGCACCGGACGGGTGGAGCCGGTGGCGGGCCCCGTCGCGGAGGCGGTGCCGGCGCCGGAGGGGTTGGTGATCGAACGGTCCTTGTTGCCGCGGTCGTCCTGGTAGGGGGTCGTGCTCATGCGTGATGGTCCTTCGGCGCGAAGATGGGGGTCAGCCCACCATCTCCTTGTTCTTCAGGCCGGTGCCCAGATAGGCCTCGATCACCCGTTCGTCGGATTTGATCTGGTCCAGCGTGCCTTCGGCCAGCACGCGACCCTCCGCCATGCAGATCACGGGATCGCAGAGACGGCCGATGAAATCCATGTCGTGTTCGATCACCACAAAGGTATAGCCGCGTTCACGGTTCAGCCGCAGGATCGCATCGCCGATGGTGTTCAGCAGGGTGCGGTTCACCCCGGCGCCGACCTCGTCCAGAAAGACGATGCGCGCATCCACCATCATGGTGCGGCCCAGTTCCAGCAGCTTTTTCTGGCCGCCGGACAGGTTCCCGGCCTTTTCGTCGGCCAGATGCGCGATGGTGAGAAACTCCAGAACCTCGTCGGCCTTGGCGGCCAATGTGCGCTCTTCCTCCGCGATGCGGGTGCGGCGGAAGAACGCGTTCCACAGGGTTTCGCCGGATTGCCCGCCGGGCACCATCATCAGGTTCTCCCGCACACTCATGGAGGAGAATTCATGCGCGATCTGAAAGGTGCGCAGCAGCCCCTTGCCGAACAATTCGTGCGGGGGCAGGCCGGTGATCTCCTCCCCCCCCATCGTCACCCGGCCCGAGGTCGGCGGCAGCACGCCCGCGATCACGTTGAACAGCGTCGTCTTGCCCGCGCCGTTGGGACCGATCAGCCCGGTGATCGAGCCTTCGGCGATCTCCAGCGTGGCGCCATCGACGGCGTGGAAGCCGCCGAAATGCTTGTGCAGGTTCTCGACGCGGATCATCAGCGATACCGCACCGTTTCCATCTTTCCGCCCGTCACTTCGATCTCCCTGTAACTTCCGGCGCTTTCGCCGCCATTGATCAACTCCACCGAGGATGCACCGGCATAGTCGATCTCTCCCCCTGCGGCAATGATTTCAAGCGCGCGGCCCAGCTCGCCGGGCAGGATGACCTCGCCCGGTGCGTTGGCGACATCTTCGATCATCGGTGCGTAATCGGCGGGGGCGGCGGACCCGGCCTGCGCCATCGCCAGCAGCATCAAGGCGGCGGCATCATAGCTTTCGGGCGCATAGGTGGAGGTGCCGTCGACGCCGCCGGCCTCGGCCAGGGCATGGAACCGGGTGACCCCTTCGCCCTGTGTGCCCGCGATCTGCCCGAAGGAGCCGTCCAGCACATCGCCCAGCGCATCCGTCAGGCTGTCGCCCACCATGCCGCCGGGCAGCATGAAAGTGTCGAACGCATCCGTATCGGTGGCGGCGCGGATGATGCCCAGCCCGCCCTGATCCAGATAGCCCGCGACGACCAGAACATCGCCGCCTGCGGCATCCAGCGTCGCGACCTCGGCGCTGTAATCGCCCTTGCCGTCCTCATGCGCCAGCGCGGTGGTGACGGTGCCGCCTGCCGCCTCGAACGCGGTCTGGAAACTGTCGGCCAGTCCTTTGCCGTAATCGTTGTTGGTATAGGTCAGCGCGACGCTCCCTATGCCACGTTCGCCCAGCATCTCGGTCATCACCTGACCCTCGCGCGCGGCAGAGGGCGCGGTGCGGAAGAACAGGCCCCGGTCCTCCATGGCGCCCAGCCCCGGTGACACGGCGGAGGGGGAGATCAGCGCCATGCCGTTGGGCACTGCGACATTCTGCAAGACCGCACCGGTGACGCCCGAACAATCCGGCCCGACAAGGCCGCTGACCCCTTCGCCGATCAACCGTTCGGCGCCAGAGGTCGCAAGGTCGTTGTCGATGCAGCCGGTGTCGGCCTCCAGCGTCTCGACCATGCGACCGTCAAGGATGCCACCGGCGGCGTTCACCTCGTCGACCGCAAGGCGGGCCGAGGCGGCCATGGTCGCCGCCAGGCTTTCGATCGGGCCGGTCAGCCCGAACATCAGGCCCAGCCGCACCGGATCACCCGATTGGGCAAGGGCGGGCGTGGCCAACGCCAGAAGCGCGGCGGAAGTCGGAAGGATACGTCTGATCATGATCGGCCCCGAGGGTTTGAAAAATGGAATATCGGCAATGCAGGAAAGAAATGGACCGGCCCCGATGAACGCGGGGCCGGTCCGGGTGGATCAGCGGAAGGTGACGGTGCTGTAATCGCCGTCCTTGATCTCGTATTCGCGGTAGGTGCCTGCGGCTTCGCCCGGGCCGATCAGCTCGACGTTGGTGGCGCCGACGTAATCGACGTCACCGCCTTCGGCCAGGATCTCCAGCGCGCGGCCCAGTTGGCCCGGCAGGATCTTTTCGCCGGGCGCATTGGCCACGTCCAGCATGTTGGCGGCCACGGCTTCGGAGGTCGCCTCTCCGCCGGCCATCATCGCCAGCGCGATCAGGGCCGCCGCGTCATAGCTTTCGCGGGTAAAGGAGCTCTCGCCGTTCACGCCCGCATCTGCCGCCAGCTTGGTGAAGGCCTCGGTACCTTCGCCTTCGGACCAGGGCACGGTGCCGAACGACCCTTCCATGTCGGCGCCCAGATCGGCGGTCAGGCTGTCGGCGAACATGCCGTCACCCATGACAAAGGTATCGAAGGCGCCGCTGTCCAGCGCGCCCTGGATCATGCCCTTGCCGCCCTGATCGGCATAGCCCAGCACCACCAGAACTTCGCCCCCGGCCGAGGCAAGCGCACCGATTTCAGCCGCGTAATCGGCCTTGCCGTCCTCATGCGGGGCAGACAGCGTGATGGTCCCGCCAAAGGAGGAGGCGAAGGCATCGGCCAGACCCTTGCCGTAATCGTTGTTGGTGTAGGTCACGGCGACTTCGGAGATATCCTTGTCCGCCAGAATGGCCGCCAGAACATCGCCTTGACGCGCGTCGGAGGGCGAGGTGCGGAAGAACAGGCCGTTGTCCTCCGCCGTGGACAGCGCGGGGGATGTCGCGGAGGGCGACACCATCGGCACGCCGTTCGGCACGGCCACGTTGGACAGCACGGCGCCCGTCACGCCGGAGCAATCGGCGCCCATGATCGCGACCACGCCATCGGTGGTGACAAGACGTTCGGCGGCGGCCGTCGCGGCGGCGCTGTCGATGCAGGTGCTGTCCGCACGGACCGAAGCCAGCATCTTGCCGTCCAGGAACTTGCCGCTGTCGTTGACTTCCTTCATCGCCAGCTCGGCGCTGTCGGCCATCTGCGGGGTCAGCGATTCAATCGGGCCGGTATAGCCCAGGATAACCCCGATCTTGACCTCTTCGGAATGGCTTTCCGCGAATGCGGCGCCGGTAAGGGCGGCGGTGGCAACACCTGCCAGCAATACTTTTTTCATGACATGTCTCCCTATTGGACAATGGTCCCGACTCGTGACCCTAGCAGGACGTTTGCAAAAGAAAAGCCGCCATGCGCTCCCTGCAACCCCCGGTTTTGCAAGGCGCTTGGCCGCCGTGGAGCGTGACGCCGGGGCAGGGCGCCCGCGTGCTCAGATCGACAGGCGCGTCGACTGGCTGCCACGTTCGCGATAGGGGGTCGTGTGGTATTGCGCGCGGTAGCATTTGGAGAAATGCGACGGCGAGGCAAAGCCGCAGGCCAGCGCCACGTTGATCACCGACATGTCGGTCTGCATCAGCAGGTTGCGCGCCTTTTGCAGGCGCAGTTCCATGTAATACCGCTTGGGCGACCGGTTCAGATAGCGGCGGAACAGGCGTTCCAGCTGCCGCGTGGACATGCCGACATCGCGGGCCAGAATGGCGGGGCTGATCGGTTCCTCGATATTGGCTTCCATCATGTGCACCACCTGGCTCAGCTTGGGATGGCGGACGCCGATGCGGGTGGGGACGGACAGACGTTGCGTGTCCTGATCGGTGCGGATGGAGGAATAGATCAGCTGGTCGGCCACGGCGTTGGCCAGATCCTCGCCGTGGTGATCGGCGATCAGCTTCAGCATGAGGTCGATGGAGGAGGTGCCGCCGGCGGTCGACAGGCGGTTGCCATCCACCACGAAGACCGATTTCGTCAGCGTCACGTCTGGAAAATCCTCGGCGAAACTGTCCTGATTTTCCCAGTGGATCGTGGCGCGCTTGCCGTCCAGCAGTCCGGCCTTGGCCAGCGCATAGGACGCCGTGCACAGCCCGCCCAGTGTCAGCCCGCGCCGCGCCTCCCGCCGCAACCAGCTGAGCAGCCGGCGATCCGTCTCATCCTGTACGGCGATGCCCGAACACAGCAGGATCGTATCGTCACGGGCCTGTTCGCGGATCGTCCCGCTGACGGCAAAGACGGTGCCGCCGGAACAGGTGACCGTCTCTCCGTCCAGGCTTTGCAGTTCCCAGGTGTAGAGCGCATAGCCCGCCATCCGGTTGGCGATCCGCAGGCATTCCAGGGCGGAGGAAAACGACAGCAGGGAAAAGTTGTTCAGCAGCACGAAGGCGAAATGCCGGGGCCGCGCCGCATCGGCGCCGCGCAAGTCCGATCCGGTGCCGGGGCGCGGATCGTCGGGCAGGGGCGGGGCCGAGGAGGGAGAATGCGGCATGGGCGCCTCGCGCAGGGTGGCAGGAGTGGCAGTCGGCGGCGGACAACCGGGGTGCGGATGATCCGCGGCGGCAATCCCGTTCCAAGCATTTCAAGACGAGGCCATCTGCGACGTCAAGGGTCGCAATTACGTTATGGAACTTTCGCCGAGTGTCGCCTATACACCATCGACGATTGACCAGAATGCGGAGGAAGCAATGGGCACGTGGTCCAAGTCCGATTGGCGCAACAAGCCGCGGGTGCAGATGCCCGAGTATCAGGATGCCGAGGCGCTCGGCCGGGTCGAGGCCCAGCTTTCCAAGTATCCGCCGCTGGTCTTTGCCGGGGAGGCCCGGCGCCTCAAGGATCAACTGGGCGCCGCCTCGCGTGGCGAAGCCTTCCTGTTGCAGGGTGGCGATTGCGCAGAAAGCTTCGAACAATTCAGCGCCGATGCGATCCGCGACACCTTCAAGGTGATGTTGCAGATGGCCATGGTCCTGACCTTCGGGGCCAAGGTTCCGGTGGTGAAGGTCGGGCGCATGGCCGGTCAGTTCGCCAAGCCGCGCTCCGCCCCGATGGAGGCCGTCAATGGTGTGGAGCTGCCCTCCTACCGCGGTGACATCATCAACGAACTCGACTTCTCCGAAGCCGCGCGGTCGCCCAATCCCGACAAGATGTTGCAGGCCTACATGCAATCGGCGGCAACGCTGAACCTGCTGCGCGCCTTCTCGACCGGCGGCTATGCCGATGTGAACGAGGTCCATCGCTGGACCCTCGGCTTTACCGAGACGGACGAGGCAGAGCGGTTCCGCGACATGGCCAACCGGATCTCCGACACGCTGGATTTCATCCGTGCCGCCGGCGTCACCTCCGACCGTCAGCACGCGCTGCGGCAGGTGGATTTCTACACCAGCCACGAGTCGCTGCTGCTGGAATACGAAGAGGCGTTGACCCGCATCGACAGCACCACCGGCAAATGGCTTGCGGGCTCGGGTCACATGATCTGGATCGGCGACCGCACCCGCCAACCCGACGGTGCCCATGTGGAATTCGCGCGGGGCGTTCAGAACCCGATCGGCCTGAAATGCGGTCCTTCCATGACGTCTGAGGATCTGAAGATCCTGATGGCCAAGCTGAACCCCGACAACGAGGCCGGGCGGCTGACGCTGATCGCGCGGTTCGGCGCGGGCAAGGTGGGCGAACATCTGCCGCGCCTGATCCGCACCGTGCGGGAGGCCGGCGCCAATGTGCTGTGGGTCTGCGACCCGATGCACGGCAACACGATCAAGTCCGACAGCGGCTACAAGACCCGGCCCTTCGATGCGGTGCTGCGCGAGGTTCAGGAGTTCTTTGCCATACATCGCGCCGAAGGCACGATCCCTGGTGGCGTGCATTTCGAGATGACGGGCCTGGACGTGACCGAATGCGTCGGCGGCGTGAAGGCCGTCACCTACGAGGATCTGTCGGATCGGTATCACACGGCCTGCGACCCGCGTCTGAACGCCTCGCAATCGCTGGAACTGGCGTTCCTTGTGGCCGAGGAACTGACCGCCCTGCGCGAAACCCGCCTCGCCGCCGCGGGCTGACGGGCTCGGGCCTGTGGGTACAGCCTGACAGGCGCGCTCTCTTCCGGGCCCGGTCCGGGACGCGCGGCACAGGAGAATCAACCGGCGCGACGCAGCCCGTCGCGCCGGTTTTTTGTGCCAAGCGCGGAGATAGGTCAGCAGGCCGCCGAACAGGCGATAGGCCCAAGCGATGCGGAATCGCCCCCTCTGCCTCGGTTCGCGGCGCGCTTCGGTTGTGGTGCTACTCCGTCTCGCTGTCGACAACGCGCAGGTAGGGGCGCGGGCCGGGGCGCAGGCGGGCGGTGTCACTTTCGTCGTGCCGATCTCTGCCGCGCGGTGCAAAGGGAGTCTGCCGCTCCGCCAGTCCAGGCATGGGCCGGGAGGGACGCAGCGGCCTGGACCTCGGCCCCGCTACCAACTGCGTGACCTCATGCGCCAGAACGTTGAACCGGAGTGGCGCCTTGCCGATCGGGCCTGCTGTCGCGATGCAGCCCAGAACACGGCTACAGGCATCGGCCTCGTCGCGCAGCGGCAGAAGGATCATGCGCGCCGCCAGCGCCGCGCCATTCATGGAATCCGGTCCTTGAAGGGTCAACCGGGCCTTGGACGGGCCTTCGAAGACCTGGCGCAGAACCACGGCCAGCCCGTCCCGTGCGGGCGGGACCATCAGCGCGGAGGCCGGCATGCCGCGCAGGTCCATCCCCATCAGCGCGATCAGGTGCGAACCCGCGATTCGGAACCGGGCCAGGCCGGGGGCGATCTGTTCAAGGATGAAGGCATGGGGCAGGGCGGTTTCTATGCCGCGCGGATCGATCTCGGCGCGGGCCGGGATCAACGCCTCGCCGCGCAACGCCTCCCAATAGGCGTCAAGCATGTTCAGCATTTCGAACCGCGCCTCGTTCACCTTGATGCCCGTCCGGGGCAGTACCGCCCTGTCAGGTTCCGTTCGATCCGCATGGCATCACTCCCCACGATCCGACGCTGCCACATTGGTCCCCTTCGAACTGTGCGCGATAATGACAGCTGTACCAAGCGTTTCGCGCCCTCCCGGAATGGTTAATCCTACGGGCATCAAGGTTACTCAGCCGTTAATATGCCACAATTTCGCCGAATTTTAGCAGAAACGTTGCGAAAGGGTTAACTGGCTGGCGCGCGACCGTACCGGCCCGTGCCGTCCTGCCGCAAAGCCGATCGGCCTTGACGCTGCTCTGCGCCTTGATCCGGAGCGGATCATGCGCTTCCCTGACCCCACATAGCTGGAAGGACCAGACCCCATGACCCGATCCATGACCGCCTTCGCCTCGGGCACCGGCAGCCGCGAGGGTTACAGCTGGTCCTGGGACGTGCGCAGCGTCAATGCCCGTGGGCTGGACCTGCGGGTGCGGGTGCCGGACTGGCTGTCGGGGCTGGAAACGGCGTTGCGGCAGAAACTCTCCGGCGCGCTGGCGCGGGGCAACGTGACCCTGAACCTGCGTATCAACCGCGAGGACCAGGGCAGCAGCTTGCGGATAAACGCCGCCCAGCTGCGCGCGGTTCTGACCCTGATGCAGCAGGTTGAGGCCCAGGCCCAAATCCAGGGCATCGCCCTGCAACCGGCGCGCGCCACCGACATCCTGCACCAGCGCGGCGTTCTGGAACAGGCCGGGGCGGAGGGCGACGCCAACAGCCAGCTGGCCGCCGCTCTGGCGGCGGATTTCGACGCGGTGCTGGCGGAATTCCTGGCCATGCGCATCGCCGAGGGCACCGCCCTGTCGGCCGTGCTGGCCGAGCAGCTCGACCGGATCGAGACCCTGACGCGGGACGCCTCGCGGATCGTGCGCGCCCGTGCCGACCGCATCGCCGCCCACCACCGCGCTGCGCTGGACCGCGTGGCCGACAGCCTTGGCCCGGTAGAGCCGGAGCGCATCGCCCAGGAACTGGCGATGCTGGCAATCAAGGCCGACGTGTCGGAAGAGCTGGACCGCCTGCATGCCCATATCGGTGCCGCCCGCGACCTGCTGGCGCAGGAGGCCCCGGTGGGCCGTCGGCTGGATTTCCTGACCCAGGAATTCAACCGCGAGGCCAACACCCTGTGCGCCAAGGCTCAGGACACCGACCTGACCGCCCTCGGGCTCGAGCTGAAGGCGGTGATCGACCAGCTGCGCGAGCAGGTGCAGAATATCGAATGACAGCTGCACCGCATCGCCGCCGGCAGGCGACGGGCGGGCGCAAGAGCCGCCGCAGGGACGACCCCGCGCGCGGGTGCTGCGCCGGGCGCCGGGGGCACGACGTTGCACCCCAGGGCGAAACCTGCGATCAGATCCCCGAAATCGACGCAACCGGACCTGAACCATGACGCAGCGCCGCGGTCTTCTGATCATTCTGTCTTCGCCCTCGGGGGCGGGAAAATCCACCCTGGCCCGGCGCTTGTTGGACTGGGACAGCGACATCCGCTTTTCCGTATCCGCCACGACCCGCCCGCCGCGCCCAGGCGAAGAGAACGGCGTGCATTATTATTTCCACTCCGACACGGAGTTTCAGCAAATGGTGGCCGGCGGGGACATGCTGGAACACGCGCTGGTCTTCGGCAACCGCTACGGCAGCCCGCGCGGGCCGGTGGAACAGGCCATCGACGCCGGGCAGGATCTGCTGTTCGACATCGATTGGCAGGGCGGTCAGCAGGTGCGCAATTCCGCCCTGGGCAAACATGTGCTGTCGATCTTCATCCTGCCCCCCTCCATGGCGGAACTTGAACGGCGCCTGCGCGCCCGCGCCCAGGACGCCGACGAGGTGATTGCCAGCCGGATGCAGAAAAGCCGCGATGAAATCAGCCATTGGCCGGAATATGATTACGTCCTGGTGAACGACGATCTGGACGAGACGGAAACCCGTCTGCGCATCATCATCAAGGCAGAGCGGATGCGCCTGTCGCAGCAGCCCGGCATCATGGCCGTGGTGCAGGATCTCAACACACAGTTCGAGGAACGTGGATGACCCTATACGCCCTGAACGATGCCCGCCCCGAAACTCCCGAGGACGGCGATTTCTGGATCGCCCCCGATGCCAATGTGATTGGCCGTGTCGTGCTGGAATCCGGCAGCTCCGTCTGGTTCGGCGCCACCTTGCGGGGCGACAACGAGGTGATCCGCATCGGCGCGGGCAGCAATGTGCAGGAAAACTGCGTGCTGCACACTGACATGGGCTTCCCCCTGACGGTGGGGCGCAATTGCACCATCGGTCACAAGGCGATGCTGCACGGCTGCACCATCGGGGACAACACGCTGATCGGCATGGGCGCCACGGTGCTGAACGGCGCCAGGATCGGGCGCAACTGCCTGATCGGGGCAGGGGCGCTGGTGACGGAAGGCAAGGAGATCCCCGACGGCTCCATGGTGCTGGGCGCGCCGGGCCGGGTGGCACGCGACCTGAATGCGGCCGCGATCGCGAAGATCGAGGCCTCGGCCCTGGGCTACCAGCGCAATATGCGCCGGTTTCGCGACGGGCTGGCGCCGCTGGACTGAAGACGGAGACGGGACTGACCGGGGCCCGGCCAGAAACGCCTTGGCCTCGGATCGGGCTGTCGCCTTTACAGCCCGACATCGGTGGGGGTAGGACAGCGCGACCACCACGACCGGAGCCAGAGGGCCAAGGGCACATGACAGGCGATTCCCTGACCGCGCTTCTGCGCGCCATTCCGCTGCCGTCCCTGTTGGTGGGGCGGGGCGAACGCATCATCGCCGCCAACAACCTGGCGCTGGAACTGCTGGGGCCGGGCATCACCGGGCGCCACTTCATCACCGCGATTCGCCAACCCGCCGTTCTGGACGCGGTGGAGGCCTCGCTTGGTGACAAGCAGACCCGCGAAACCCGGATGCTGACCACGCGCGGCGGGCAGGACCACAATTTCGATGTGACCTGCACCTATGTCGAAACCTCCTTTGGCAGCGGCGTTCTGACCTGTTTCGAGGACATCACCCATGTCGAGAAGGCAGAGAAGATGCGCCGCGATTTCGTGGCCAATGTCAGCCATGAACTGCGCACCCCGCTGACCGCGCTGCTGGGGTTCATCGAAACGCTTCAGGGTCCGGCCCGCAACGATCCGGATGCGCAGCAGCGGTTCCTGCACATCATGGCCAACGAGGCCGGGCGCATGGAGCGGCTGGTCAAGGATCTGCTGTCGTTGAGCCGGGTCGAAAGCGAGGAGCGGATGCGTCCGGCCGAACGGGTGGAGATGGGGGCGCTGGTGCGGTCCGTGCGCTCTACCCTGGCGCCGCTGGCGACCGAGGCCGCGATCGACCTGCGAATTCTGGGCGATGATCAGCCGCTGCATGTGCAGGGCGATGCAGACCAGCTGCGCCAGGTGCTGACCAATCTGGTCGAGAACGGCATCAAGTACGGCGGCAGCGGCGGCGAAGTCGCGATCACGCTGGAGGCACAGGCGATGGCCCGGCAGCTGAAAGGCCCGGCGGTGATCCTGACTGTCGCGGACAAGGGACAGGGCATCGACGAGGTGCACCTGCCGCGGCTGACGGAACGGTTCTACCGGGTGGACAGTCACCGCTCCCGCGAGATGGGAGGGACCGGACTGGGGCTGGCCATCGTGAAGCATATCGTCAATCGGCACCGGGGCCGGCTGCGCATCGACAGTGAGGCAGGGCAGGGCACGCGCATCACCGTCATCCTGCCCGCCAGCTGACACCCCTTCGGTTCCGGCTGATCTGGCCTGACCCTGCACAGCCTGGCGCGTCAGCGCACGGAGCAGGGGACACACCCTGCCTACCCGGAAAGTTCTCTTCCATACCCGGACCGAAGCGGCCCGTCATCGGGGCTTTCTGCACCCCTCGGCGCAATGCCTTGACGCGGCGTATCGGCTTTTTTTCGCGGATCAACGGGGCGGCCCGGACGAGTGTCATGAAACCGTTACACAGGTGTCACAAAAGCATCGCGGGCCATGGCTACCCCCCGCTCATGAGGTTGCCCAAGGGGGGGCGGCCGAACATCAATCAGGAGCAATCCATGTCTTTCATGAAACTGACCGCCTCCGCTGTGGCGATCGCTGCCGTTTCCGCATCCGCCGCCGCCGCGCGCGACCAGGTGCAGGTTGCCGGCTCTTCCACCGTGCTGCCCTATGCCTCCATCGTGGCCGAGGCTTTCGGTGAAAACTTCGACTTCCCGACCCCGGTCGTGGAATCCGGTGGCTCCTCCGCCGGTCTGAAACGCTTCTGCGAAGGCGTGGGCGAAAACACCATCGATGTGGCCAACGCGTCCCGCAAGATTCGCGAAAAAGAGATCAAGGCCTGTGCCGAAAATGGCGTCTCCGACATCATCGAAGTGCGCATCGGCTATGACGGCATCGTCTTCGCCTCGCAGATCGACGGCCCGGAATACACCGCCTTCGAAGCCTCTGACTGGTTTCTGGCCCTGTCGCCGAAAGTCGTCAACGACGCCGGCGAGATCGTCGAAAACCCCAACATGACCTGGGCCGATGTCAACGCCGACCTGCCCGCCGAAGAGATCATGACCTTCATCCCCGGCACCAAGCACGGCACCCGTGAAGTGTTCGAGGAAAAGGTGCTGCTGCAAGGCTGCGAAGACACCGGCGCCATGAAGGCCTTCATGGACAGCGGCATGGACGAAGATGCGGCCGAAGGCGCCTGCATGGCGGTCCGCACCGACGGCAAGTCCGTGGACATCGATGGCGATTATACCGAGACCCTGGCCCGTATCGACAGCAACACCAACGGTGTCGGCGTCTTTGGCCTGGCGTTCTACGAGAACAACACCGACAAGCTGAAAGTGGCCACCATGGGCGGCGTCGAGCCTTCCACCGAGACCATCGCCTCCGGTGACTACCCCGTGTCGCGTCCGCTGTTCTTCTACGTGAAGAAAGCCCACATCGGCGTGATCCCGGGCGTCAAGGAATACGCCGAATTCTTCGTCTCCGACGACATGGCCGGCCCCGATGGCCCGCTGAGCGAATACGGCCTGGTCTCCGACCCCGAGCTGGGCGCCACCCAGGACGGCGTGTCCAACGAAGACACCATGGGTTCGGCGATGTGATCGCCGACGCCGGGGCCCACGGCGGCCCCGGCACCTGATCCCACCGCGTCCCGTCACGAGGACTGGGGCGCGGTTTTCCATTCTCAACTCTCCGGGTACGTTTCCCATGTCGGCAACTTGGATTTTCCTGATCGTTCTGGCGCTCGCCGTCGTCGGCTACGTTCTCGGACGCGGGCGTGCGATGCGCTCTGCCGACGGGAACAGTCGTAATCTTCATTCGCTGCCGTCCTATTACGGCTTCAACACCGCGCTGTTCGTGCTGGTGCCCGCGCTGCTGCTGCTGGGCGTCTGGCTGATCGCGCAGCCTGCGGCCATCCAGTATCGCGTCGCCGACCTGATCCCGGCGGCCAGCTATGAAAACAGCGGTCAGCTTAACCTGATCATGTCCGACGTGCGCCGGGTCGCCGACGGGCTGGACCTGGCGGTCACACGCGGGGCCCTGACCGCGGGCGCGGCAGATGCGCTGGATGCCGGCTCCACCGACGTGCGCGGCACGCTGGCCCAGGTCGGTGTCGCCCTCGGATCGGATGTGGACAACGCGACGTTGAACGCCGCGCAACGCTACCGTGAACTGAACACCCTGGGCAGCACCGCGCGCAGTGTCGTCGTTTTGCTATTGGCGCTGGCCGGGCTGGGCTATGCGCTCAGCCGGACCAACCGTGACTTCCGCGCCCGCAATTCGGTCGAGAAGGTCGTGATGGCGCTGCTGATCGCCGCCGCCTCCATCGCCATCCTGACCACCGTCGGCATCGTCCTGTCGCTGGTCTTCAACACCATCGAGTTCTTCCGCCTTTATCCGGCCGACGAGTTCTTCTTTGGCCTGACCTGGAGCCCGTCCTTCGGCGGCGGCTCGGAGCTGGGGATTCTGCCGCTGTTCTGGGGCACGTTCTACATCTCCATCCTGGCGCTGCTCGTGGCGGTGCCGATCGGGCTGTTCGCCGCGATCTACCTGTCCGAATACGCCAGCCCCACAACCCGCGCCTTTGCCAAGCCGCTCCTGGAGGTCCTGGCGGGCATCCCGACCATCGTCTACGGCCTTTTCGCGCTGCTGACCGTCGGTCCGATGCTGCTCAAGGCATTCGGAGAACAGGGCGGCCTGGGCTGGATGCAGGGCGGCACGGCGGTGATGACGGCGGGGTTGGTGATGGGGATCATGCTGATCCCTTTCGTGTCCTCCCTGTCGGATGACATCATCAACTCGGTGCCGCAATCCATGCGCGACGGCTCCCTTGGGCTGGGCGCGACGAAATCCGAAACGATCAAGCAGGTGGTGATCCCCGCGGCCCTTCCGGGTATCGTCGGCGCCATCCTTCTGGCCGCCTCGCGCGCCATCGGCGAAACCATGATCGTGGTGCTGGGGGCAGGGGCCGCGGCCCGATTGTCGATGAACCCGTTCGACGCCATGACCACCGTCACCGCCAAGATCGTCAGCCAGTTGACGGGGGATGCCGATTTCGCCTCTCCCGAGGCGCTGGTGGCCTTTGCCCTGGGCATGACGCTCTTCGTGATCACCCTCGGGCTGAACATCTTCGCGCTCTATATCGTGCGCAAATACCGGGAGCAGTACGAATGACCGACGCAACCACCCCTGGTGCCGCCACCCCGCGCGCGCGCAAGGCGACGTCGCTGCTGGAACTCGACAGCCACACGCGCCGCCGCAACGCCGCCGAAGGCCGGTTCAAGACCTACGGCATGATCGCTGTCGGCATCGGCCTGGTCTTTCTGGTCACGCTGCTGTTCGCCATCGTCCGCAACGGCGCCCCGGCGTTCACCCAGACCTACCTGACCGTGCCGATCACCCTGACGGAGGCCAAGCTGGACAAGACCGGCAACCGCGATCCGAAGGAAATGGCCAAGGTTTCCACCTTCGGCTACAAGCCCGTGATCATCGACAGCCTGGTCGCGCAACTGAACGGGCAGGGGATCGACATCCCCTTCGAGAAGGCCAAGGATGTCGGCGATATCCTGTCCGCCTCTGCCGCCGCACAGGTCCGCGACCGGGTACTGGAAAACCCGATGCTGATCGGGCAGACGGTGGAATTCGACCTGCTCGCCTCTTCCCGCGTGGACGGGTATTTCAAGGGCAGGGTGACCCGCGAGTCGCTGGCCCGCGACAAGAACCTGGATGCCGAACACCTGGACGTCGCCGACCGGATGCAGGAGGCGGGCATCATGCGCTCCACCTTCAACTGGGCGTTCATCACCGGCGCCGACGCCTCCGAAAGCCGCCCCGAACAGGCCGGGATCGGCGTGTCGATGATCGGGTCGCTGTTCATGATGCTGGTGGTGCTGCTGCTGGCCCTGCCGATCGGTGTCGCCGCCTCCATCTACCTTGAGGAATTCGCACCCAAGAACCGGATCACCGACCTGATCGAGGTGAATATCTCCAACCTGGCCGCCGTTCCTTCGATCGTTTTCGGGATCCTCGGTCTGGCGGTCTTCATCCAGTTCGTGCACCTGCCGCAATCGGCGCCGCTGGTCGGCGGGCTGGTGCTGACGCTGATGACCCTGCCGACGATCATCATCTCCACCCGGGCCTCGTTGCAGGCGGTGCCGCCATCGATCCGCGATGCCGCTCTGGGGCTGGGCGCATCCAAGATGCAATCGGTGTTCCACCACGTGCTGCCGCTGGCCATGCCCGGCATCCTGACCGGCACGATCATCGGCCTTGCACAGGCCCTGGGAGAGACCGCGCCACTGTTGCTGATCGGGATGGTCGGCTACATTGCCTCCAACGCGCCCGATGGTGTGATCAGCGGCTTCATGGATCCGAACTCGGCCATGCCGGCGCAAATCTACGAATGGGCCAAACGGGCCGATCCAGCCTATTACGAACGGGCCTGGGGCGGGATCATCATCCTGCTTCTGTTCCTCATGACCATGAACATCATCGCCATCATCCTGCGCCGCCGTTTCGAGCGTCGGTGGTAAGAGAAAGGGCCGCAACTCATGTACGATACCCAGCATCCGGAGAGCAAAGTGGACACGAAAGCGAACAAGATCTCCGCGCGAAACGTGCAGGTCTTCTATGGCGACACCCATGCCATCAAGGACGTCGACGTCGAGATCGAGGACAACACCGTCACTGCCTTCATCGGGCCGTCGGGCTGCGGGAAATCAACCTTCCTGCGCACGCTGAACCGGATGAATGACACGATCGACATCTGCCGCGTCAAGGGTGACATCCTGATCGACGGAGAGAACATCTACGACCCCAAGGTCGACCCGGTGCAACTGCGCGCCAAGGTCGGCATGGTGTTCCAGAAGCCGAACCCGTTCCCCAAGTCGATCTACGACAACATCGCCTATGGCCCGCGCATCCACGGGTTGGCCCAGGGCAAGGCCGACCTGGACGAGATCGTCGAGAGGAGCCTGCGCCGCGGCGCCATCTGGGACGAGGTCAAGGACCGGCTGCACGCGCCCGGCACCGGGTTGTCCGGCGGCCAGCAACAGCGCCTGTGCATCGCCCGCGCCGTCGCGACGGAGCCGGAGATCCTGCTGATGGACGAACCTTGTTCCGCGCTCGATCCCATCGCCACCGGCCAGGTGGAGGAACTGATCGACGAGCTGCGCGAAAGCTTCTCGGTCGTGATCGTGACGCACTCCATGCAGCAGGCGGCGCGCGTCAGCCAGAAGACCGCGTTTTTCCATCTCGGCAACCTGGTGGAATATGGCGACACATCGCAGATATTCACCAACCCGACAGATCCGCGCACCGAAAGTTACATCACCGGACGCATCGGTTAATCCGGGGGAGATACCAATGGACAACCAACATATCGCAAGCGCGTTCGATCGCGATCTTGAACTGATCCAGGCCCGCATCATGAAGATGGGCGGGCTGGTCGAAGCCTCCATCCTCGACGCCTCCGAAGCGCTGGACGCCCGTGACGAGGAACTGGCCGAGAAGGTCCGCGCCAGCGATCGCGCCATCGACGAGCTGGAAAACCTGATCAACATCGACGCCGCACAGCTGATCGCGCTGCGCGCGCCGACGGCGGTGGACCTGCGGCTGGTGCTGACGGTGATCAAGATCTCCGCCAATCTGGAACGGATCGCGGACTACGCCAAGAACATGGCCAAACGGACTTCGGTTCTGGTGCAGCTCAACCCGATCCATGGCTCCAACGCCGCGCTGCGTCGGATGGCGCGGGAGGTTCAGGACATGCTGAAAGACGCGCTGGACGCCTATATCCAACGTGACGCCGCCCTGGCCGAAGAGGTCATCCAGCGTGACCGCGATGTCGATCAGATGTACAACGCGCTGTTCCGCGAATTCCTGACCTTCATGATGGAGGATCCGCGCAACATCACCGCCTGCATGCACCTGCATTTCATTGCCAAGAACACGGAGCGGATGGGCGATCACGTGACCTCCATCGCGGAACAGGTGATCTACCTTGTCACCGGCGAAACGCCCGAGGATCCGCGCCCGAAGAAGGATCTGACCTCCATCGATCCCGACGTGGCACCCATTGCCCCGGCAGGTCGCGAGGCGTGACATGATTGATCAGCCGACGGTTCTTGTAGTCGAAGACGAACCAGCGCAGCGCGAGGTTCTGGCCTATAATCTGGAAGCCGAGGGGTTTCGGGTCTCGCGGGCGGAGAATGGCGAAGAGGCGCTGTTGTTGATCAACGAGGCGGCGCCGGACATCATCGTCCTGGACTGGATGTTGCCCAATGTCTCGGGCATCGAGGTCTGCCGCCAGCTGAAGATGCGGTCCGACACGCGCGGTGTTCCGATCATCATGCTTTCCGCCCGGTCAGAGGAAGTCGACCGGGTCAGGGGGCTAGAGACCGGCGCCGACGACTACGTCGTCAAACCATATTCCGTGATCGAGCTGATGGCCCGTGTGCGGGCGCAACTGCGTCGCACGCGTCCCGCATCGGTGGGTGAGCGTCTGGAATACGAGGACATCGTGCTGGACAGCGATACGCATCGCGTCACGCGGTCCGAACAGATGCTGAAGCTGGGGCCGACGGAATTCCGGCTGCTGTCCACCTTCATGGAAAAGCCAGGGCGCGTCTGGTCGCGTGAACAACTGCTCGACCGGGTTTGGGGGCGCGATATCTACGTCGATACGCGTACCGTGGACGTGCATATCGGCCGTCTGCGCAAGGCGCTGTGCCAGCACGGCGGCGACGATCCGTTGCGTACGGTGCGCGGGGCGGGCTACGCCCTGGGATGATCGAAATGTGATGCGTGTAATCGGTATTATGTTAATGATTCGTTAACCGCCCGGGCGAACGGGTCCTGTCATATCTTGGAAATTCGGGGGTTTCCGCGCGCTCAACCGGGCGCGCGGTCTGCGTTCCGGTCTCGTCGTCCCACTTGACCCGTGGCGTGCAACTATCTGATCCTACGCGCTTTCCCGCGTGGATCGGGTTGCAGCGCCCGCGGGTCACGCGCCCCCTTGTTCCCGGCCCGAAATTCGACATGCTGGACCTCGGGCGCGGCTGCCGCGTCCGAAACCCATCCCGAACGCCGGAGGACGCATGACGCCACGCCTCATGGATATCTTCGCCGCGCGCCGCGCCATTGCAGGTGTGGCCGATAACACGCCGCTGGTGCCCAGCCCGTACCATTCCGACCGGCTGGGTCAGGAGCTGCTGCTGAAGCTTGAAATCGCCCAGCCCATCGGCGCGTTCAAATTGCGCGGCGCGCTCAATGCCGTGTCCCGCCTGCCAGAGGGCACCGCCGGGGTCACCTGCTGCTCTACCGGGAACCACGGGCGCGGCGTGGCCTATGCGGCGCGCGCGCGCGGGCTGCGGGCGGTCATCTGCATGTCCGCGCTGGTGCCGCAGACCAAGGTGGACGGCATCCGCGCCCTGGGGGCCGAGGTGCGGATCTGCGGCAACTCCCAGGACGAGGCCGAAGCCGAAAGCCGGCGCCTGGCGGCTGAGGACGGGCTGGCCGAGATCCCGCCGTTCGACCACCCGGACGTGATCGCGGGTCAGGGTACCATCGGGCTGGAACTGATGGAGGCCCGTCCCGATCTGGCGCATCTGCTGATCCCGCTGTCGGGCGGCGGTCTGGCCGCAGGCATCGCGCTGGCCGCCCGCGCCATCAACCCCGGCATCCGCATCACCGGCATTTCCATGGACCGGGGCGCTGCGATGAAGGCCGCGCTGGATGCGGGCCGCCCCGTCCCGGTGACCGAGGTCGCCTCGCTGGCCGACAGCCTGGGCGGCGGGATCGGCGCGCCGAACCGGCTGACCCTTGCGATGTGCCGCGATCTTCTGGACGACGTCGTGCTGGTGAGCGAGGAGGAAATCTATTCCGCGATGCAATCCCTGTACTACCACGATGCACTGATCGCGGAGGGAGCCTGTGTCGTGGGTCTGGCCGCCGGGTTGGCCGGAAAGGTGACGCTGTCCGGACCCACGGCCACCGTGATCACCGGGCGCAACGTGGATATGGAGATGTTCACCCGCGTGGTGACGGGCCAGGACGTGCAACTGGGCGCATATACCGTGAAAGGACGCCACCATGCCCCATGACATCCGCATCCTGACAGAGGTGGAGCTGCGCGCCGCCCTGCCCCTGGACCGCGCCGCCGTCGATGTCGTCGAAACCGCCTTCGCCGCGCTGGCGCGTGGCGATGTGGTAATGCCGCCGATTCTGTCGATGGACCTGCCGCAGGCCAATGGCGAGGTCGATGTGAAAACCGCCTATATCCCCGGTTTCGACGGTTTCGCGATCAAGGTCAGCCCCGGTTTCTTCGACAATCCCGCGCTTGGCCTGCCGTCGCTGAACGGGTTGATGGTCCTTCTTTCGGCCCAGACGGGTCTGGTGCAGGCGGTGTTTCTGGACAATGGCTATCTGACGGATCTGCGCACCGCCGCCGCCGGTGCCGTGGCCGCGCGGCATCTGGCGCCGGCGCAGGTCTCGGTGGCCGGCGTGCTGGGCACCGGGGTGCAGGCCCGGATGCAGATCCGCGCCGCGCGGCTGGAACGTCCCTTCGACGACGTGCTGATCTGGGGGCGCAACCCGGACCACGCCGCCGCCTGTGCCGCAGACCTGTCGCAAGATCCCGGCCTGACCGCCCGCGTGGCAGGCAGCGCCGAGGACGTCGTGCGCCGCGCCCAGTTGGTCGTCACCACAACGCCCGCGCGCAGTCCGCTGGTCCGCGCCGAATGGCTGCACCCCGATCTGCTGATCACCGCCATGGGATCGGACCAGCCCGGCAAGGGCGAGATCGCGCCGCAGGCGCTGGCCGCCGCCGATCTCTATGTCTGCGACCGGTTCAGCCAATGCGAAACCAGCGGAGAGCTGGAGGCCGCCCG
This sequence comes from Pseudooceanicola aestuarii, assembly GCF_010614805.1. Taxonomy (NCBI): domain Bacteria; kingdom Pseudomonadati; phylum Pseudomonadota; class Alphaproteobacteria; order Rhodobacterales; family Paracoccaceae; genus Pseudooceanicola; species Pseudooceanicola aestuarii. The sequence goes on from NZ_JAAFZC010000002.1 coordinate 132,230, forward strand.
CGCCGCCGGCCTGATGCCCGACACCCCGCCGGAGCTGGGGCAGCTCATCGCGCGCGCCCTGCCCCGCCCCCCCGGCTGCGTGATCTGCGACCTGACGGGCACCGGCGCGCAGGATACCGCGATCGCCAGCCACGCCCTGGGCCTTCTGGGCGATGCGGGCACGGTGATCCGCGCATGATCGCGCTGGATGATCGCGACATCGCCATCCTGGTGGCGCTGGCCGAGGATGGGCGGATCACCAAATCGGCCCTGGCCGACCGTGTCGGCCTGTCCGCCACGCCCTGCTGGAACCGCCTGCAACGGCTGGAAAAGGCCGGGCTGATCCGCAGCTATCATGCCCGGTTCGACCTGAAGGTGCTGGGCCCGCATGTCGTCGTCTTCGTCGCGGCAGAGCTGCACAGCCACACGGCCGACAGCTTTCGTACCTTCGAGGACGCGATGCGCAAGACGCCCGAGGTCACCGCCTGCTGGGCCATCGGCGGCGGCCATGATTTCCTGTTGCAGGTCACCACCCGCGACATCGACGCCTATCAGCGCCTGATGGATCAGATGCTGGACGACAGGATCGGGCTGGCGCGTTATTTCAGCTATATCGTGACCAAGGCGGTCAAGAGCGCCGGTGCCCCTCCGTTCGACCTGTTGCGCGGCGCGAACTGACGCCAGGCGCCCGCCGCCGCCTCCTGTCGGGAACGGCGGACGCCCGAGGTGTCAGCCCAGAAGAGCCTCCGCCGCGTGGTAATCGTAGCCCAGTGCCTCGGCCACCGGGGCGCAGGTGATCTTGCCATCCGCGACGTTCAGACCCGCGCGCAGGTGGGCGTTGTCCTTCAACGCCTGTTGCCAGCCCTTGCCGGCAATCGCGATGGCGTGGTCCAGCGTGGCGTTGTTCAGGGCATAGGTCGCGGTCCGGGCCACGCCGCCGGGCATGTTGGCGACGCAGTAATGCACCACCTCCTCCTCCACGTAGATCGGATCCTGATGGGTGGTCGCGCGGGAGGTTTCGAAACACCCGCCCTGATCGATGGCGACGTCCACCACGACCGAACCCGGCTGCATCGTGGCCAGCATCTTGCGCGTCACCAGCTTGGGCGCGGCGGCGCCGGGGATAAGCACGGCGCCGATCACCAGGTCGGCGCGGGGCAGCAGATCCTCCATCAGGGCCTGGGTGGAATGAAGTACCCGCGCAGAGGCACCGAAATGGGTGGCCAGCCGCTCCAACTGGGCGGGGTTGCGATCCAGGATGGTGACATCGGCTTGAAGGCCCACGGCCATCTGCGCGGCGTTGAACCCGACCACGCCGCCGCCGATCACCACCACACGTCCGGGCGCCACGCCAGGCACGCCGCCCAGCAACACACCGCGCCCGCCGCGCGACTTCTCCAACGCGGCGGCGCCTGCCTGAACCGACATGCGGCCCGCCACCTGGCTCATCGGTTTCAACAGCGGCAGACCACCTGCCGCATCGGTCACCGTCTCATAGGCGATGCAGACCGCCCCCGAGGCGACCAGATCGCGCGTCTGATCCGGGTCCGGCGCCAGGTGAAGATAGGTGTAGAGGATCTGCCCGGGCCGCAGCATGGCGCGTTCGGCCGCTTGCGGTTCCTTGACCTTGACGATCATGTCGGCCCAGCCGAAGACCGCGCCCGCATCGGGCAGGATCTGCGCGCCCGCGGCCAGGTAGGCGTCATCGGTCGCGCCGATCCCTGCGCCCGCGCCGGTCTGTACGGCCAACTCATGGCCCCGCCCCGACAGCTCCTGCACGCTTTCGGGGGTCAGCCCGACGCGGTATTCGTGGTTCTTGATCTCTTTCGGGACACCGATCTTCATCTTCTCTTCCTCCCTCGTGAAACGACATCGCCCCGGGGGATGATCCCCGGGGCGACGCTTGTTAACCCAGCACCTCGGTGACGGCCTCGCGCAGCTTGGTCGCGATTTCGTCGGCATCCGCCTCCGTCAGGCAGAACGGCGGGGCAAAGCCCAGGATGTCGCCCTGCGGCATCGCCCGGCTGATCACGCCCCGCCGCAACAGCGCGTTGTTGACCTGCGCCGCCGTTCCCTTGGCCGGATCGAAGAACGCGCGATCGGCCTTGTCCTCGACGAATTCGACGGCGCAAAGCAGCCCCTCGCCCCGGATGTCGCCCACATGCGCATGATCGCCCAGGGCATCGCGCAGCGCGGATTTGAAATAGGCGCCCACGCTGCCCGCATTCTCGATCAGGTTCAGATCGTCCAGCAGCTTCAGGTTGGCGACGCCCGCCGCCGCACCCAGCGGGTGGGCGGAATAGGTCCAGCCATGGCCGAAGGCGCCGAACTTGTCGGTGCCCTCTTCCAGCACCTTCCAGACCTTGTCCGACACGATGGAGCCCGACAGCGGCGCATAGGCCGAGGTCAGCCCCTTGGCGATGGTGATGATGTCGGGGCGCATTCCGTAGTGATCGGACCCGAACATGGACCCCAGCCGGCCAAAGCCGGTGACGACCTCATCGGCGATCAGCAGGATGTCATGCTTGTCCAGCACCTTCTGGATCGCCTCCCAATAGCCGGCGGGCGGCGGCACCAGCCCCCCGGTGCCAAGCGCGGGTTCCCCGATGAAGGCGGCGATGGTATCGGCGCCCTCTTCCGCGATCATCGCCTCCAGGTTGGCGGCACATTCGGCGACGAATTCGGCCTCTGTCTGGTCCAGCTTCTCCCGGCGGAAGTAATAGGGCGCATCGGTATGCAGGAAGCGGTCGAACGGCAGGTCGAACTTGTCGTGAAACAGCTTCAACCCGGTCAGGGAGCCGTTCACCAGCCCCGAGCCATGGTAGCCGCGCCAGCGGGAAATGATCTTCTTCTTCTCGGGGCGGCCCAGGACGTTGTTGTAATACCAGACCAGCTTGACGTTGGTGGTGTTGGCATCGGATCCGCCCAGCCCGAAATAGACCTTGGACATGCCTTCGGGTGCACGATCCAGGATCATCTTGGACAGGGTGATCGAGGCCTCGGTGCCATGGCCGACATAGGCGTGGTAATAGGCCAGTTCCCGCGCCTGATCGGCGATCGCCTCGGCGATTTCCTGACGGCCATAGCCCACGTTCACACAGTAGAGACCGGCAAAGGCATCCAGCAGTTCGTTGCCGTCGCGATCCGTGATGCGCACGCCCTTGCCCGTCTTCATCACCCGTTGCGGGGCGTTGCCACGGGCGAATTCGGCCAGGTGGGTGGAGGGGTGAAAGAAGTTCTCCCGGTCCCAGCTTTCCAGATGATCGTTCTCCAGCATCGTCTTTCCTTTCCTTCTTCGCGCTCAGCCCAGCTTGGCCCAGTCGCGGCAGACGTATTTCAGTTCCATGAAGTCGCGCATCCCCGCGCTGGAGCCTTCACGCCCCAACCCGGATTGTTTCATCCCGCCGAACGGGATCGGCGCGCCGGTCACCTTGGTCCGGTTCACCCCCACCATGCCGAATTGCAGCGCGCGGGTGCAGCGGTAGATCTGGCGCGGATCGGTGGAATGGACATAGGCGATCAGACCGTATTCGGTGTCATTGGCCCGCGCGATCACCTCGTCCTCGGTGTCGAAGGGCACGATCGCCGCGACGGGGCCGAATGTCTCCTCGGTCATGATCCGGGCGTCGGCGGGGACGTCGCACAATACGGTGGGCGGGTAGAACAGCGGACCCAGGTCATGCCGGACCGTGCCGCCGCACAATAGCCGCGCGCCCCGCGATTGCGCGTCTTTGACGTGGTCCTGCTGCTTGGCCACGGCGGCGGCGTTCATCAGCGGGCCAAGGTCGGGATCATCCATGCCCCGGCCCAAGGTCAGCGCCTGCGCGGCACGGGTGAATTCGGTGCAGAATGCGTCATACAGCGCGCGCTGCACGAAGATCCGGTTGGCGCCCAGGCAATCCTGGCCCGAGGTCGCGAACTTGGCCTTGATCGCCTCCGCTACCGCCAGGGCGGGATCGGCGTTATCAAAGACGATCACCGGCGCATGGCCGCCCAGCTCCAGCACCAGTTTCTTTACCGTGGCGCTGGATTGCGCATACAGCAGCCGCCCCACCTGGGTCGAACCGGTGAAGGACAGCGCCCGCACGCGGGAGTCTTCGGTCCAGGGTTTCACCACGGTGGGCGCATCGCCCGTCACCACGTTGAACACACCGGGCGGGAAGCCCGCACGTTCCGCAAGCTCGGCCAGCGCCAGGGCGGAAAACGGCGTTTCCGCCGAGGGATGGGCCACCACGGTACAGCCAGCCGCCAGCGCGGCGGCGGCCTTGCGCGTCAGCATGGCGGAGGGGAAGTTCCACGGCGTGATCAGCGCGGCCACGCCCACAGGCTCCAGCCACAGCTCCACCTCCGCATCGGGCAGATGGCTGGTGACGCCCTCCACATCCGGGCGCTTGGCCTCCTCGGCGTAGAATTCGACGAAACCGGCACCGTAGTCGATTTCGCCGCGCGCCTCTGAGATCGGTTTGCCCTGTTCGATCACCATGATCCGCGCCAGATCCTCGCGATGCGCGATCTGAAGTTCCATCCAGCGGCGCAGGATGGCCGCGCGTTCCTGCGGCAGCATCCCGGCCCAGCCGTCGAAGGCGGCCTGCGCGGCATCCACGGCGGCGCGGCTGTCCTCGGCGGTCAGGCTGGCAATCTCGCCGATGCGGCTGCCGTCGGCGGGGTTGGTCACGGCGATGCTGCCGCCACCCGTCGCCGCCGTCCACTTGCCTCCCACGTAGGAGAACGAGCGCGCCAGCTTCCCGTCGTCGATGATCGCGTGCAGCGTGTCGGAAATATGGTCCATCGGATTCTCCTTTCATCCCGGTCAAGATTGCCCCGGATGGCGAAGGTGAAGTGACTGAAATCCTCTGCGTTGGGAGAGGATTATCCTGTCTCGATGGGCTGGGGGAGAGGATTCGTCTTCTGTCCTGTGAAACCGGCCGGAATTCTGGGCAAGCGCCGGAGAAATGCCGCCGCAGACGGGTGCCATGGGCGCGCCCAATGGGCGGGCGCCCTGCCCCGTTGCCCCGGATCGGTGAACCAGACATGAGAAAGGGGCCGGATCTGCACCGGCCCCTTGGGATCGTTCGCGCGATGACGCCGGGGCTTAGCCCTGGGCGGCCTTGGCCACTTCGGCGGCGAAATCTTCGGTCTGCTTCTCGATGCCTTCGCCGACTTCCAGCCGCACAAAGCCCAAGACTTCGACGCCCGCTTCGGTGGCGGCGGCCTCGACCGTCAGGTCGGGGTTGATGACAAAGGCCTGGCCCAGAAGTGTGACTTCGGACAGGTACTTCTTCATCCGGCCCTTGATCATGTTCTCGATGATGTTCTCGGGCTTGCCGGATTCGCGGGCCTGTTCGGTCAGCACGGTGCGCTCACGCTCCACCAGCGCCGGGTCCAGATCGGCTTCGCCCAGGGAGGCGGGGTTGGCTGCGGCGATGTGCATCGCGACCTGGCGGCCGAATTCTTCGTTCTGACCTTTCAACGCCACCAGCACGCCGATCTTGCCCATGCCGGGAGCCGCGGCGTTGTGCACGTAGGACACAACCTGATCGCCGGAGATCTTGGCCATCCGGCGCAGGGTCATGTTCTCGCCGATCAATGCGATCTTGTCGGTCAGCGTCGCATCCACCGATTTGCCGTCGATCTCGGCGTTTTTCAGCGCGTCGACATCGTCAACGGCCAGGGCGGCCGTGGCGAAGGATTGCACCATCTGCTGGAAATCGGCGTTCTTGGCGACGAAATCGGTTTCGGAGTTCACTTCGACGGCGACACCCTGACCACCGTCGACGGCGACGGCCACCAGGCCCTCGGCGGCGACACGGCCGGATTTCTTCGCGGCCTTGGCCAGACCCTTGGTGCGCAGCCAGTCAACCGCGGCTTCGATGTCGCCATCGGTTTCGGTCAGCGCCTTCTTTGCATCCATCATGCCTGCGCCGGTCATCTCGCGCAGTTCTTTCACCTGTGCGGCTGTGATCGCCATGGGGCGTCTCCTTCGTCTGGAATGGTCCGGCCGCGGGTATGCCCGCAGCCGGTGACAGCTGTGTAACGGCGGGCTTATGCCTCGGCCGGGGTCTCTTCGGCCACGACCTCTTCGGCGGGGGCCTCTTCCATGGCGCCCATGTCGACGCCGGCGGCGCCCAGCTGGGCGGTCATGCCGTCGATGGCCGCGCGGGAGGCCAGGTCGGTATAGAGAGAGATGGCGCGGGCCGCGTCATCGTTGCCGGGGATGATGTAGTCGATCCCGTCGGGGGAGCAGTTGGTATCCACGATCGCGACGACGGGGATGCCCAGCTTCTTCGCCTCGGCGATGGCCAGGGCCTCTTTCTTGACGTCGATGACGAACAGCAGGTCCGGCACGCCGCCCATTTCGCGGATACCGCCCAGCGAAGCTTGCAGCTTGGCCTGCTCACGTTCCATGCCCAGGCGCTCTTTCTTGGTGAGGCCCTCGGCGCCGTGTTCCATCTGCTCGTCGATCGCCTTCAGGCGGTTGATGGACTGGGACACGGTCTTCCAGTTGGTGAGCGTGCCGCCCAGCCACCGGTGGTTCATGTAGTATTGCGCGCATTTCTCGGCCGCCTCGGCGACGGGCAGCGAGGCCTGGCGCTTGGTGCCGACGAACAGGACGCGGCCGCCACGGGCGACGGTGTCACGGATGACTTGCAGCGCCTGGTCCAGCATCGGGACGGTCTGCGTCAGGTCCAGGATGTGGATGCCGTTGCGCGCGCCGTAGATGAACTCGCCCATGCGGGGGTTCCAGCGTTGCGTCTGGTGGCCGAAGTGAACGCCTGCTTCCAGCAGCTGGCGCATGGAGAACTCGGGAAGAGCCATGTCTTTTCCTTTCCGGTTTAGCCTTGGCGGGGGTGAGAAGCGGAAGCTTCAACCGGTGGACCTTCGGGGATGTCTCCCCCGAGCGGCCCGACCCCGCCTGCGGGATTGAGTGGCGGTGCCATACACCGCGCCCATCCCGGTGGCAAGGCCGAAAGGGACGGGACCGGTGTCATAGCCCGTTCTGCGCGTCATATGGGGGCTGTGCGCGCGCCGCTACCCCATCGCCACCTGCCGCGTGATGCCGATGGCCTGGCGGAACCGGCTGTCGTGGCTGACCAGCACGATCGCGCCGTCATAGTCGCGCAGCGCCTGTTCCAGCGCCTCGGTCGCGGCCAGGTCGAGGTGGTTCGTCGGTTCGTCCAGGATCAGCAGCTGTGGCACCGGTACGGCGGCAAAGACCAGCGCCAGCCCGGCGCGCAGCCGTTCGCCCCCCGACAACGCCGTGACCGGACGCGCGCCTGCCGCGCCGCGAAAGCCGAACCGCGCCAGAGCCGCGCGGGCCTGTTCGGCGTCCAGCGCCGGGTGCCGACGACGCATCGCACCGATCAGCGTTCCCTCGCGGCCCAACAGGCTGACATGTTGGTCCAGCAGCGCGCGCGGCACCGGATCCGCGCCCGGTCCCTGCCCGCCCGTGCCCAGGGCCATCAACGCCCGCAGAAAGGTGGATTTGCCCGATCCGTTGGCGCCGACGATCGCCACCCGCTCCGGCCCGCGCAACGTCAGCTCCGGGGCGGCGATCCGGTGCGGCCCGGCTCGCAACACCTGCCCGCGCACCGACAGCACCCGCCGCATCGCCGGCAGGTCGCAGGGTGGCAGGATCATCCGCAGGGGCAGGCGCGGCGCCATCTCGGCGCGGGCGGCACTGCGGGCGGTTTCGGCGCGCGCGACAGCATTCCCGGACAGCCGCGCGCCCCGTCCGGCAGTGGCCTCCGACCGCTCCCGCTGGCGATTGAGCAGCACCTTGGCCTGCGAACCGCGCTGCGCCCGGCCGTGGCGATCCCGCCGGGCCTGCCGTTCGCGCGCCTCCTGCCGGTCGCGCCCGGCGCGGTGCAGATCGGCATCCGCCTTGGCCAGCGCGGCATCGGCGCGGGCCTGGCGGGCGGCGCGGGCGATGGCGAATTCGCTCCAACCGCCGCCAAAGACGGTGACCGCCCCGCCGGGGGCGTCCAGCTCGATGATGCGGTCCATCCGGTCCAGCAGGGCGCGGTCATGGCTGGCCACCAGCACGACGCCGGGATGGCTGGCGATCAGCTCCGCAACCAGTTCCCGGCCCGGCGTATCGAGGTTGTTGGTCGGCTCATCCATCAGCAGCACGTCAGCGCCGGACAGATGGGCGGCCGCCAGAGCCAGACGCATCCGTTCCCCGCCCGACAGGGAGGTGGTGGGCGCAGTCAGGGACAGATCCGGCAGGCCGACCCGCGCCAGCGCCGCCGCCGCGCGGTCCGGCAGGGTCCAGTCCGCCCGGTCCGCATCGGCAAGGGTGCCCTGCCCGGCCAGCAGCCGGTTCAACGTGGCCAGCGCGGCGGTCAGACCCAGGGCGTGGGCCACGTCGGCCACAGCCCTGCCGCCGCTGTCCTGCCGAAGCAGGTGAACATTGCCCAAGGTGGAAATTCGTCCGGAAGCGATGGGATACGCCCCGGCGATGCATCGCAGCAGGGTGGATTTGCCGCAGCCGTTGCGCCCGATCAGCCCATGGCGGCCGGGACCGAACGACAGGGTCAGATCGGTGACAAGTGGGTCGCCATCAGGCGTGGCAAACGTAAGTTCCGTAAAGGTGAGGGAAGGCATGGAGAACCTGGGACAAAGGGACAGAGCATCGGGCAATCGGGCGCGTGGCGATGATCTGCTGGTCCATCGGGGTCTCCTCTCGTCTACAGTTTTCAGATACGCCCCCGCGTCCGAAAATGCAAATGCGCGGATGGGGGTGGCGCGGGCCGTGCTACAGGAATGCCCGCTCCACGAACCAGTAGAACCCGACGAGACCGATCACCGCCGAGGCCGGCACCGCGATGCGCGGGCGGTACCAGGGACGGTCGCGGAACCAGACCGCCAGCGCCAGGAAGGCCACCGCGATCACAGCCAACTGCCCCAGCTCGACCCCGATGTTGAAGCCCAGCAGCGCCGGGACGAGCTGTGCCTGCGGCAGGCCGAACTCCGACAGGACAGAGGCAAAGCCCAGCCCGTGCAGCAATCCGAAGGCGAAAACCAGAACCGGCCGCCATCGGTGCAACCGCGTGGACAGGATGTTCTCCACCGCGACAAAGGCGATGGACAGCGCGATCAGCGGCTCCACGATGCGGGCGGGCGCATCGGCCCAGCCCAACGCGCCAAGCGCCAGCGTCACCGTATGCGCCAGCGTGAAGGCAGAGATCTGCCATAGCAACGGCCGCAGTTTCGGTGACAGGAAGAACAGACCCAGCACGAACAGGATGTGGTCCAGCCCCTTGGGCACGATATGGGTGAACCCCACCGGGATGTAGGCGGCAAAGGCGGCGCCCGCGCCGAGCGCGCCGCGGCCCTTCGGCGTCAGCGGCGGAGAGGTGTCGCCGCCGTCCAGGTAGCCGGCGAAGCCGTCCTCCACTCCGACATGGCGCAGGATCAGCGTGCCGTTGCCCGCTCCCCAGGTCAGGGTGACAGCGCCGACGGCAGGGGGCAGATCGCCGGTCAGGACCAGCCGCGTACGGCGCGGCAGATCGGGGCTGCCGACTTCCGGCACGGTGATGTCGGTCAGGGTCAGCGGGAAGGCGCCGCCGCCATCCGCCGTCAGGATCACCCCCGGGCCGATACTGTCCCAGGCCGCGCGGATCCGCGCCTGCATCCGTGCGGGCGGCAGCGCGCGCAGGCTGTCGTAATCGCCGTTGCCCTCGACCTCGCTGGTATCTTCCACCCCGTCGAGGTTCAGTCCGGCGACCCGCGCCTCGGCGTTCAGTTCCAGCGTCAGGGTCACCTGCCCTTCGGCCAGCCGCAGGTCTCCAGTGGCGGGGATCACCTCATGCGCGGCGGCAGGCAACAGCGCCGTCCACAGCAGGATCGCGGCCAGCGATGCGGCGCGGACCCTTGACATGGCGGCCCTGTGGCGCAGCTTGGTCGCCATGAAAAAGATGATCCGACGCACTGCGTTCTCCCTGCTGTCCCTGGTGGCCCTGTCTGGTGCGGGGCTGTCCCATGAGTTTTGGCTGGAACCCGAGGAGTTTCAAGTCGCGCCTGACGCCGAACTGCGGGTGGCGATGAAAAACGGCGAGGGGTTCGTGGGCACCGACCTGGTCTGGTACGACCGCCGTATCGCCCGGATGGAGCAGTTGCGCGCCGGAACCGCCGCCCCGGTGACCGGCCGCCCCGGCGACCGTCCCGCCGTGCAGATCCCGGCCCGTGACACGCGGGCCGGGCTGGCGGTACTGGTCTACCAATCCACTCTGTCGACGCTGACCTATGACGATTTCGACCTGGTGCGCCGGTTCGCCGCCCACAAGGATTTGCCGACCCTCCTGCCCCGCCACGCCGAACGCGGCCTGCCCCGGAACGGCGTGCGGGAGGCCTACACCCGCTTCTGCAAGACGCTGATCGCCGTGGGCGAGGGCACGGGATCCGACCGTGCCACCGGGATGGAAACTGAATTCCTGGCCCTGGCCAACCCCTATGTCGACGATCTGTCCGGCGGCATGCCGGTGCGGCTGCTCTACCGGGGGGCGCCGCGTCCCGATGCGCAGGTCGAGATCTTTGCCCGCGCGCCCGACGGTCAGGTCACCGTGACCACAACACGCACCGATGCGGCGGGTGAGGCGCGGATCGCGGTGGCACCTGGCCATGCCTATCAGCTGGACGCCGTTGTGCTGCGCGAACCCGACGCCGCCCTGGCGGAGGAAAAGAACGTGATGTGGGAAACCCTGTGGGCCAACATGACCTTCGCCGTCCCGTGAGGCCGGGCACCGATCGCGCGCGGCTCACCGGTAACAGACGTGGACAGGCAGGGCGTGGGCGCAGATGGCGTTGCACGCAGGATCGAAAGGCCGAAGGAGACGCCTCGTGGCCCTGCCCCGCGCACCCGTTTCGGTGACCGGTCCACCCCGCCCCGGAGATCCGCCAGTGGCTCCGGGGACAACGCACAAGAGCCTTGCGCAGGTGCCCCGCGCCGATCACAAGGGACGCATGAGCCAAAGCCCAGATATCCTTTGCATCGGATCCGTCCTGTGGGACGTGATCGGCCGTTCCGCCAGTCACATGCGGCAGGGATCGGATGTGCCCGGACGGATCACCCGCCTGCCTGGCGGCGTGGCCATGAACATCGCCATGACACTGGCCCGGTTCGGGCTGCGACCCGCCCTGCTGACCGCTGTTGGCCGTGATCCCGAGGGTGACGAGCTGATCGCCGCCTGCGCGGAAATGGGGATGGAGACGGCGCATATCTACCGCTCCGACGATCTGCCCACGGATCGCTACATGGCTGTCGAAGGGGCCAATGGTCTGATCGCCGCCATCGCCGATGCCCACTCTCTGGAAGCCGCCGGCGCCAAGATCCTGCGCCCCCTGACCGGCGGCGCCCTGGGCAGCGCGGACCAGCCCTATGCCGGGCGGATCGCGCTGGACGGGAACCTGACGACCCACCAGCTGGAAGAGATCGCCGGTTCTGCCGCCTTTGCCGCCGCCGATCTGCGCGTGGCGCCGGCATCGCCGGGCAAGGCGCAGCGCCTGCGGCCGTTCCTGACGCACACCCGCGCGCTGCTGTACGTGAACCTGGAGGAGGCCGGGCTGCTCTGCCAGGATCAGTTCACCGACAGCGCCACAGCCGCCGCCGCGCTGGTCCGGCGCGGGGCGTTGCGCGCATTGGTGACCAATGGCGGCCAGCGCGCCAGCGACGCGGATGCGCTTGGCGTCGTCACCCTGGACCCGCCGGAGGTTCTGGTGACACGGGTGACAGGCGCCGGCGATACCTTCATGGCCGCCCATATCGTGGCCGAGGCCGAAGGTGCCGCACGGGAAGACGCGCTGGGCCGTGCGCTTCGTGCCGCGGCGCGATATGTGTCAGGCGATACCGGATAAGCTCGAGGAAATCCCATGGTTCGCATTCTCCGCTCTCCCGAGGTGACGCAGGCGCAGGAGGCCGGCCGCCCTGTTGTCGCGCTGGAAAGCACGATCATCACCCACGGCATGCCCTTTCCCCAGAACGTGGAAACCGCGCGTCAGGTGGAACAGGACATCCGCGATGCGGGCGCGGTGCCCGCCACGATCGCGGTGATGCACGGCACGCTGCATATCGGTCTGACCGATGCGCAGCTGGACCGGTTGGCCCAGGCACAGGACGTGGCGAAACTGTCGCGCGCCGACATGGCCGCCTGCCTGGCCACCGGCGGCACCGGCGCAACCACGGTGGCGGCGACGATGATCGCCGCGCGGCTGGCGGGAATCGGCGTCTTTGCCACCGGCGGCATCGGTGGCGTGCATCGCGGGGCGGAGGACAGCTTCGACATCTCCGCCGATCTGCGGGAGCTGTCCGAAACCCCCGTCACCGTGGTCGCGGCCGGGGCCAAGGCGATTCTCGATATCCCGAAGACGCTGGAAGTGCTGGAAACCAACGGCGTGCCGGTGATCGCTGTCGGCCAGGACGAGGTTCCGGCCTTCTGGTCGCGCGCCTCGGGACTGGCCGCGCCGCTGCGGCTGGATGATCCGGCGCAGATCGCCGCCGCCCATCGGATGCGCGCCGCGATGGGTCTTCCCGGCGGCCAGCTGGTGGTGAACCCGGTGCCGCAGGCGGACGAGATCCCGCAGGCGGAGATCACCCCGATCATCGCCCGTGCCCTGGAAGAGGCGGCCCGACAGGGCATCCTCGGCAAGGCCGTCACCCCTTTCCTGCTGCAACGCATTTTCGAGCTGACGGAGGGCCGGTCCCTGGCCACGAACATCGCCTTGGTGCGCAACAATGCCCGCCTTGCGGCCCGAATTGCCCAACATCTTGGCAAAGCGGACTGATTTGCGCGCGAATTCCGCGCTCTGCCCATTGCCGCGCTGCGGAGGAGTGCCTAGGTTCCTTATCCGAACACTCCTCCGGACGGGCTGATGAGCGACCCATTGAACCAACCCCTGCGCAACCGTCCCGGACTTTTTGCCCGGCTCCGGTCCTCGTTCCTGACCGGGATCGTTGTGATCGCGCCCATCGGGCTGACCATCTGGCTGTTGTGGACCATGTTGGGCTGGGTCGACGGGTTCGTCCTGCCGCTGGTGCCGGAACGGTTCCAGCCGGAAAAATACATCGGCATCAACCTGCGCGGTGTGGGAATCATCTTCTTCCTGCTGTTCACCATCGTGGTCGGCTGGGTCGCAAAGGGACTGATCGGCCGGTCGCTGATCCGTTACGGCGAAAGCGTCGTGGACCGGATGCCGGTGGTGCGGTCGATCTATTCCGGCGTGAAACAGATTGCCGAAACGGTGTTTGCCCAGACCGAACGCAGTTTCGAAACCGCCTGCCTGGTGCAATATCCGCGCAAGGGGATCTGGGCCATCGGCTTTGTCTCCACCACCGCCAAGGGCGAGGTCGCGACCCGTGCCGAAACCGGCAGCCCGTTGCTGAGCGTCTTTGTCCCCACCACGCCCAACCCGACTTCGGGCTTTCTGCTGTTCCTGCCGCGCGAAGACGTGATCGAGCTGGACATGTCGGTGGAAGAAGCGGCCAAGCTGGTGATCTCCGCCGGGCTGGTCTATCCCAACGCCAAGGATCCGACCCAACCGGCCAAGCGTGGCAAACAGGGCTGAAGCCCCGGTCCGGCGCCCGGCCCGGCGCGCCTGACATTCAGTCGAACATCGCCCGCAGGTCGGTCGAGGACCGTTCCCCCAGATCGTCCAGATGCGCCGCGAGAAACCGTCCGGCGGCCTGTCGCCCGGCGTCCTTCAACCGATGCAGCAGCACGGGATTCGGCATCAGCTTGGTCGCGACGGACAGTTCCTGCATCAAGTTGTCGTCAGAGATCATGTGCACCAGCACGTATTTCATCGCCGCTTCGGGCATCTTGCCCATTTGGATCAGACGTTGCACGAAATCGATCGCGCGCAATTCCCGCAACAGCGAGGAATTGAAGGAAATCTCGTTGATCCGGTTGTTGATCTGCGTGGGCGTGACGGGGATGTCATCGCGTTCCAGCGGGTTGATGTTCACGATGACGACATCCGCCGGCAACCTGGGATCGAACAACGGGAACAGCGCCGGATTGCCGGTATAGCCGCCGTCCCAGAATGCCTCTCTCCGGCCGGTACGGGGGTCGTCCAGCTCCACCGCCTGGAAGATCGTCGGCAGGCAGGCCGAGGCCAGGATCACATCGGTGCTGATCTCGTCGCCGGTAAACACGCGGATCTTGCCGTCACGCACGTTTGTGGCGCAGACATGCAGCTCTGGCCCCTCGCCCGCGCAGACGTCGCCGTAATCGAAATCATCGACCACCGGACGCAGCGGATTCTGCCACATCGGCCCCCAGGCATAGGGCGAGGACAGCCGCGCCGCCGCATCCGCCATGGCAAAGGGCAGCGAATATTCCATCGCCCGCGACATCGCCTGCGCGGCGGGCCAGGCGGCAGGCCCGCCCATCCAGGCCGGCATCCGCATGTCGTCGATCGCTCCCATGCGCGACCATAGCCAGTTCAGCGTCTCCCGCGCCCCTTCCCGACCGTTCCGGGCCAGCCCGGCCTTCAGCGCAGCCCCGTTCAGCGCCCCGGCGGAGGTGCCGGAGATGGCGGCAATCTCCACCTCATCGCTTTCCAGCAGGCGGTCCAGAACGCCCCAGGTATAGGCGCCATGCGCACCCCCGCCCTGAAGCGCCAGATTGATGCGCCGGGGCGAGGCGGCCCCGCGCCGGTCGCCTGCCGGGGTCTTCTTGCCGGTTGCGGGGGTCATGCGCCCCTCACAACGCGGTCCAGCCGCCATCGACACTGATGGAGGTGCCGGTGATCTGCTCCGCCGCCGCCGAACACAGGAAGGCCGCGATGCCGCCGATCTGCTCCACGGTGGAAAATTCCTTGGACGGCTGGCGCTGCAACAGCACATCGCGGATCGCGTCTTCGCGGCTCAGCCCGTATTTCTCCATCGTGTCGGGGATCTGGGCCTCTACCAGCGGGGTGTAGACATAGCCCGGACAGATCGCATTGGCGGTGATTGGCTCCTGCGCGGTTTCCAGCGCCACGACCTTGGTCATGCCGACAACGCCGTGTTTCGCCGTGACATAGGCCGATTTGTAGGGCGAGGCGGTCAGCCCGTGGGCAGAGGCCACGTAGATCACCCGGCCCCAGCCCGCCTTGCGCATCATCGGCAGGGCAGCAGCGGTGGTGTGAAAGGCGGAGTTCATGTTGATCGCGATGATCGCATCCCATTTCTCGGTCGGGAATTCGTCGATGGCGGCGACGTGCTGAATGCCGGCGTTGTTCACCAGGATATCACAGGCGCCCGCCGTCTCGATCAGGGCGCGGCATTCGGCGCCCTTGGACATGTCGCCCTGAATATAGCGCACCGGATTGCCCGTCTCCTGCGCCAACTCGGCGGCAAGGGCGTGGTCTTCCTCTCGGTCGCTGAAGGAATTCAGCACCAGCGACGCCCCGGCGCGGGACAATTCGCGGGCGACGCCCAGCCCGATCCCCGAGGTGGATCCGGTAACGATTGCGGTTTTGCCATTCAGTGACATGTGCCTCTCCTTGCCTGCCTGCGCGGCCCACACATCGTGACGCCGCGTCCGGGTGCATCCCCGTCCGTCCCGAGTGTAATGCTGCGTCTGCGAAATTCGAGAGCGGATCGCAAAACGGTGACAGGGAATCGGTACGGCGGAATTCGGGACGGGCGGTTCGCAAGACGCCGCCGGAGGGTCGGTCCCGCATTGCGCCAGACTGCATCGTAATGGCAGGAGACAAAAAAAACGCCGGCACAAGGCCGGCGTTCAGTTATTGAGGCAGGTTTCATACAGGCAAGAAACCTATCGAGCAGTGCTCTCTTTATATGCGAGGCAGACGAGCTTTGGAAGTTAAAAGTTTGAAAAGGCACGAAACCACCCGTATCCTTCCCGTCAACAATACGGGAGCAGCGCGGATGATCGCCAAACTTCGGCCAGAATCTTACCTGATCCTGCGGACGGTCATGGCCCTGTTTTGCTGGGCTCTTGCGCTGTCCGCCGCATCTGCGCAGCCGCAGCATGGCATAGCTATGTACGGCACCCCGGAGCTGCCACCGGATTTTGTGTCCCTGCCCTATGCCAACCCGGACGCGCCCAAGGGCGGCACGCTGGTCGATGGCAACACGGGGGGATTCGATTCGATCAATCCTTTCGTGGTGAAGGGGCGCGTGCCCTGGCAGCTGCGGTTCCTCACCCACGAAAGCCTGATGCAGCGCAATCAGGACGAACCCTTTGCCCTCTACGGTCTGCTGGCCGAATCGGTGGAGGTGCCCGAAGACCGGTCCTGGGTCGAATTCACCCTGCGTGCGGAGGCCCGGTTCTCCGACGGCAGCCCGGTCACGGTGGCGGATGTGATCTGGTCCTACGAGACGCTGGGCACGCGCGGCAATCAGCGCTACCGCGGCCTGTGGACGATGATCGCGGATATCGAACAGACCGGGCCGCGCTCTGTCCGCTTCACCTTTGCCGAAGAGAACCGCGAATTGGCGCTGTTGGTCGGCCTGCGTCCGATCCTGAAGAAGGCCCAATGGGAGGGGCGCGATTTCACCGCCAGCGGGCTGGACGAGGCTCCGATCGGATCGGCGCCCTACGTGATCGACAGCGTGGATCCCGGCCGTTCGGTCGTGCTGCGCCGCGATCCCGATTATTGGGGCGCCGACCTGCCGATCCGGCGCGGAACCAACAATTTCGACACGATCCGGATCGAGCATTTCGGCGATCAGAATGTCCTGTTCGAGGCCTTCAAGGCCGGGGAAATCAGCTATCTGCGCGAATTCAACGCCGAGGCCTGGGCCCGCGATTACGACTTCCCCGCAGCCCAGCGCGGTGATGTGGTCAAGACCGAGATCCCGTCAGAACAGCCGACCGGGCTGACCGGCTACGTGATGAACAGCCGCCGCCCGCCGCTGGACGACATCCGGGTGCGCGATGCGCTGATCCATGCCTTCAACTTCGAGTTCATCAATGACACGATCACCGGCGGGCGTCAGCCACGCATCACTTCCTATTTCTCCGACAGCGCGCTGGCGATGCGCCCCGGCCCGGCCTCGGGCGCGGTGGCGGAACTGCTGGCGCCCTTCGCCGAGGATCTGCCGCCGGCGGTGATGCAGGGCTACACGCTGCCGCAAGGCGATGGCACGGCGCGCAACCGGCGCAGTTTCCGCAAGGCCTCCGGCCTGCTGGATGCCGCCGGCTGGCAGGTCGACGATCGCGGCCAGCGGATGCGCGACGGCCAGCCGCTGGCAGTGGAAATCCTGTTGCGCCAGGGCGCGCAGCAGGACCAGCAGATCATCGACGTCTACGTGCAGGCGCTGCAACGGCTGGGCATCGCCGCGCGTGTCACGACAGTGGATGATGCGCAATATTATCAACGTGTTGGCGCGCTGGATTTTGACATCACCGATTTCCGCCGCGCGGCCTCCCTGTCGCCGGGCAACGAGCAGCGGCTGTACTGGGGATCGGCGCAGGCCGATGCGGCGGGATCGCGCAACCTGATGGGCGTGAAATCGCCGGCCGTGGATGCGATGATCGACGCCATGACCACCGCGCGCGATCAGGACGGGCTGGTCGCTGCCGCACGCGCGCTGGACCGTCTGCTGGCGGCAGGGCGCTACGTGATCCCGATCTTTTCCTTCGATGTGGGGCGTATCGCGCACCAATCGAACCTGGATTGGTCGGGCCGCGCGCCCCTGTTGGGAGACAGTGTGAATTTCATGCCCGAAACCTGGTGGCAGGCGGAATAGGGAACGCGCCGCGTCCGGTGGGCGTTGGGTGGGAAACGCCAAGCAAAAGGATGGTTCCCATGCAATGGACCGCAATCGCCCAGAACTGGCAGGCCTACGTCGGCTCGATCATGCAACGCTGGCCGGAGGCCGAAGAGGATGATCTGCTGACCCTCGACGGCACCCAGACCACGCTGGCCGGCTACCTGGCCGGCCGAACCAATCGTGACCTGGTGGAGATCAACGAGGAAATCGAGGAATGGCGCACCGGGGCGATGCCCTCGGACGTGCGCATGGACGAAAGCCGCGACAACCACAACATCGGCGAAAGCGCCCGCCACATTCCGCCGGGAGAAGACGTCTACAATGACGATGACGCCTTTGGCGCAGAGGAGGCGCAGGATACGCCGCTGGGCCGCACCGGCTGAGGGGCGGAGCCTTCCCGCCAGAGATCCCGCCAAGGGCCCTGCCGTCGCGCGGGGTCCTTTGCAATTCGGGAGGGCAGACGGACGCGGCCGATGATCAAACGCGGCCCGGAACACCGCCGCGAACCCGCTCAGCCCAGAGAGGTCACCCACAGGATCGTCGCGTCGTCATCACTGATGGAGATCACGTTATGGCCCATGGTGCTGTCGTAATAGGCGGTATCGCCGCGCTTCAGCTCCACCGGGGCATAGAATTCCGAGTAGAACCGCACCGCCCCGGTCAGCACATAAAGGAATTCCTCGCCCTCGTGGCGGACCCAGCCATCGAATTCGGCCAGGTCGCGGGCGCGGATGCGGGCCTGGTAGGGCAGCATCTTCTTGCGGCTGAGTTCCGTGGCCAGCAATTTGTGCTCGTAAGTGGCGGTGGCGTGATCGGCGCCGCCTCCGGAGCGCGTCACCGTCATCCGCGCCGTTACCTGGGCGGAAGGCGCCGGGGTGAACAATTGCGGGACCGAGATTTCCAGCCCGATCGCCAGCTTCTTCAGCGCGTCATAGGTGGGCGACATCTGGCCGTTCTCGATCTTTGACAGGGTAGATCGCGCCATGCCCGCCTGTGCCGCCGCCTGTTCCAGGGTCCAGCTGC
Organism: Pseudooceanicola aestuarii; assembly: GCF_010614805.1. NCBI lineage: Bacteria > Pseudomonadati > Pseudomonadota > Alphaproteobacteria > Rhodobacterales > Paracoccaceae > Pseudooceanicola > Pseudooceanicola aestuarii. The sequence goes on from NZ_JAAFZC010000002.1 coordinate 150,954, forward strand.
GGGCCTTGCGCAGTTCGCGCACACGCTCGCCCAGGTTCAATGGCTCGGCGGTGCTGTCCTCGCCACTTTCACGGGCGATGCGGATCAGCGATCTGGGGTCGGTCTCTGTCATGGCGACGCGGTATAGGGCCGGCCCCGCGCCCATGCAACCGCAACCGCATCCTCTTGCAACCGCACCCGACGGGCCTTAACCCTTGGCCATGCTCTCGATCTTTGACCAGGGGCCACCCGCGCCCTGCCCGCATCCGTTCAACCTGGCCGCCCATGTGCTGGGCAGCGCCGGGGATCTGCCCGACAAGATCGCCCTGTCCGTCCTGGGCCTGTCCGGCGCCGAAAGATGGAGCTTTGCCCGGTTGGAGGCCGCCGTGCGCGGCACCGCCACCGGCCTGTTGCGGGCCGGGCTGGAGCCTGGGCAGATCGTGCTGATGCGGCTGGGCAATGACGTGGATTTCCCGATCGCCTTTCTGGGCACCATCGCCGCCGGTCTGGTGCCGGTTCCGACCTCTGCCCAGCTGACGGCGCCGGAGGTGGCGAAGATGATCGCCACGCTGAATCCGTCCGCCATCCTGCGCGGTGACGGGATCGCCTGCCCCGACACCGATCTGCCCTGTTTCGACGCGCCCGCGCTGCGCGCCATGCGCGACCTGCCACCCGCCGATTACGCCATGGGCGACCCGGACCGGCTGGCCTATATCGTCTTTACCTCCGGCACTTCGGGCAATCCGCGTGCTGTCTGCCATGCCCACCGCGCGATCTGGGCACGGCGGATGATGCATGACGGCTGGTACGGGTTGGGCGGCGATGACCGGCTGCTGCACGCGGGCGCGTTCAACTGGACCTATACACTGGGCACCGGGCTGATGGATCCCTGGTCCGTGGGCGCCACCGCGCTGATCCCCGCCGCGGGCATCGGCGCAGAGGCGCTGCCGCTGCTTCTTCGGCGCCACGAGGCAACGATTTTCGCTGCTGCCCCAGGTGTTTACCGCAAGATCTTGCAGCATCACACCCGCATAGACTTGCCGCGCCTGCGCCACGGGTTGACGGCGGGGGAAAAACTGTCGGACACGATCCGCGCGGATTGGAAAACCGCAACCGGGCTGGAGCTTTACGAGGCGTTCGGCATGTCGGAATGCTCTACCTTCGTGTCGTCTTCGCCGTCGCGGCCTGCCGATCCGGGCACCTTGGGCCGTCCGCAGATCGGGCGCCGCGTCGCGCTGATCGGCGCCGACGGCCCCGTGCCACTGGGCCAGGAAGGGGTGATCGCCGTGCATCGCGACGATCCGGGCCTGATGCTGGGCTACCTGGGTGCGGAAGCCGAGACGCAGGCCCGGTTCGCGGGCGATTGGTTCCAGACCGGTGATCAGGGCGTGATGGATGGCGAGGGCCAGATCACCTACCTGGGCCGCGATGATGACATGATGAATGCCGGCGGCTACCGCGTCTCCCCGATCGAGGTGGAGCAGGCGCTGACCGACCTGCCCGGCATTACCGAAATCGGTGTCACCGATTGCGAGGTCAAGGCCGATGCCCGGCTGATCATCGCCTTCTACACCGGTCCCGCCCCGCTGGAGGAGGCGATGCTGAAAGCCGCCGCCGCCGACCGGCTGGCCCGGTACAAGCAGCCCCGCGCCTTCGTCCATCTGGATGAGATGCCGCGCAATCCCAACGGAAAACTTCAGCGCCGCGCGCTGCGCCAGCTTTGGGTGGCGCGCGCCACCCCGGCAGTCTGAACCTTCCCCGATCCCAGCGGAAAGAGACCTCTCCATGCCCGACGTGAACGTCAAACTCGATATCCTGTCCGATCCGATCTGCCCCTGGTGTTATATCGGCAAGACGATGCTGGACCGCGCGCTGGCGCAGCGGCCCGGCCATCCCTTTGTCATCGAATGGCATCCCTTTCAGCTGAACCCCGACATGCCGCCCGAAGGCATGGACCGGCGCGCCTATCTGGAAGGGAAGTTCGGTGACCAGGCCGGCGAGGTCTACGGCCGCATCGCCCGCCATGGCGAAGAGGCCGGCGTGCCGATGGACCTGGACGCGATCCCCCGCACGCCCAACACGCTGAACGCGCACCGCCTGATCCATTGGGCCGGGCTGGAGGAGAAACAGGGCGCCGTGGTCGATGCGCTGTTTCAGGCCAATTTCGTCGCCGGGCGCGATATCTCGGACCATGACGTGCTGGCCGACGTGGCCGATGGGGCAGGCATGGATGCCTCTGTCGTGCGGCGGCTGCTGGCCTCGGAGAACGACAGCCAGATGATCCGTGACCGCGATTCCCATTCGCGTCAGATGGGGGTGAATTCGGTACCGACCTTCATCGTGGCACAGAAACACGCGGTGCCCGGTTCCCAACCGCCGGAACTGTGGCTGAAGGTCATCGACGAGATCACCGAAGGGCTGGCCGAACAGGGCTGATCGCTCCCCGACCCAAGCACTCGCGCACCAGCGCTGCCCCCGGCTTATCAATCTTCGCACAATTGCGGAGGCGTCTGTGCGGCGCAGTGTTCTGGCCCTCCGCCGGCCAAGGTGGTAACGCCTGCGGGTTCACCCCGTCGGAGGTCACATGGGTTCTCGTGTTTCGCAGATCGAATTCGTCGCATTGATGGCGATGATGGTGGCCACTGTCGCCTTCTCCATCGATTCCATGCTGCCCGCCCTGCCCGAAATCGCCGAGGGGCTGACACCGCTGGATCCCAACAAGGCGCAGTTCATCATTGCGGGCTTCATCGTCGGCATGGGATCGGGCACATTGGTGACCGGCCCGCTGTCCGACACCTTCGGGCGCAAACCGGTGGTGGTGGCGTTTACCGGGCTCTACCTTGTTGGCGCGCTGGCGGCCTGGGCTGCGGGATCGCTGGAGCTTCTGGTGCTGGCGCGGTTCGTTCAGGGACTGGGGGCGGCGGGGCCGCGCGTGGTCTCGCAGGCGATCATCCGTGATCTCTATTCCGGGCGGCAGATGGCGCGGATCGTGTCCTTTGTCATGATCGTCTTCACCGTCTTTCCGGCCATGGCGCCCTTCATCGGGGCCTTTATCATCGACCTGGGTGGCTGGCGCTCCATCTTTATCGCCTTCCTGTTCTTCGGCACCATCTCGGTCCTGTGGTTCAGCATCCGCCTGCCCGAACCCCTGCCCGTCGACCGGCGGCGCCCGTTCCGCCCCGGAGAGCTGATCCTCGCGCTGCGCGAGATGATGGCCATCCCGATGGTGCGGCTGTCGATCCTGGTTCAGACGCTGATCTTTTCCATCCTGTTCTCCATGATCAGCCTGATCCAGCCGGTGTTCGACGTGACCTTCGACAAGGCGGAGCAATTTCCGGTGATCTTCTTTTCCATCGGGATGTTCTGCGCGACCTCTTCCATGGTGAATGCGGCGCTGGTGATGCGGTTGGGAATGCGGCTGCTGATCACCATCGCGCTGTCCTGCTACATGGTGTTCTGCGCCGTGATACTGATTCTGACGCTGATGGATATCCCGGCGGGGATCTATTTCTGGTGCTTCCTTGCCTGGCAGACGGCGACCTTTTATCAGATGGGCCTGACCATCGGGAACCTGAATGCCCTGGCGATGGAGCCGTTGGGCCATATCGCGGGGCTGGCCGCGTCGGTCATGGGCGCGATTTCCACCGTGGGCGCGGGGATCGTGGCGCTGCTGGTCGGGCAGACCTTCGACGGCACCACCCTGCCGCTGGTGCTGGCCGCGCTGGTCCTGTCGCTGCTGGCCCTGCCGCCACTACTGAAAATGCGGCAGCTGGACCGCAGCAAGACCCCCTGATCCGATCAGAAGCCGCGCCGGGCCGGTCTCCTCGCTTCCCCGATGGGGGGCGATGCGCTATGTCGCGCCCAAGGACGATTCAATCCTGACCCGAAAGGTGCGGACCATGACCAAGATCAAGGTGGATAACCCCATTGTGGAGATGGACGGGGATGAAATGACCCGGATCATCTGGCAATTCATCAAGGACAAGCTGATCCTGCCCTATCTGGATCTCGATCTTCTGTATTACGATCTGGGGATCGAGGAACGCGACCGCACCGAGGACCAGGTGACGATCGACGCGGCAGAAAAGACCAAGGAGATCGGCGTCGCCGTCAAATGCGCCACCATCACCCCCGACGAAGCGCGGGTGGAGGAATTCGGCCTGAAGAAGATGTGGCGGTCCCCCAACGGGACGATCCGCAACATTCTGGGCGGTGTCGTCTTTCGCCAGCCGATCATCTGCCGCAACGTGCCCCGCCTGGTGCCCGGCTGGACAAAGCCCATCGTGATCGGGCGCCATGCCTTTGGCGATCAGTACAAGGCGACGGACATGAAATTCCCCGGCCCCGGCAAGCTGACGATGAAATTCGTCGGCGAGGACGGGCAGGAGATCGAACACGAGGTCTTCGACGCGCCTTCCGCCGGGGTGTTCATGTCGATGTACAACCTCGATGCCTCCATCCTGGATTTCGCGCGCGCCTCGCTGAACTATGGGCTGGAACTGGGCTGGCCGGTCTACCTGTCCACCAAGAACACCATTCTCAAACAATATGATGGCCGGTTCCTGGAGCTGTTCCAGCAGGTTTACGAGGAAGAATTCGCCGAGAAATTCAAAGCCGCCGGCATCTGGTACGAACACCGCCTGATCGACGATATGGTCGCCTGCGCGATGAAGTGGAACGGCGGTTTTGTCTGGGCCTGCAAGAATTACGATGGCGATGTGCAATCGGATACGGTGGCGCAGGGCTTCGGCTCCCTCGGGCTGATGACCTCGCAACTGCGCACCCCCGACGGCAAGATCGTGGAGGCCGAGGCCGCCCACGGCACCGTCACCCGCCACTACCGCCAGCACCAGAAGGGGGAGGCGACATCGACCAATTCCATCGCCTCCATCTTCGCCTGGACCGGCGGGTTGAAACACCGCGCCACGCTGGACGGCAACACCGCCCTGACCAAATTCGCCGAAACCCTGGAAAAGGTCATCGTCGACACGGTCGAAAGCGGCCACATGACCAAGGACCTGGCCCTGCTGGTCGGCCCGGATCAGGGGTGGCTGACCACCATGGGGTTCCTTGAGAAGATCGAGGAGAACCTGAACGCCGCGCTCGCCGGCTGACCCCCGCGTGCCGCCCGCTGGCGCAGTCGCCGGGCGGCGCGTGCAGGACGCGCGGGACGGTGCGCTGTGCCAAGTCCCGGCCCAAGCCGGTGCCGCGCCCCGATCATCCGCTCAGGCCCCCGTCCTGGCAGCTATGCGGGCCGGCCCCCTATTCGCGTCTTTGCGCTTTGATCGTCTGGCCGGCATCGCATCCCGGTGCGCCCAAGCCACGGGCATTTTGCCCGCCTCTCTGATCCCGCCCGCCGCGTCACCCTTGCACCGCGCGCGCCCGCGTCCCATGGCTGCCCCATGCCCGCACCGATAGAAATCCCCACCGAATACCGCCAGGGCCACACCCCGTTGGAGGATGTGCAGGGCCTGGCCATTGGCTTGCTCACCGCCTCTGTCGGGCTGGTCTTCCTCACGTCTCTGGGGTTCCTGACCGGGCAGACGGCGGGGCTGGCGCTGATCATCTCCTACGCCACGGGCTGGGATTTCGGCCCGGTCTTCATCGCGGTGAACGTGCCCTTCTATGCCTTTGCCTGGCGGCGGCTGGGGGCGGAATTCACGCTGAAATCGGCCTTCTGCGTCGTCGCCCTGTCGCTGATGGTGGATTACCTGCCGCTGGGGTTGGCGTTCAAGACGCTGGACCCGGTGCTGGGAACAGTGATCTTCGGCGTGCTCACCGGGTTCGGTCTGCTGGGGGTCATCCGGCACAAGGGGTCGCTGGGCGGGCTGGGCGTGGTCGCCCTGATGATCCAGGACCGAACCGGGTTTCGCGCGGGCTATGTGCAGATCATCGTGGATGGGGTGCTGTTCGCGGTGGCCTTCGCGCTTTTCCCGACGCGTGTGGTGCTCTATTCCCTGTTCGGAGCGGTGATCCTGAACGGGGTCATCGCCTTCAACCACCGGCGCGACCGGTATATCGCGGATTGACCATGAGCAGCACCCCCCGGACCGACGATCCCGTCCATCGCCACGGCCCGCTGGCCGATGCCCAGGGCCTGGCCTTCGGCACGACGATGACCGCGCTCGGCATCACCATGCTGACCCATCTGGGACTGGCCACCGGTCAGACCGCCGGCCTGGCTGTGCTGCTGGCCTATGTGACCGGGCAAAGCTTCGGGCTGGTGTTCTTCGTGGTGAACCTGCCCTTCTACTGGTTCGGCTATCGCCGCATGGGCCTGCGCTTCACCCTCAAGACCTTTGCCGCCGTGGCGCTTCTGTCGGGGCTGTCGGCGGTGCTGCCGCAGCTGGTGCAGTTCGACCAGCTGCACCCGGTCGTGGGCGCGGTCCTGTTCGGCATGTGCGCGGGGGCCGGGCTGCTGGCGCTGTTCCGGCATGGCGCATCGCTGGGCGGGGTTGGCATCCTGGCGCTATACCTTCAGGATCGCCTCGGGTTCCGCGCGGGCTATACCCAGTTGATCTTCGACGCCTGCGTCTTCGTCTTCGCCGCCTTCGTGCTGCCCTGGGACCGTCTGGCGCTGTCGGTGCTGGGCGCCGTGGTGCTGAACCTTGTGATCACCATCAACCACCGCCGCGACTGGTACGTCGCCAGCTGAGGAAGCCGCCCATGCCCGCCTATCTGACCCTGGTCATCGCCGTCCTGGCCGAAACCATCGGCACCACCGCGTTGCAGGCCAGCCAGCAGTTCACCCGACCCCTGCCCTCGGTGCTGGTGGTGATCAGCTACGGGCTGGCCTTCTACTTCCTGTCGCTGACCCTGCGCGCCATGCCGGTGGGCGTGGTCTATGCGCTGTGGTCGGGTCTGGGCGTGGTGCTGATCGCGGTGATCGGCCGCGTCGCCTTTGGTCAGCGGCTGGATCTGCCGGCGATCCTGGGTCTGGCGATGATCGTCGCGGGAATCGCGGTGATCCAACTGTTTTCCAAGACAGCCACCCACTGATCCCCGCCACGCCTGACCCCATCCCCTGCACACCGGTGCGCGCCCGTCCGAAGCGGGGCGCGACGCGGGGCCCCCTTCGGGCGGGAAATACCGCCGCCGGAGGCTGGTCCGCCGCAGGCGGGCCAATTCCGACCCGCCTCGCCCGATCAGCCCAGGTCGCGCAACCGCTTGATCAGGCTGGAGGTGTCCCACCGCCCGCCGCCCATCTTCTGCACATCCTTGTAGAATTGATCGACCAGCGCGGTGACCGGCAGGCTGGCGCCGATCTCGTCGCCGGTAGACAGGCAGATCCCCAGGTCCTTGCGCATCCAGTCCACGGCGAATCCATGCTCGAACTCATCCGCCAGCATGGTCTTGTGCCGGTTTTCCATCTGCCAGGATCCCGCCGCCCCCTGGGAGATCACCTCGACCACCGCCGCGCCGTCCAACCCGGCCTGCTGGCTGAAATGCAGCGCCTCGCTCAGCCCCTGGACCAGGCCGGCGATGGCGATCTGGTTGCACATCTTCGTCATCTGGCCGGCGCCGCTGTCGCCCAGGCGGCGGCAGATGCGGGCATAGGCGGCGATCACCGGCTCGGCCTTGTCATACGCGTCCTGCGCGCCGCCGCACATCACCGACAGCACGCCGTTTTCGGCGCCCGCCTGCCCGCCCGAGATCGGGGCATCGACAAATCCCAGTCCTGCCGCGGCGGCCGCCTCGTGCAGCTCCTCCGTCACCCGCGCCGAAACGGTGGTGTGATCGACCAGCACCGCGCCCTCCGCCATCCCGGCAAAGGCGCCCTCCGCCCCGGTGCAGACGGCGCGCAGGTCGTCGTCATTGCCCACGCAGCTCATCACGAACTCCGCCCCTTCGGCCGCGGCGCGCGGCGTGGCGGCCATGGCGCCGCCATGCTGTTTCACCCAGGCCTCGGCCTTGGCTGCGGTGCGGTTGTAGACCGTGACCTGATGCCCGGCGGCGGCAAGATGCCCCGCCATCGGATAGCCCATTACGCCCAAACCCAGAAACGCGACTTTCGCCATGACAAAATCCCCTGTATTGCGGTTGCCACAGCTTTTCTGTCCGTCATGCTCCCGGATGGCAAGGCAAGACCACGGAAAGCCAGGAGAGTTTCGCCCGCATGAGAATGATGTTCCGCTGGCTCATCCGTCTGACAGGGGGGCTGATCGTGTTGGTGGTCCTCGCTGTCATCGGGGTCTATTTCCTCGCCTCCCGCTCCCTGCCGGACTACGACAAGGTACTGACGGTCAAGGGACTTTCCTCGCAGACCGAGATCGTGCGCGACAATGCCAACGTGCCGCATATCTTTGCCTCCACCGATGCGGATGTGTTCTTTGGCCTGGGCTATGCGCATGCGCAGGACCGGTTGTGGCAGATGATCACCATGCGCCGCACCGTGCAGGGCCGCCTGTCCGAGGTCTTCGGCCCCCGCACGGTCGAAGTTGACAAGATCATGCGGCGCTTTGGACTCTACAACCTGGCGCGCAGCTCGGTCGCGGCGCAGGACGCGCGTACCACCATGGCGCTGGAATCCTACACCGCCGGCGTCAATGCCCGGCTGGAGGAGGTCAACCGCGACGCCCTGGGCCGGGGCGCGCCCGAGATGTTCCTGTTCAACGCGCCGATTTCCCCATGGTCGCCAGCTGATTCCATCGCCATGGGCAAGTTGATGGCGGTGCAGCTGTCCGGCCATCTGGCGGCAGAGGTCCGGCGCGCCCGCACCTCCCTTGTCCTGCCGCAGGAGGAGATGATTGCCGACATCCTGCCCGACGTGCCCGGCCCCGGCCTGGCCGCCCTGCCCGATTACGCCAGCCTCGTCCCCGGCACCTCGGCGCGGCAGGTGGCGGCGGTGGCGGAACGCGCCCCCGATCCGTTCGAGCCGGTGCACCCGATGATCTTCGCGGGGGCCTCCAATGCCTTTGCAGCAGCGCCCAACCGCTCCGCCTCCGGTGGGACGCTGCTGGCCAATGATCCGCATCTGGGCTTTTCCGCGCCAACGATCTGGTACCTCGCCCGGATGGAGCTGTCCTCCGGCGGGGTGATCGGTGCCACGATACCCGGCATCCCGTCGATCCTGACCGGCCGGTCGCAGCGGCTGGGCTGGGGGCTGACGTCCTCCTACCTGGATGACCAGGACATCCTGATCGAGGAGCTGAACCCCGAGAACCCGCAGGAATATCGCACCCCCGATGGCTGGAAGCGGTTCGAAACCCGCAAGACCATCATCAACGTCAAGGATGCCGCGCCGATCACCCTGACCCTGCGCTGGACCGACAACGGCCCCGTGCTGCCGGGCAGCCGCTACAACCTGGGCCAGGTGACGCCGCCGGGCCATGTGGCGGCGCTGTCCTGGACCGCGCTCAGCGATCGTGACACCACGCTGGGCGCCGGGATCCGCCTGATGGGTGCCCAGACCGTCGAACAGGCGATCGAGGCGACGCGCGACCACGTCGCCCCGGCTCAGAACCTGACCCTGGCCGATGCTGACACCATCGCCATGAAGCTGATCGGCGCCATGCCCGCCCGCGACCCGGCCCATGACAGCCAGGGCCGCCTGCCCGCTCTTGGCTACAAGGCGCAGAACCGCTGGCAGGGCATTCTGCCGGTCTCGCGCAACCCTGAATTCCTGGCCCCGGCCGGGGGTATCCTTGGCAATACCAACAACAAGATCATCGACCGGCCCTTTCCCGATCACGTCTCCTTCGACTGGGGGGACACGCAGCGGGTCCATCGCTGGCAGCTGCTGATGCAATCGCGCCAGGTGCACACCCGCGACAGCTTCATCGAGGCGCAGTTGGACACCGTGTCCTTCACCGCGCGCTCCCTGTTGCCGCTGATCGGGCGTGACCTGTGGTTCACCGGAGAGGCCGCCGCCGAAGGCACGCCGGAGCGGCTGCGCCAGGACGCGCTGGCGCTGTTGGCAGACTGGAACGGCGAGATGAACGAACACCTGCCCGAGCCACTGATCTACAACGCCTGGTTGCAGGCCCTCCAACGGCGGCTGATCGCGGATGATCTGGGGCCGCTGGCGGCGGAATTCGATCATATCCAGCCGGTGTTCATCGAACGGGTCTTCCGCGACATCGACGGCGCGGCGGAATGGTGCGACATCCGCCGCTCCACCCCGGTGGAGACCTGTTCCGACGTGGCGCGCGTCGCGCTTGACGATGCGCTGGTTTGGATCAGTGAACGCTACGGCGGCAACCTGGAATCGCTGCGGTGGGGCGATGCGCACCAGGCCACCCATGATCACCAGACCCTGGGCGAGGTTCCGGTGCTGCGCTATTTCGTCAACATCCGCCAATCGACCTCCGGCGGGGACAACACCCTGAACCGGGGCGTGACCCGCGGCGCCGGCGCCAACCCGTTCGAGAACGTGCATGGCGCGGGGTATCGTGGGGTCTATGATTTCGCCGATCCCGATTCCTCGGTCTTCGTGACCTCCACCGGGCAATCGGGCCACCCGCTGTCGCGCCATTACGACGATCTGGGCGAACTCTGGCGGCGGGGCGAATATATCCCCATGTCCCTGGACATCGGTCTGGCGCGGGCGGCGGCTGTGGGGATCACCACGCTGCGCCCCAGACCCTGATCCGCCCGGCAACCGGCGCGCCGGCAGGCTGCCGCCCCCTGACAGAAAGGACCGACATGCAACCGCTTCCCCTTGGCCGTACCGGCCTGAACATTTCGCCCATCGTGTTCGGCGGCAATGTCTTTGGCTGGACTGTGGATGAAACCACCTCCCACCGGCTGCTGTCGCAGATGCTGGAGGCCGGGTTGACCACGATCGACACCGCCGATGCCTATTCCCGCTGGGTTGATGGCCATTCCGGCGGCGAAAGCGAAACCGTGATCGGCAATTGGCTGGCCGCCAACCCCGGCATGCGCGACAGGATCACCCTGATCACCAAGGTCGGGTCCGACATGGGCGCGGGCCGCACGCTGAAGGCCGCCTATATCGAACAGGCGGTCGAACGCTCCCTGTCGCGGCTCAAGACCGATTACATCGATTGCTACCTGGCCCATTGGCCCGACCCTGACACCGCCCATGCCGAAACGCTTGAGGCCTTCGACAGGCTGAAACAGGCGGGCAAGATCCGTGCCTATGGCTGCTCCAACTTCGACCGCCCGATGATGGAGGCTGCGACCTCCGCCGCGCAGAAGCTGAATGTGACGCCCTACCAGGTGCTTCAGCCGGAATACAACCTCTATGACCGCGGCACGTTCGAAGGGCCGCTGGCCGAATATTGCTCCGCCAACGAGATCGGGGTGATCACCTATTTCTCCCTCGCCTCCGGCTTCCTGACCGGCAAATACGGCAACGCCGCCGAGACGGAGAAGACCGCCCGCGCGCATCGGTTGGGCAAATATTTCGACGCGCGCGGGCAGCGCCTGTTGTCCACCCTGGCCGATATCGCGGCTGAAACCGGCCGACCGCAGGCAGAACTGGCGCTGGCCTGGCTGCGCGCGCGGCCAGGCGTGACGGCGCCGATCGCCTCCGCCACGTCTGCCAGGCAGCTCCACAGCCTGATCGCCGCGGCCACGCTCACCCTGTCCGACGACGCCCGGACCCGCCTGACCGAGGCCGGAGAAGCCTGAGGGGAAAAGACCCGCGGCCCCTGCGGCCCCTGCGGCCCCTGCGGGTCTCCCCAAATCCGCGTCGAAACGGCATCTACGCTGCGCCAAATCCATGGCCGACCCGCCGCGCCGTCGGCCTCGCATGTCCCGCCCGATCGGTCCGGGCGCCCGGCGGGGCCCCTTCGGGCGTCAAATACCGGCCGCGCAGCGATGGCGCCTCAGGCGCCATTCCCGATCGATCATCCAACCCGACGCTGGCGAGGGTCTGGCAGGGGATTACATCCCCTGGAACCGGGCTTTCTGCCGCGCGGTCCAGGCGACTGACAACACGAACCCCTCCTCGTCCTGGCGCTCTTCCTGGACGATCCCTTCGGCGAACAGCCACGCCCGCCGCTTTCCGTCGGAGAAACCAAGACGGATCTCTTCGGCGATGCGTTCGGAATCCAGCGTCCGGGTCACGGCCTCCAGCAGCGGCGGCAGCCCCTCGCCGGTGATCGCGGAAATCGCCATCACCTCCTCGGCCCGTTCGGCACGGGCGCGGGCGGCTTCCGCCTCCGTCTCGGGGAGCAGGTCGATCTTGTTCCAGACCTCCAGCACCGGCACCTCCTCCCGCACACCCAGACCGGAAAGGATGTCGGACACGTCGGCCTTCTGCTCCTCCGTCTCGGGATGGGCAATGTCGCGGACATGCAGGATCAGATCAGCTTCCAGAACCTCCTCCAGCGTGGCGCGGAAGGCCGCCACCAGCTGTGTCGGCAGGTTGGAGATAAAGCCCACGGTGTCGGACAGGATGATCTCCGCCCCGGTGTCCAGCTTTAGGCGACGCATGGTCGGGTCCAGAGTGGCGAACAGCATGTCCTTGGCCAACACGTCGGCGCCGGTCAGCCGGTTGAACAGCGTGGATTTCCCGGCGTTGGTATAGCCGACCAGCGCGACGATGGGGAACGGCACCTTGGCGCGGGCCTGGCGGTGCAGGTCACGGGTCCGCACCACGCGTTCCAGCTGACGGCGCAGGCGCACCAGCTGTTCGTCGATGGCACGGCGGTCCGCCTCGATCTGGGTTTCGCCGGGGCCGCCGACGAAGCCCAGCCCGCCGCGCTGGCGTTCAAGGTGGGTCCAGGCGCGGACAAGGCGGGTCCGTTGGTAGGACAGCGCCGCCATCTCCACCTGCAACACCCCCTCGCGGGTGCGCGCCCGGTCCGAGAAGATTTCAAGGATCAGCCCGGTCCGGTCCAGAAGCTTCACGCCCCAGGCCTTTTCCAGATTGCGTTGCTGGACGGGCGTCACCGGCCCGTCGATCAGCACCAGTTCGGTTTCGCGGGCCTTCAGCGCCGCGCCCAGTTCCTCCACCTTGCCGGACCCGAAAAGGGTCGCCGGCACCGGCTTGGCCAGACGCACGACCTGCGCATCCAGCACCTGCAACCCCGGAAGCGCATGGGCCAGTGCGACGGCCTCTTCCAGAGCGTATTCCGGGGCATGCCGTGCCTCTTCGCGCCGTAGGTCAGGATGGATCACATAGGCGCGCGTCGGCACCTCTTCATGTGGGATCAAGCGCCCTCTTCACCTTCGTAAAGGTTGATTGGTTGCGACGGCATGATGGTGGAAATCGCGTGTTTGTAGACCAGCTGCGCCTGACCGTCGCGGCGCAGCAGAACACAGAAATTGTCAAACCAGGTGATCACGCCCTGAAGCTTGACCCCGTTGATCAGGAAAATCGTTACGGGAACCTTGGTCTTGCGTACATGATTGAGAAACGCGTCCTGAAGGTTCTGTCTGTCGGAAGCCATTGTTGTCGGACCTTTTTTATTGCTATCGGCCCGTTCCGGGGCCGTCCGTTACCAACGTGAAGTATGAAACCCAGATGGCGGAACTTCCACCCCCGATCAAGTCTTTCCTGCGGATGGCGCGGCACTGCGTCAGTCACGCCACAAGTTCGGATTGAACAGGGCAATGATGGCGAGCAGTTCCAGCCGGCCCAGCACCATCACCGCACAGGCCACGGCCTTGGCCCCGGCGGGCAGCGCATCGGCATGAATCGCCTCCGCCGCGCCAGAGGCCAACAGCGCCCCGGTGTTCGACAATCCCGCCACGGACAGCACGGTGGCCTGTTCGAAATCACTGCCCAGCAGGGCAAAGACCGCCGTGCCGAGGGCCAGTGTCATGGCAAACAGCATGAAGGAAATCCAGGCCGGAAAGGCCCCGCGCCGCCGGATGCGTCCCCGGCTGACCGCCCGGCCAGAGACGGAATGCGGATAGACCAGCCGCTCCATCTCCCGCATCCCGTTGAGGTAGAGCGCATAGACGCGCAACAGCTTCACCCCGCCGGCGGTGGTGGCCACGCCGCCCCCCGTCATCGCCAGCCCCATCAGGATCAGGCCGGGCGTCTCCAGCCCGGACCAGCTGCGCATGGCGCCCCAATCCTGCGCCTCGAATCCGAAGGTGGTCAGGAACGACAGCGCGGTGAACAGCGCCGCCCACAGCGCGCGCAGCATGTGCAGGATGCTCTGGTCTCCGGCGCCTTCGATGACGGCCAGCCAATGGCGCAGGAACAGCGCCAGCGGCACGGCCAGCACGATCATCATGCCCATGCGGAATTCCGGATCGCGCAGCAACCCGGTGCGTGACCCGTCCGTATCGCTGGTAAAGGCCAGGCGGCTGATGGCAAAGACCAGGAACAGCGCCATGGCCATTTCCCCCGGCACCCCCGATCCCGCTGCCGCACCCGGTGGCGGCGCCCCCAGCGGCGTGATACCGCTGGTGGACATGACCGACATGGCGTGGCTGACCGCGACCAGCGGCCGGTCGCCCAGCAGGATCAGGGCCAGCCACAACAGCGCGGTCAGCCCGCCGTAGATCGGCCCCAGCGTCCGCGCCCCCAGCAGGACCCGCCGATAGAGCGCGGCACGCTGGAACCGCTGCACCGCCGGATCGCCGCTCATCTGGGCGGCGACGCTGGTCACCTCGAACCCGCCCAGCGACAGCGGAGCCATCACCGCGGCGGCCGAAACCCAGATCACGAAACCACCCATCCACCCCACCTGCGCCCGCCACAGATCCAGCGCCATGGGCGTCTGCGGATCCTTGGGCAGGAACACCATGCCGGTTGTCGTGAAGGCCGAGACCATTTCGGCATAGGCGTCGAGGAACGGCAGCGCGGGCAGGATCTCCCAGACCGGGATGGCCAGCCCGGCGGGCAGCACGACAAAGGCCGCCAACAGCGACAGCAGCCCGTTCAGATCCGCCCGGCCATGACGCACCACCCGGTGCCGGCCCCGCGCCAGGGCGACCACCCCGGCCAGCGCCGCGCCCAGAATGGCGGTATAGAAAAACGCCCGCGCGGACACGAAATCCTCTCGCGCCAGACCGACCAGCGCGGGCAGCAGCATGGACAGCGACAACCCGCCCAGCAGGATCAGGAACAGCGGTTGGCCTTCGGCGCGGGGGTGCTGCATGACGTCAGAAGAAGTCGATGGAGACCTGAAGCATCCGCTCGACCTCCGGCACATCAGCGGCCAGGGCGAACAGGACCACGGTATCGCCCTCCTCGATCACGGTGCCGGCGGTGGGTTTGACAACCGTGTCCTTTTTCTGGACCGCGCCCACCAGAACCCCTTCGGGAAAGGCGATGTCGCGGATCGCGCTGCCCGCCAGCGGCGACGTCGACAGCACTTCCGCCTCGATCACCTCCGCCTCGGCGTCACCGATGGAATAGACGCCATGCACCCGGCCATGACGGATATGTCGCAGGATCGACGAGACGGTCGTGGCGCGCGGGTTGATATAGGCGTCGATGCCCAGCGGTCCCAGCAGCGGCACCAACGTGGGATCATTGATCAGCGCGATGGCCATGGGACAGCCCTGCGACTTGGCGCGCACCGCGGACAGCATGTTGGTCTTGTCGTCATCGGTCACGCACAGGATCGCATCGGCCCGCGCGATCCCGGCCTCGCTCAGCAGGGTGCTGTCCAGCCCGTCGCCATGCAGGACAATGGTCCGCTCCAGTGTTTCCGCCGCCTTCTCCGCGATGGCGCGCGATTTCTCGATCATCTTGGCGCGCACCCGGCGCGCGCGGCCCTCCAGCGATTTGGCGACCGACAGGCCGACATTGCCGCCGCCGACAACGACGACGCGCTCCTGCTCCCGCGCGGATTTGCCAAAGACTTCCAGCGTGCGGGGAACGTCCTCCTCCACCACGGTCAGGTAGACATCATCGCCGGGAAAGATCTGATCGCCTGCCTCGGGCGCGAACAACCGGCTGTCACGACGCACGCCCACCACGATGGTGCGCAGGGTGGAAAACAGATCGGTCAACTGGCGCAGCGGCGTGTTCACTACCGGACAATCCTCGCCGATATGCAGACCTAGCAGCTGTACCTGCCCACCCATGAAGCTTTCCACGTCAAAGGCGGCAGGCGCCGACAACCGGCGCAGCGCGGCCTCTGCCACTTCCCGCTCGGGAGAGATCACGACATCGATCGGCATGTGGTCGCGGCGGTAGAGGTCGGAATAGATCGCCTCCAGATAGCTGCGGGCGCGCAGCCGGGCGATCTTGCGCGGGACGGCAAAGACGGAATGCGCCACCTGGCAGGTGACCATGTTCACCTCGTCCGAGAAGGTCGCGGCGATGATCATGTCCGCATCCCGCGCGCCCGCCCGGTCCAGGATGTCGGGATAGGAGGCAAAGCCCGAGATCCCCTGCACGTCCAGCGTATCGGTGGCGCGCCTCACGAGATCGGGGTTGTTGTCGACGACGGTGACGTCGTTGTTCTCGCCGGAGAGGTGCCGCGCGATCTGCCAGCCGACCTGGCCGGCGCCGCAGATGATGACCTTCATGACCTGGTGTCCCGTTCTGGCCCGCTGTCTGGCCTTCCTGCATGGCAGAGGTCCGGCGCTGTTGCAATCGCTTTGCGCGCCCGGCCCCCGCTGTCGCGGCACTGCGGCGGCGCACTGCCTGCCGCGGTGGCAGCGCCGCGCGATTTGCCCGCTGACACCGTGCCAAAGCCGCGCGCCGCCGCCCCCTTCGGGCGTCAAATACCGCCGCCGGAGGCATGGCGCGCAGCGCCATCCCCTGTCAGGCCCGAACCGCCGCCCCGGCGCCCCCGCGCCGTGCCGTGCCGTGTCGGCGTTGCCGCGATTTACCCGGCCGGGCGTTCCGCCTTCTTCTCCCAGCGGCCACTTTCCTCCGACCAGTATTGCGCGCCGCAGCCCGCACCGGTCAGGGCCTTCCACTGCCCGCGTGCCAGATTCAGGGCGTCCTGATCATTGCCGTCAAAGATCACGCAGGCCCGTTTCAGCCCGCCGATCTCGGCCGGGTCCAGCTCCGCCCCGTCCAGACACATCAGGCAATCGGGGGAATTCTCCGCCGCCATGGCCGTGGTCAGCAGCACGGGCTGGCGCGCGGCATGGGGTTGACCGGCACGACCATGGGGCAGGAAATCTTCCTCGGCGCCCAGCCACAGCCGCTCGTCCAGCCAGTCCATCCGCGCCGCATCGCGGCCCCGCACCGCCACCCGCCACCCGGCTTGAAGCGACCGGCGCAGCAATTGCGCCAGCGCAGCCTCTGCCGCCGATCGGGTCAGGTGGTAAAAATAGACTTCGGCCACGCCGCACGCCTCCAGTTGGTCCGCGATCCGATCCGCGGCATGTCTTGCGGCCGGGGGGGGCGCGATGCCCCCCCGGTCCTGGCCTCACTCCGTCTCGAAGCTGTCGCGAACCAGCCGGTCCAGCGCCATCACGCCCCAGCCGGTCGCGCCTTTGGGCGCCAGCATCGTGTCGGATTTCACACTGGCCACCCCGGCGATGTCGAGGTGGATCCAGGGCGTCTCCTCCTTCACGAACCGTTTGAGGTATTGCGCCGCCGTGATCGACCCGGCCGGGCGGCCGCCCACGTTCTTCATGTCGGCGATGCGGCTTTTCAACTGGTCGTCATAGGCCTGGCCCAACGGCATCCGCCAGGCGCCTTCGCCCTCGGCCTCCGCCGCCTTGAGGAAGGCGTTGCACAGCGTGTCGTCGTTGGAAAAGACACCGGCATTCTCGTGGCCAAGCCCGATGATGATCGCGCCGGTCAGGGTGGCAAGATCGATCATGCCGCGCGGGGCAAACCGATCCTGCGCGTACCACATCACGTCACACAGGACCAGGCGCCCCTCCGCATCGGTGTTGATCACCTCCACCGTATCGCCCTTCATGGAGGTCACGACATCGCCGGGCCGCATCGCGGTGCTGGAGGGCATGTTCTCGACCAGCCCGACCAGGCCCACGACATTGGCCTTGGCCTTGCGCAGGGCCAGGGTCTTCATCACGCCCGACACGACGCCCGCGCCCCCCATGTCCATGGTCATGTCTTCCATGCCACCTGCGGGTTTCAGGCTGATCCCGCCGGTGTCGAAGACAACGCCCTTGCCGATCAGCGCCAGCGGGGCTTCGTCATCGGCGCCGTTCTTCCACTGCATGACCACCACCTTGGACGGGCTGGCCGATCCCTGGCCCACGGCAAGCAGGCAGCCCATGCCCAGTTCTTCCAGCCGGTCCTCCTCCAGCACCTCGACCTCGACACCCAGATCGGCGAGGGCGGTCAGCTGGGCGGCGAATTCCGAAGTGGTCAGCACATTGGCCGGCGCGTTGACCAGATCGCGGGTGAAGAACGTGCCCTGCGCCACGGCGCGGGCGGTGTCCAGCGCGGAAGTCACGGTTTCGGCATTGGGACACATCAGCACGACATCACCGCGCGGGTCGGATTTCTCGGTCCGCTGGGCGTCGTATTCATAGGCGCGCATCATCAGGCCAAGGGCCATGTCGGACAGGTTCTTCAGCGGGCCGGTGACGATGGTCAGCCCGCCCTTGCCGGCCTGTTTGGCCAAAGCGGCCCCGGCCTTTCGCGCCTCTGCGGCGGCGGCACGGCGCGGCAGGCACAGCACATCGACCGCCTCCGCTTCCAGCCCGGCAGGCCAGGCCAGGCTGACCAGCTCGCCTGCCTTGCGCTCGGCAAAGCCGTCGCTGTCCAGCAGCCGTTTCAATGCGCCGCGCATGGTGCGGTTCAGGCGGCGGGCATGGGCGGGCAGCGCGGCGGTCGGGTCCAGCACCACGGCGATCCGGCCGGTGGCCGTGCTCAGGCTGTCCAGATCGTGGTCCTGGGCGGAAATGCGGAGGGGGTCTGTCACTCGGGTCGCTCCTTCGGTTGACCGGATGGTTGGGCACCAGGCCGGGTGGGTGGTCCTGCACCGTCCCGGCGCCGGGGTCCGGCGGGCCCGTGCAGGGGCACATGGCCGGGCGGGCGCGGCGGAGGCTACCCCTGCCGCCGGGATTTGACCAGATTGCAGTTTTCCCGACCGGGTTAATCCGCTAACTTGCGCCCAGCCCCGGCTGACGGGCTATATGATGTAACGACCGGCACGGCGACAGGGGGACATGTGGCGCGATTCGACAGATATCTGCTGTCGCAGCTTCTGATCCTGTTCGGGTTCTTTGCCCTGGTCCTGGTGGCGATCTACTGGATCAACAATGCGGTGCGCCTGTTCGACCGGCTGATCGCCGACGGCCAGACTGCGGCGGTGTTCCTGGAATTCTCCGCCCTGACCCTGCCGAACGTGATCCGCATCACGCTACCGATGTCGGCCTTTGCCGCTGCTGTCTACGTCACCAACCGCCTGTCCAGCGAAAGTGAACTGGTGGTGATGCAGGCCACCGGGTTTTCCCCGTGGCGGCTGGCGCGGCCGGTGCTGTATTTCGGGTTGATCATCGGCGCGGTCATGTCGCTGATGACCCATTACCTGGCGCCGCAGGCCCAGGCCCAGATGACCCTGCGCAACCGAGAGATCGCCAACAACCTGACCGCCCGCCTGCTGACGGAGGGCAGTTTTCTGCACCCTTCCGACGGGGTGACGTTCTTCATCCGCGAGATCACCGCCGATGGCGCGCTGCTGGACATCTTCCTGTCCGACCGGCGCGATCCGGCGGAACCGCGCAGCTATACCGCCACCCGCGCCTATATCGTCGCGGCGGAGGACGATTCCGATGACGTGGCAGGCGGCGAGGCCCAGGGCCAGATCAAGCTGGTGATGCTGGACGGGCTGGCGCAGACTCTGGATGCCACGACCGAGCGATTGTTTACCACGCATTTCGCGGAATTCTCCTATGACATCACGGCCATGGTACGGCGCGATTCGATGGGCGCGGAGGCGGTGCGCAACCTGTCGACACGGATGTTGCTGTTCAATCCGCAGCGGGCGCAGGATCTGACCGGAAGCTCGCGCGGGCTGATCGCGCAGGAGGCGCATGGCCGGTTCCAGCAGGCGCTGCTGTGCCTCGTGGCGGCACTGGTCGGCTTTGCCGCGCTCATCGTCGGCGGATTCTCGCGCTTCGGGGTCTGGCGGCAGATCATCATGGCGGTGCTGATCCTGGTAGTGATCAAGTTCGTCGAGGGCATCGTGACCGACCCGGTGCGCCAGAACGCGGCGATGTGGCCGCTGATCTACGTGCCGACGCTGGTCGGCATGGCGATCACGGCGCTGCTGCTGTGGATCGCGGGCCGGCCCCGGCGGGTGCGCCGCGGCGGCGCGCCCGATCCGGCTGCGGAGGCGCCGGCATGATCCTGAACCTCTATTTCGCGCGCCGCTTCCTGCGCGCCTTCCTGTCGCTGGCGCTGGTCTTTGCCCTTCTCACCGCCACCATCGACCTGGTGGAGCAGATGCGGCGGCTGGCGTCGTCCGACGTGCGGCTGGGCCAGATCATCGAGTTGACGGCCCTGAATGTGCCGAAGGGGATCTACGACATCCTGCCGCTGATCATGATCCTGGCCACTGTCTGGCTGTTCCTGGCGCTGGCGCGGTCGTCGGAACTGGTGGTGGTGCGGGCCTCCGGGCGGTCGGCGTTGCGGCAATTGCTGTCGCCGCTGGTGGTGGCGGGTCTGATCGGCGTCGCCGCCGTGGCGGTTATGAACCCGCTGGTGGCCGCGACGTCGAAACGCTTTGACACCCTGCTTGAGCAATACCGCTCCGGCGGGAGCGACACGTTCTCCGTCTCCGCCGAAGGGCTGTGGCTGCGGCAGGGCGACGAGAACGGCCAGACCGTGATCCGCGCCGCCCGTGCCAATGCCACCGGGACCGAACTCT
Organism: Pseudooceanicola aestuarii; assembly: GCF_010614805.1. Taxonomy (NCBI): domain Bacteria; kingdom Pseudomonadati; phylum Pseudomonadota; class Alphaproteobacteria; order Rhodobacterales; family Paracoccaceae; genus Pseudooceanicola; species Pseudooceanicola aestuarii. The sequence continues at coordinate 171,617 of NZ_JAAFZC010000002.1, forward strand.
ATGACGTTACCATGCTGACCTACGGCCCGGAACAGCCCGGCCCGATCCGCCGGATCGAGGCCCGGCGCGCCCGGCTGACCGACGGCGCCTGGGATCTGACGGGGGTCAAATTGTGGCCGCTGGCGCAGGGGCTGAACCCGGAGGCCGACGCGGAACGGCATGACACGTTCTCCCTGCCCTCTTCCCTGACGCAGGAGCGAATTCGCGACAGTTTCGGCGCCCCTTCGGTAATCCCGATCTGGCAATTGCCGGCCTATATCGCCCAGCTGGAGCAATCGGGCTTTTCCGCGCGCCGCCATATCGTCTGGCTGAACATGGAACTGGCCCGGCCGCTGTTCCTGATGGCGGTGATGCTGATCTCTGCCGCCTTCACCATGCGCCATGTCCGGTTCGGCAAGACCGGGATTTCGGTCTTGGCTGCGGTGCTTCTGGGCTTTACGCTCTATTATATCCGCAATTTCGCGCAGATCCTGGGGGAGAACGGCCAGATCCCCATCATGCTGGCCGCCTGGGCCCCGCCCGGCGCCTCGTTTTTGCTGGCCCTGGGGCTGGTTTTGCATATGGAGGACGGGTGATGCGCGGTCTTCTTCTGGTGATTCTCGCGGCGCTGCTGCCCGGCCTGGCCCGGGCGCAGCAGGCCGCCTCCGGTGCCGAAACGGTGCCCGCGATGCTGATCGCCGATCGCGTGTTCCTGGAAGGGCGCGACCGCGTCGTGGCCGAAGGCGCGGTGGAGGCGCTTCAGGACGGCACCCGTCTGACCGCCACGCGCATCATCTACGACCAGAACCGCGACCTGCTGACCATCGAGGGGCCGATCACCCTGATCGAAGGCCCGGACCAGGTGATCCTGGCCGACAGCGGCGAGATCGACGCCGAGCTGCGCAACGGCCTGCTGATCGGTGCCCGCGCCGTGCTGAACCAGCAGTTGCAACTGGCCGCCTACCAGCTGAACCGCGTCAACGGCGACACCTCGCAATTCTACAAGGCCACCGTTTCCAGCTGCAAGGTCTGCGGCAATGGCCCGCCGCTATGGCAGTTCCGCGCCCGCCGCATCGTCCATGACGAGGAGGCCCGCCAGCTATACCTGGACGACGCCCGGTTCGAGGTCATGGGCCTGCCGATCCTCTATCTTCCGCGCCTGCGGATGCCCGATCCCAGCCAGGACCGCGCCACCGGTTTCCTGATGCCGGCGATCAAGCGGAACTCGCTGCTCGGGACCGGGGTGAAACTGCCCTATTTCATCGCCATCGACCCACAGCGCGACCTGACCCTGACGCCCTATGTGGCGCAGAACACCAAGACACTGGAATTCACGTACCGGCACGCCTTTGCCACCGGGCGCCTGGCGATTGCCGGTGCCGTCTCCAGTGATACGCTGCGCCCCGGCGATCCGCGTGGATACCTTGAGGCGGTCGGCCGCTTTGCCCTGCCCCGCGACTTCATCCTGGCTTTCGATGTCGAACTGGTGGGCGACGATGCCTACCTGTCCAATTACGGCTATTCCGACAAGGACCGGCTGGACAGCGAGGCCCGCGTCTTCCGGGTCGCGCGGGACGAATACATCGCCGGCAGCGTCACCTATTTCCACACCCTGCGCACCACCGAGGACAACGCCACCATCCCCTCCCTGATCGGGGATTTCGACTACGAACGGCGGTTTTTTCCGGCAAAGCTGGGCGGCGAAGTCAGGCTGGGCGCGGATGTGCACAGCCACTACCGCTATTCCGATCTGGCCTATGACAGCACCGACAGCGACAGCGTCACCGACGGGCGGGATGTCACCCGGCTGACCTTCAACGCCGACTGGCGCCGCAGCTTTACCCTGCCCGCCGGCCTGCGGGCCGAGCTGTTCACCGGGGTGGAGGCCACGGCCTTTCGCACCGCGCAGGATCTGGCGCTGCCGGTATCGGAGGCCGGGATCAGCCCCACCGCTGCCGTCACCCTGCGTTGGCCCTGGGTGCGCGCGGGCGCCGGGGCGCGCCACGTGATCGAACCGGTGGCCCAGGTCGCCTGGACCGGCGGCGATGATCTGGATGTGGCCAATGACGAAAGCACCCGCATCGATTTCGACGAGGGCAACCTGCTGTCGCTGTCGCGCTTTACCGCCGATGACCGGGTGGAACGCGGGTTGCGCGGCGCCTTCGGTCTGTCCTGGTCACGGTTCGATCCCGAAGGCTGGTCCAGCCGGCTGGTGCTGGGCACCGTGCTGCGCGACGATGCGGATGACGATTTCACCGTCTCCTCCGGGCTGCGGGGCACGACATCGGACCTGTTGATCGCCGGGCAGCTGCGCACCGCGCAGGGGCTTGTGCTGACCGCGCGGGGCCTGTTCGACAACCGGATGGAGGCCACAAAGGCCGAGGCCCGCGCCAATTTCAACTGGCGCAACGCCGCCTTTGGCGCCTCCTATGTCTGGCTGGATGCCGATGCGGATGAAGACCGCGCCGCGGTGGTGTCGGAATGGACGCTGGACGGCAGCTTTCCGATTGTCCGCCATTGGTCGGGCAGCGTGAATTTCCGCTATGACGTCGCCTCCAACGACGCGGTATCGGCCGGGCTGGGCCTCGCCTACCAGAACGAATGCCTCGACGTGTCGCTTTCGCTCTCGCGCAACTTCACCTCTTCCACTATCGTGACGCCATCAACGGATTTTGCCTTTCTCGTCGGTTTGCGCGGCTTCTCCGCCCAGACCGCAGACAGCAAAATCGCCCGGACATGCAGGAACTGAGACAGGCCAAGATGACCAGAACCGCGCACAATTCGATTCTCCACCGCCTCGCGATCCTTCCGCTGATGGCGCTGGCCCTGCTGATGACGGCACCACAGACCCTGGCACAGGGCATGTTCGGCCCGGTGATCAAGGTCAACGACAGCGTCATCACCGGCTATGAACTGGATCAGCGGATCCGGTTCCTGACCCTGCTGCGCGCCCCCGGCAACATTCCCGACCTGGCCCGTGAACAGCTGATCAGCGACCGCATCCAGATCGCCGCCGCCGCCCGCGCCGACGTCGAGCCTTCCGAAGAGGACATCCAGGGCGGCATCCGCGAATTCGCCGGCCGCGCGGACATGGAGCCGGACCAGTTCATCGCGGCCCTGGCCCAGGGCGGTGTCGAGGAACAGACCCTGCGCGATTTCATCCGCTCCGGCGTGGCCTGGCGGGCCTTTGTCCGGGCGCGGTTCGGCAACAGCTACACCCCCAGCCCGGCCGATGTGGACCGCGCGCGCGCCGGGCTGACCGGTGACGGCAACGTGCGGGTTCTGATCTCGGAGATTTTCGTGCCGCTGAGCATGGGCGCCGACCGGGCGCAGGCTCTGGCCGCCGAAATCTCGGGCGCATCCTCGATCGAGGCCTTCGCCAGCTATGCCCGCCGCTATTCCGCCGCCCCCACGGGCCAGCGCGGCGGCAAGGTCAACTGGATCCCCCTTGCCCAGCTTCCGCCGCAACTGCGGCCTGTGATCCTGGGCCTGGGCGTCGGCGAAGTTTCGCAGCCGATCCCGGTCGAAGGCGCGCTGGCGCTGTTCCAACTGCGCGCCATTCAGGAGGCCGCGTCCCAGCAGCGCGCATATGACGAGATCGACTACGCCATGTATTATATCGCCGGCGGCCGCAGCGCCCCGGCCCTGTCCGCCGCCGCCAGGCTGGACGCGCAGATCGACACCTGTGACGACCTTTACGGCGTGGCCAAGGGTCAGCCGGAAACCGTGCTGGAGCGCGTCAGCGCAAAGCCGGCCGAAATTCCCGCCGACATCGGCCTGGAACTGGCCAAGCTGGACGCCGGCGAAGTCTCCACCGCGCTGACCCGCAACGGCGGTGAGACTCTGGTCTTCCTGATGCTGTGCAACCGTCTGCCGCAGGGCGCGGGCGACATCCCCGCCGACGAGATCGCGCTGCAACTGAAGAACGGCTACCTCTCCTCTTATGCCGACACCTACCTGGCGCAGCTGCGGGCCGAGGCGCGCATCATCGAGGTCGGCGGCTGACCCATGGCCGCCATCGACGGGCTGCCACCCCTGCGGGAGGTCATCACCACCCACGGATTGGCTGCCAGGAAAAGTCTGGGCCAGAACTTCCTGCTGGATCTGAACCTGACCGCCAAGATCGCGCGACAGGCCGGTGATCTGTCGCAATGCGACGTGCTGGAGATCGGCCCCGGCCCCGGCGGCCTGACCCGTGGCCTGCTGGCCGAAGGCGCGCGCCGGGTGCTGGCGGTGGAGAAGGACGCCCGCTGCCTGCCCGCGCTGGAAGAGATCGCGCGGGCCTATCCCGGCCGTCTTGAGGTGATCGAGGGCGACGCGCTGAAGATCGACCCGTTGGCCCACCTGACCCCGCCGATCCGCATCGCTGCCAATCTGCCCTATAACGTGGGCACCGAATTGCTGGTGCGCTGGCTGACCCCGCCGCAATGGCCGCCGGTCTGGCAAAGCCTGACGCTGATGTTCCAGCGCGAGGTCGCGGAACGGATCACTGCCCTGCCCGGCTCCAAGGCCTATGGCCGTCTGGCCATCCTGTCGCAATGGCGCGCCGATGCGCGGATCGTGCTGTCCCTCCCGCCTGAGGCCTTTACCCCCGCACCCAAGGTTTCCTCGGCGGTGGTGCATCTGACGGCGCTGGCCGAACCGCGCTATCCCGCCGATCCGGCCATGCTGTCACGGTTGACGGCGACGGCCTTTCAGCAGCGGCGCAAGATGCTGCGCGCCGCGCTGAAAGGCATGGCACCGGGGATCGAGGATCACCTGCGGGCCGTGGATATCGATCCGACCGCGCGGGCCGAAACGCTGGAGCTGTCGCAATTCTGCGCGCTGGCCCGGCAGCTCAGTACCGCCCGCGCCGCCGGCTAGGCCTCCGGGAACAGGAGGGAGCGATGCACCATCGCCCCCGCCATCGCCCCGTCGCCCACCGCCAGAGACACCGAATGCGGCACCATCGCCACGTCGCCGCAGGCAAAGACGCCGGGCGTCTGCGTTTCCTTCATGCCGTTGCGGGCGATCTGGGTGCCAAAGGGCGTTTCAGCCAAGTCCAGTGCCATCGCGGTGGCCAGCGGCGTCGCCGGTGCGTTCAACGGCGCGGCGAACAATCCGTCAAAACGCAGCAAGGCGCCGTCCTGCATCCGAAGATCGGCCTTGCCCTCCACCGCCGCGATACGGCGCCGGTCCAATGTGACGCCACGGGCCCGCAGATCCGCCTGTTCCTGCGGGGTGGGATCGGACTGGCCGTTCAGCACATAGGTTACCTCCCCCCATTCCGGCAGCATCATCGCCTGATGGATCGAGCTGTCGCGCGTGCCGATCACTCCGATGCGCCCGCGATCCAGCTCGTACCCGTGGCAATAGGGGCAGTGGAATACGGTTGTGCCCCAGCGATCTGCCAGCCCCGGCAGGTCCGGCAATTGATCCGATACCCCCAGGGCCAGCACCACCCGGCGCCCGCGGTGTGCGGTGCCCGCAGCCGTGGTGACGGTGAAATCGTCTCGGGTGCCCTCGACCTGCACTGCCGCCCCTTCGACCCAGGTCAGGGTGGGATAGGCAGAGAGCTGCACCCGGGCGCTGGCCGCGATGGCGGCGGGATCTTCGCCATCGCGCGACAGAAAGCCATGAGCCGTCCCGGCCGCGCGATTGCGCCGTTGCCCGGCATCCAGGATCAGCACGTCGCGCCGGGCGCGCAGAAGCTGGAGGGCAGCTGCCATGCCGGCGTAGCTGCCCCCGATGACGATCACGTCATGGGACATGTCATTTCCTTTCAGATCCGGGCGTTACCTGCCCGGAGGGTGGCGGCCCGCGAAGCGGGTTGAGAAATCCTCCGCCAGCTGGCCCAGGGTGATGGTCTCGAACCGACGCAAAAGTAGCGCTTCCGCCTCGGTCAGCGTCTCGTCCAGCGCGGCATTCACCGCCTGTTCGACCAGGCATTCGGTCTGCGCATTGCGGATCCCGATGGCAAAAACCGCCGGTTCGCCCAACGCGTCATGCAGATCGCGCAGGGTGATAGTGTCCAGGTCTGCGACGATGCGCCAGCCGCCGGAATGCCCCTTGGTCGAACTGACGATCCCGGCCTTCCGCAACAGGCCCATGTTGCGCCGCACGACCACCGGGTTGGTGCCCATGCAGGCCGCCAGAACGTCGGATGTCATCGCCATGTCGGCCTGGGCCATATGCAGCAACCCGTGCAGCACCGTGGACAATCTGCTGTCTCTTTTCATGTAACTATCAATATTACGATTCGTCGGCCGAAGACAAGTCCCCACCAGTGCCCTTGATCGGCGCGCGGGGCTGGGGCATAGCCGCAGGATACCACGCGGACCGGACCAAGCGGGGAGCGGAAACATGACCAATTCCATCGCCATCGCCATCGCCATCCTGGTCGGCGGGCTGCTTGCCGCCGATTTTGTCCTCTCGGGCAGCGCGGGAACGCTGTTTGCCTTGAAAAAGTTCTCCGATCTTCTGGAATGGGTCGCTTTCTGGCGGTAGGACAAAAGGGTTCGCCCAGCAGCCCGAGGAGACCCCGGGCGGTTTGGCTGCGGTCTGCATAGGAACGAGCTTTCGATGGAATACGTGCTATTGCCCCTGGTCGGGCTGGCCCTTCTGGTAGTCCTTGGGCTGCTGGGCTACAGCTATCACTGGAAACGCAAGGCGGAACGCCTGGTGCCACCGCGCGGCGCCTTCGTGACCATCTCCACTGGCCGTGTGCATTACGTCGATTGCGGCTCGGGTCCGGCTGTGGTGCTGATTCACGGGCTGGGCGGCAACCTGGGCCATTTCGATTGCGGCGTCATCGACGACCTGGCCCGCGATCACCGCGTCATCGCCATCGATCGGCCCGGCTGCGGCTATTCAGACCGCCCCGACGACACCCCTGCCAGCCCCCGCGACCAGGCCCGGCTGGTGTTCGAGATCATGGACAAGCTGGAGATCGACACCCCCTTGATCGTAGGCCATTCGCTGGGCGGCGCCGTGGCGCTGGCCATGGCGGTGGAAAACAGCGACCGCCTGCGCGGGCTGGTGCTGCTGGCACCGCTGACCCTGCCGATGGACGAAGTCCAAGAGGTCTTCGAAGGCCTTCAGATGCGGTCCGACCTGCTGCGCCGTATCGTCGCCTGGACCCTGGCCACCCCCACCGCGATCCGCAACCCGGAAGCGGTGGAACAGGATATCTTCGGCCCCGAGGAGATCCCCCCCAGCTACACGATCAACGGCGGCGCGCTGCTGTCCCTGCGTCCGTCCAGCTTTTTCACCGCCTCCCGCGATCTCATGGCCGCGGACGAAGGGATGAACGACATCATGCGCGGCTATGCCGGGCTGACCCTGCCGGTGCGCATTCTGTTCGGCACCCAGGACCGGATCCTGGATGCCGCCTATCACGGCTCCGCCCTGGTCGGACGCTATCCGCAGATGGGGCTGAAGCTGGTGGATGGCGGCCATATGCTGCCCATCACCCAACCCCGCCTGACCTCCGACTACATCCGCACCGCGTCGCAGAAGATGCAGGGAGGACTGAACGTCAGGCGAGCTTCTCCAGAAGTCTATCGTTGACCGCGGGAGTGACGAATTTCGACACATCCCCCTGAAGCCGGCAGATTTCCTTGACCAGCTTGGACGCGATCGCCTGATGCTGGGCATCGGCCATCAGGAACACGGTCTCGATCTGGGTGTCCAGCGCGCGGTTCATGCCAACCATCTGGAATTCATACTCGAAATCTGCCACCGCACGCAGACCGCGCACGATGATCTGGGCGCCGACGTCATGGGCGCAATGGATCAGCAGGTTTTCGAACGGGTGCGCCACGATCTCTGTTCCGGTCTCTTCGGACAGTTTGGCGCATTCCGCCTCGATCATGGCGACGCGCTCTTCCAGACGGAAAAGCGGACCTTTGTCACGGTTGATCGCAACGCCGATGACCAGTCGATCCACCAGCACGGCGGCCCTGCGGATAATGTCGATATGACCCAGGGTGATCGGGTCGAAAGTGCCGGGGTAAAGGCCGATACGCATGGCAGATCCTGTCGCTGCGAAAATTTCCCGAACGCAACAATATTGCGCCGGGGAATGCAATAGCAGCGGCGAAATTTCTGCAAATGCACATCATTGATAGCGTTCACAGCGCGGGCACCCCTGTCGGGGCGCGCCCGCAGGCGACCGCCCTGCCCCGGACTGAATGATGCGTCATGGCGATGTCAATGACCCATGATCATCCCTTCGAGGGCGTCACGCTCCGCCGACAACTGGCTGAGCCGGGCCTTGACCACGTCGCCGATGGTCACGATCCCCACCAGATTGCCATCAACCACTACGGGCATGTGCCGAAAACGGCCCTGGGTCATGCGGGTCAAAACCTGGTCGGCCGTGTCGTCCATGCCGCAGCAGATCGGGTCGCGGGTCATCATCGCCTGCGCCTGGTCGTCCAGGCAACCGGGGCCGCGCTGCGCGAGGGTTCGCACGATGTCGCGTTCCGACAGGATGCCCTCGGGGCGCGCGCCGTCACTGCTGATCACCACGCCGCCGATCCGTTTTTCGGCCAGCACCTGCGCCACGTCCCGCACCGACCTGTCCGGGGTTACGGTAAACACGCCCGCGGTGTCCTTCATCTTCAGGATCTGCTGAACCAGCATGGTCTTGTCCTCCTTGGCGCTGCGCAATCGGTACCTGTCAGCGTCCGGGACATGCGACATTCTGTCAAGCCCGCGCGGCGCGCCCCTCCTGAAACGCGATTTCCTGCTTCACCCCCTCCACCAGCGCCTGGGCAAAGCGGGTCATCCGTTCCAGCCGCGCATCGCCGGCATGGCGTACCAGGTAGAAGCTGCGCGTCAGGCTGATCCGGTCGGCCAGCACCTTGCGCAGACCCGGCGCCGCGGCGAGGGAAAAATCGTGCACGATACCCAAACCGCTGCCCTGCCGGATCCAGTTGAATTGCACCGACACGGAATTGGAGGCCAGAGGCACACGTGCCAGCCCCAGCTCCGCCAGGTAGTCCAGCTCCTTGTCGAAGATCATGTCGGGGATATAGCCGATCACGCGGTGGCCGCGCAGATCTTCCAGTTGGGTGATCGGCGGGTTTCGGTCCAGGTAGGTGCCCGCCGCGACCAGGTGCAACCGGTAGTCGGATATCTTTTGCACCAGCAACCGCCCGGCGTCGGGCGGGCTGACGGTGATGGCCATGTCGGCCTCCCGGCGGGACAGGTTGAACAGGCGGGGCAAGGCAACGATCTGCACTTCCAGTTCGGGATTGGCATCGGCGATGCGGGCGCAGACCTGCGGCAACAGGAAATTGGCCACCCCGTCCGGCGCGCCCAGCCGGATCTGCCCGGACAGCCCGCTGGCCAGGCCCGACAGATCCTCCCGCGCCGCCAGCACCGCTTGTTCGGCCTGAACCGCATGGTCCATCAGGCGCTGACCGGCCTCCGTCAGGGCATAGCCCTGGGGGCTCTTGGCGAAAAGCGCGCTGCCCAGATCGTCCTCCAGCCGGGCGATGCGGCGTCCCACGGTGGCGGGGTCGATTTTCAGTGCGCGGGCGGCGGCGGTCAGCCCCTCCAGCCGCCCGACAGACAGGAAGATCCGCAGGTCATCCCATTGCATACGTGTATTCCTGCAAAACCCTTTTGGAAAACTTCACCTTTCGCCATCAAATTTGCAAGCCTATGCTGCGCCAAACCTTCAGGAGGATCCCATGCAGGAATTGACCCACTATATCGGCGGCGCCCATGTCAAAGGCACGTCGGGCCGTTTTGCCGATGTCTTCAACCCCGCCACCGGCGAAGTCCAGGCCCGCGTCCCCCTGGCCGGGACCGAGGAAATGGACCGCGCCGTGCAGATCGCGCAGGAGGCTCAGCCGGCCTGGGCCGCCGTGAACCCGCAGCGCCGCGCCCGCGTGCTGATGAAGTTCGTGGACCTGCTGAACCGCGACATGGACAAGCTGGCCGAAGCGCTCAGCCGCGAACACGGCAAGACCCTGCCCGATGCCGCCGGGGATGTGCAGCGCGGGCTGGAGGTCGTGGAATATTGCATCGGCGCACCGCAGTTGCTGAAGGGCGAATTCACCGACAGCGCCGGGCCGGGCATCGACATGTATTCCATGCGTCAGGCCCTGGGCGTGACGGCGGGGATCACCCCGTTCAACTTCCCCGCCATGATCCCGATGTGGATGTTCGCACCCGCCATCGCCTGCGGCAATGCCTTCATCCTGAAACCCTCCGAACGCGATCCGTCGGTCCCGCTGATGCTGGCCGAACTGCTGGAAGAGGCCGGTCTGCCCAAGGGGATCCTGCAGGTCGTCAACGGTGACAAGGAGGCCGTGGACGCCATCCTGGATCATCCGGTGATCCAGTCGGTGGGCTTTGTCGGCTCCACCCCGATCGCGGAATACATCTATGGCCGCGGCTGCTCCAACGGGAAGCGGGTGCAATGTTTCGGCGGCGCCAAGAACCACATGATCATCATGCCCGACGCGGATATGGACCAGGCCGCCGATGCGCTGATCGGCGCGGGCTACGGCGCGGCCGGCGAACGCTGCATGGCGATCTCTGTCGCCGTTCCCGTGGGCGATGAGACTGCCGACCGCCTGATCGAGAAGCTGGTCCCCCGGATCGAGAAGTTGAAGGTCGGCCCCTACACCGCTGGAAACGATGTGGATTACGGCCCCGTCGTCACCGCCGCCGCCAAGGAGAAAATCCTCGGCCTTGTGCAATCGGGTGTCGATCAGGGCGCCGAACTGGTCGTCGATGGCCGCAACTTCGCGTTGCAGGGTTACGAGGACGGGTTCTTCGTCGGGGCGCATCTGTTCGACCGCGTCACCCCCGAGATGGACATCTACAAACAGGAGATTTTCGGCCCCGTCCTGTCCACCGTCCGCGCGGGCAGCTACGAGGAGGCGCTTGGCCTTGCCATGGATCACGAGATGGGCAACGGCACCGCGATCTTCACCCGCGACGGCGACACGGCGCGCGATTTCGCCAACCGCGTCAACGTCGGCATGATCGGGGTGAACGTGCCGATCCCCGTGCCGCTGGCCTACCACACCTTCGGCGGCTGGAAGAAATCCGCGTTTGGCGACCTGAACCAGCACGGCCCTGACGCGTTCAAGTTCTACACCCGGACCAAAACCGTCACCTCCCGCTGGCCTTCGGGCCTGAAGGACGGCGGCGAGTTCCATTTCAAGGCGATGGACTGACATCCGAAAAGGGGCGCGGGAGGACGCGCCCCTTTTTCAGACAGCGGCAGGGAGGCGCCCATGGATTTTGCATTGAACGAGGAACAGCAGGCCATTTTCGACATGGCCCGCGCATTTGGCCAGGACCAGATCGCCCCCCATGCCCGCGATTGGGAAGCGGCCGGCACGATCCCCAAGGATCTGTGGCCGCGGATCGGAGAGTTGGGGTTCGGCGGGCTTTACGTATCGGAGGAAAGCGGCGGCGCCGGCCTGACCCGGTTGGACGCAACCCTGGTCTTCGAGGCGCTGTCGATGTCCTGCCCTTCGGTCGCGGCCTTCCTGTCGATCCACAACATGTGCGCCAAGATGATCGACACTTTCGGCGCGCCGGAGCTGAAGGACCGCGTCCTGCCCGGCATCGTCTCGATGGAGACGGTCCTGTCCTATTGCCTGACCGAACCGGGCAGCGGATCGGACGCCGCCGCATTGAAGACCCGCGCGGACCGAACCAACGATGGCTACCGCCTGAACGGGACCAAGGCGTTCATCTCCGGCGGTGGATATTCGGACGCCTATGTCACCATGGTGCGCACCGGCGACGCCGGCCCGCGCGGGATCTCCACCGTCTATGTCGAGGACGGGACCAAGGGCCTGTCCTTTGGCGGGCTGGAGCAGAAAATGGGCTGGCAAAGCCAGCCGACGCGCCAGGTGCAGTTCGACAATTGCGAAATTCCTGCTGCAAATCTGGTAGGCGAAGAGGGGAAAGGTTTCACTTACGCGATGATCGGGTTGGATGGCGGCCGGTTGAACATCTCGGCCTGTTCGCTGGGCGCCGCGCAGGCGGCACTGACCCGCACCCTGGCCTACATGTCCGAGCGCAAGGCCTTTGGCCAAAGCATCGACCAGTTCCAGGCCCTGCAATTCCGCCTTGCCGACATGGAGATCGAGTTGCAGGCCGCCCGCGTCTTCCTGCGCCAGGCGGCGTGGAAACTGGACAGCGGCGCGCCCGACGCCACCGCCCATTGCGGCATGGCCAAGAAATTCGTGACCGAAGCCGGCAGCCGCATCGTCAACCAATGTCTGCAACTGCATGGCGGCTACGGCTACCTGGCCGATTACGGGATCGAGAAACTGGTGCGCGACCTGCGCGTGCACGAGATCCTGGAGGGCACGAACGAAATCATGCGCATGATCACCGCAAGGAGCCTGCTGACCCAATGAGCGAGCTGACCATCCGCATCCAGGGCCGCGCCGGGCGGATCACCCTGACCCGCCCCTCCGCTCTGAACGCGCTGACCCATGACATGGCCTTGCAGATCGAAACGGCGCTGAACGATTGGGCCGGTGACCCGGCGGTGGCGCTGGTGCTGATCGACGCGCAGGGCGATCGCGCCTTCTGCGCCGGCGGCGATATCCAGCGGCTTTACGAAACCGGGCGCGCCGGAGATCTCTCCTATGGCCGGGAATTCTGGCGTGACGAATACCGGCTGAACGCGCTGATCGCCGGCTATGGCAAGCCGGTGGCAAGCTTTCTCAACGGGTTTGTCATGGGCGGCGGCGTCGGTATCGGCTGCCATGCCAGTCACCGCGTGGTGGAGGACAGCACCCGCATCGCCATGCCCGAGGTCGGGATCGGCCTGGTCCCGGATGTGGGCGGATCTCTGCTGCTGGCGCGGGCGCCGGGGCGCCTGGGCGAATACCTGGGCCTGACCGCAGGGCGCATGGGGCCTGGGGATGCGATCCATGCGGGCTTTGCCGATTTTTATGTGCCTCAGGACAAATGGAACGATATCAAGAATTTGGTTTGCGAAGCTGGCGCAATGGATGAACTGGTCGCCGCCGCGAAACCGCCCCCCGATGCCGCGCTTGCGGCGCGCGGTCCCGAGATTGACCGCCTGTTCGCCGCCGCTGACCTGCCCGGCATCGTCACGGCCTTGCAGGCGGAGGGCACGGAATTCGCGGACAAGGCGCTGACACTGCTGTCGCGCAATTGCCCGTTGTCCATGGCCTGCACATTGGCCATGCTGCCCCGCCTGCGCGGCGCGGAGGTCACGATCAGCGATGCGCTGGCGCTGGAATACCGCTTTACCTCCCGCGCCATGGCGGACGGCGATTTCATCGAAGGCATCCGCGCCGCGATCATCGACCGCGACCGCGCCCCACGCTGGTCCCACGGGCTGCACGACGTCAGCGACACCAAGGTCGCCGCCATGCTGGCCCCGCTGGACCCGGACCTGACATTTGAGGAGGACACAAGATGAAGATCGGTTTCATCGGATTGGGCAACATGGGTGGCCCCATGGCCGCCAACCTGGTCCGCGCCGGCCATGACGTCATCGGTTTCGATACTGCCCAGGTGGCCGTAGAGGGCGTGACCGACGCCCCCGACGCGGAAAGCGCCGCGCGCGACCGCGACGTGGTGATCACCATGCTGCCCAACGGTGCCATCCTGCGCGCCGTGGCCGATCAGATCCTGCCCGGCATGGCGGCAGGCACCGTGTTTCTCGATTGCTCTACCGTGGATGTGGACAGCGCGAAGGAAGTGGCGCAAGCCGCTGAAAACCTAGGCATCCTTCCACTGGACGCGCCGGTATCCGGCGGCGTGGGCGGGGCGCAGGGCGGCACATTGACCTTCATGGTGGGCGGGGATGCCGCCGCCTTTGACAAGGCCCGGCCGCTGTTTGACATCATGGGCCAGAAGGCCGTGCATTGTGGTGCCTCCGGCAACGGCCAGGCGGCGAAGATCTGCAACAACATGATCCTCGGCGTCACCATGATCGCCACCTGCGAGGCCTTCGCGCTGGCGGACAAGCTGGGACTGGACCGGCAGGCGATGTTCGACGTGGTGTCCACCTCCTCCGGGTCGTCCTGGTCGATGAACACCTATTGCCCCGCACCGGGCGTCGGGCCGACCTCGCCGGCCGACAATGGCTATACCCCCGGTTTCGCCGCCGACCTGATGCTGAAGGATCTGCGCCTGTCGCAACAGGCCGCCGACAGTGCCGATGCCGACACGCCGCTGGGCGCTGCCGCCGCCGCGCTTTATGCCACTTTCGTGGAGGACGAGGACGGCGCCGGGCGCGATTTCAGCGCCATGCTGCCCCGGTTCGCCGCGCGGGGCCGTGACGCGGGGTGACGCGAAACAGGCTGGATCGCGGCGGAAATGCCCCGGTCCGGTACGGAATTCTCCCGCCGTGCCCGTTCCGGTTGACTGGCCCCCGTTGCATCGCAATATGCCTGAGGGTTCGAAAACGGATGGGACACCATGATCGAATTTCTGGGATGGCTGGCGGCGGCGCTGACGCTTCTGACCTTTGCGGTACGGCTGATGCTGCCGTTGCGGATCGCCGCCGTGGCGGCCAGCACGGCATTTCTGGCCTATGGCTTGCTGGCCTCGATCGAACCGCTTTGGGCGCTCTATGCGCTGGTGCTGCCACTGAACCTGTTCCGCCTGTGGCAGGTGATCGGCATCCGCCGCCGGTTTGCGCGCGCGCGGTCGGGCACGGCGGACAAGGATTGGCTGCGGGGTCTGGGCGTGTGGAAAACCCTGCCCAAGGGCGACGTGGTGTTCCGCAAGGGCGACCCGGCGGACAAGCTGTACCTGCTGGTCAGTGGTTCCGTCGAGATCGTGGAAATCGGCGCCATCATCCGCAAGGGCGAGATCTTCGGCGAAATCGGCTTTTTCACCTCGGCCCATGCCCGCACGCTGACGGCGCGCTGCGCCACCGAATGCAACGTCATCGCGGTGGACGAGGCCGCGTTCCTGGCGATCCATTCGCAGGATCCCAGCTTTGGCGTGCATATCACCCGGCTGGTCGCCAGCCGCCTGCTGGACGGCATGGCCACCCGCCCCGACGCCTATATGCCACGCGACAGTGAACGCCGCCTACCGCCGCCGGATGGCGGAACACACACGCAATCGTGACGCCGGGACCGGCGATTCCGCTGTCGAACCGGCCTATGATCTTGGGGAGTTGAGGAGGATCTTACATGTCCCGCACCCCCCTGAGATTGGCCTGCCTGGCCCTGTTATGCGTCCCGCAATTCGCATATGCCCAATCCGCGCATTGCGGCCCCGGTGAACGCTGTGGCCAGCTTCTGGAAAACCGCACCGGCCCCGACGGGATCAACCGCCCGTCGATCGAACTGGGCAAAGGCGCCATCGACCGGCCCCATGCGGACCGTGATCGTGACCATGCTCGCGATCGTGATGACCGCGCAGACCAGCGCCATGACCGCAACCGGGACTGGCATGACCGTCGCGACCGGCGGTACGACAACGGGCGGTGGGACATGGGCATTTTCGACCGCCCGCCTTATGACAACCGCTATCCCCGTGCCCATCGCGATGGCGGGGATATCCGGCTGATCCCGCTGACCCGCAATCAGGCGCGCAAACTGCCGCCGCTGCCCCGGCATCAGGGCTACTTCCGCACTGGCGAACAGGTGGTAAAGGTCGATCTGCGCAGCGGCAATATCCTGGCCGTGGTTGGCCGCTACGTCCGGCGCTGACCTGTCCGCTGCTGACCTGGCAAAGACCTTTGCGCGGCACATGAAGAGTGTCGCGCAATCGTTTGACAAGTCTTCTTATTCTGCCGCCATACGGCGCGCTTCCAGGATTTCTTTCAGGTAGCGTCCGGTGTGGCTTTCGCCGCTCTCCGCGACGGTTTCCGGCGTACCTTCGGCCACGATCCGACCGCCGCCATCGCCGCCCTCGGGGCCGATGTCGATGATCCAGTCGGCGGTCTTGATCACATCCAGGTTGTGTTCGATCACCACCACGGAATTGCCCTGTTCCACCAATTCGTGCAGCACGTCCAGCAGCTTCTTCACATCCTCGAAATGCAGGCCCGTCGTCGGTTCATCCAGAACGTATAGCGTCCGCCCGGTGGAGCGTTTGGCCAGCTCCTTGGACAGCTTGACGCGCTGCGCCTCCCCGCCCGACAGGGTGGTGGCCTGCTGTCCGACCTTGATATAGCCCAGCCCCACGCGCATCAGCGCATCCATCTTTTCCCGGATGCTGGGCACGGCGGCAAAGAACTCCTGAGCGTCCTCCACAGTCATGTCCAGCACGTCGGCGATCGACTTGCCCTTGAACTTGATCTCCAGCGTCTCCCGGTTGTAGCGGGCGCCGTTGCAGGTCTCGCAAGTGACGTAGACGTCGGGGAGGAAATGCATCTCGATCTTGATGACGCCATCGCCCTGGCAGGCCTCGCAGCGCCCACCCTTGACGTTGAAGGAAAAGCGCCCGGGCTTGTACCCGCGGGCCTTGGCCTCCGGCAGGCCGGCAAACCAGTCGCGGATCGGGGTGAAGGCGCCGGTATAGGTGGCCGGGTTGGATCGGGGCGTACGCCCGATGGGGCGCTGGTCGATGTCGATCACCTTGTCCAGATGTTCCAGCCCCTTGATCGTCTCGCAGGGGGCCGGGGTCTGGCGCGCACCGTTCAGCCGCATGGAGGCGGTCTTGAACAAGGTCTCGATCGTCAGGGTGGATTTGCCCCCGCCCGACACGCCGGTCACGCAGAGGAACTTTCCCAGCGGGAAGTCTGCGGTGACGTCCTTCAGGTTGTTGCCCGTGGCTTTGACCACGCTCACGGCCTTGCCGTTACCCTCCCGCCGCGTGGCGGGCACCGCGATCTCCCGCGTGCCGGACAGGTATTGGCCGGTGACGGACACCGGATCGGCGGCGATTTCGGCCGGCGTGCCCTTGGCTACGACCTGACCGCCATGCACCCCGGCGCCGGGGCCGATGTCGAAGACGTAATCGGCCTCCCGGATCGCCTCTTCGTCATGTTCGACCACGATGACCGTATTGCCCTGATCGCGCAGATTCTTCAGCGTGGTCAGAAGGCGTCCGTTATCGCGCTGGTGCAGCCCGATGGAGGGTTCATCCAGAACATAAAGAACGCCCGTCAACCCACTGCCGATCTGCGAGGCAAGGCGGATCCGCTGGCTTTCGCCGCCACTTAATGTTCCACTTGAACGTGACAGCGTAAGGTATTCCAATCCCACGTTATTCAGGAAACCCAGACGCTCCCGGATCTCCTTGAGGATGGCGCGGGCGATCTCGTTCTTCTGCGCGGTCAGATGCTCCGGCACGTTGGCGCACCATTCATGCGCCTCGCGGATCGACATCTGGACCACCTGCCCGACATGCTGCCCCGCAATCTTGACGGCCAGGGCCTCTTCGCGCAGGCGGTAGCCGCCGCAATGACCGCAGGGCCGGTTGTTCTGGTAGCGTTCGAATTCCTCCCGCACCCAGGCGCTGTCGGTCTCGCGGTAGCGGCGCTCCATGTTGGGGATCACCCCCTCGAAGGGGCGCGTGACCTCGTAGACCCGCCCGCCCTCATCATAGCGGAACTTGATCTCCGTCTTGCCCGACCCGCGCAGAAAGACCTTTTGCACTTCGGCCGGCAGATCCCGCCAGGGGGTCGCGGCGTCAAAGCCGTAATGCCTGGCAATCGCCTCGATCGTTTGCAGGAAGTAGGGCGATTTCCCCTTGCGCCAGGGCGCGATGGCACCGTCCGCGACCTTCAGCGCCGCGTCCGGCACAACCAGCCGTTCGTCGAAGAACAATTCCACCCCCAGCCCGTCGCAATGCGGGCAGGCGCCGAAAGGCGCGTTGAAGGAGAACAGGCGCGGCTCGATCTCCGGAATGGTGAAGCCGCTGACGGGACAGGCGAAATTCTCCGAAAAGGTGATCCGCTCCGGCTCTTCCCCCTCACGCGGGGCGGTTTCCAGGACGGCGATGCCATCGGCCAGATCCAATGCGGTGCGGAAACTGTCCGCCAGCCGCGTTTCCATGCCGTCGCGCACCACAATGCGGTCGACCACCACGTCGATGTCATGGCGGAACTTCTTGTCCAGCTTCGGCGCGTCGTCCAGCTCGTGGAATTCGCCGTTGACCTTGACCCGTTGAAAGCCCTGCTTGCGCAACTCGACGAATTCCTTGCGGTACTCGCCCTTGCGGTCGCGCACGATGGGGGCCAGCAGGTAGGCGCGGGTGCCCTCCTCCAGCGCCATGACACGATCCACCATGTCCTGCACCTGCTGCGCCTCGATCGGCAGGCCGGTGGCGGGGCTGAACGGCGTACCGGCGCGGGCATAGAGCAGACGCATGTAGTCATAGATTTCCGTCACCGTCCCGACGGTGGAACGGGGGTTCTTTGACGTGGTCTTCTGTTCGATCGAAATGGCGGGCGACAGGCCGGAGATGTGATCGACATCGGGCTTTTCCATCATGTCGAGGAATTGCCGCGCATAGGCCGACAGGCTTTCGACATAGCGGCGCTGCCCCTCGGCATAGATCGTGTCGAAGGCGAGGGAGGATTTGCCCGAACCGGACAGCCCGGTGATCACCACCAGCTGGTCGCGGGGAATGTCCACGTCGATGGATTTGAGGTTATGCTCGCGCGCGCCGCGCACCTCGATATGTTTCAGCTCGGCCATGACGCCCCCCGGATGTGCTGGTTAACAGATAATGGATGGTGCCCGTCGATCCAATCCAAAAGTGAGAACGGATAGTGAACTTTTGCCCGAACCCCGGTGTCTGCCCCAGATAGGGGCGATGGCCGGATGTGCAAGGGCCGCCCCAAAGGACGGCCCGGTGATCGTATCAGCTGCGCGGTTTGCGTTTCGGCGGTTCGGCCCCGCCGGCGCGCTTGGTCGGCGCCTTGAACCGCTTGGAGGTGTCGGTGGCATCGGCGCGGGGCTTGCCGCCCGGTTTGCCACCCGGTTTACCCGCGAACTTTCCGCCCGGCTTGCCGCCCTTGCGGTCATCTCCGTCCTTCTTCCACGCGGGCTTGCCGCCCTTGCGATCGTCGCCATCCTTTTTCCACGCGGGCTTGCCGCCCTTGCGGTCATCTCCGTCCTTTTTCCACGCGGGCTTTGCGCCCTTGCGATCGTCGCCATCCCTTTTCCACGCTGGCTTTGCGCCCTTGCGGTCGTCACCATCCTTCTTCCAGGCGGGCTTGGCACCCTTGCGGTCATCACCACCCTTCTTCCACACCGGCTTGGTGCCACGGCGGTCGTCGTCCTCGCGGACGGCGGGCCGGGGTTTGTCCTTCCAGACAGGCTTGGCGCCCTCGCCTGCCGGGCGTGGGGCGGGTTTGGCGCGAGGTGCGGGGCGGTCTTCGGCGGGCGCATCGGGATCAAGATCGGCGCGCGGCACCCGGCCGGGGCGCGGGCCCTGCGGTTTGCCGCCGGGCTTGCCACCCGGACCGCCACGCCCGCGCGGGCCTGCGGGCCCCAGATCAGGAGCACTGTCCAGCGCGGTGGCGGTCACGCCGTCCTCCAGCTCTCCGCCGCCGCCGAGGGCGGAGAGGAAACCGGGCAAAGACGCTTCGGTCAGCTCCACAAAGGTTTCTGATTGACGCACGCGGATGGCACCGATGGAATCCTTCTCCAGACCGCCGGCGCGGCACAGCAGCGGCAGCAGCCAGCGCGCTTCTGCCCGGTCGTCATGGCCGACGGACAACGAGATCCAGCGCGCCGGGCCAAAGGGCGCGCGTTCGCGGACCGGTGCACGGGTGTCGGGATCGGCCAGTTCCTCGGGGGCGGAATGGCGCGCACGGAACAGACGCAGATAAGCGGCGGCGATCACGTCGGGTTTGTGCAGGTCCACCAGGCGGGCGGCGAAATCGGCCTCCGCCTCGGTGATTTCCTCGGACCAGACGGGATCGGACAACAGGCGTTCCTCGTCCCGGCGCAGAATTTCATCGGCATTGGGCGCGGTGGTCCATTCCGCCTGGATCTTGGCGAATTTCAGCAGCCGTTCCGCACGTTTGGTCACCTTGGGCGGCACGATCAGCGCCGAGATCCCCTTGCGCCCGGCGCGCCCGGTCCGGCCGGAGCGGTGCAGCAGCCCCTCCGGGTTGGAGGGCAGTTCGGCATGGATCACCAGTTCCAGGTTCGGCAGGTCGATGCCGCGCGCTGCCACATCGGTGGCCACGCAGACCCGTGCCCGCCCGTCCCGCATCGCCTGAAGCGCATGGGTCCGCTCCTGCTGGCTGAGTTCCCCGGACAGGCAGACGACCGAAAAACCGCGATTGGCAAAGCGCGCGGTCAGCCGGTTCACGGCGGCGCGGGTGTTGGCAAAGACGATGGCATTCTGCGCTTCGTGATAGCGCAGGACGTTGATGATCGCGTTCTCGGCATCCTGCTGGGCAACGCGCAGCGCCTGATAGGTGATGTCGGCGTGCTGGCTGCGTTCGCTTACGGTACTGACGCGCACGGCATCCCGCTGGAATTGCTGCGCCAGCTTGGCGATCATCGGCGGCACGGTGGCGGAGAACAGCAGCGTGCGGCGGGTTTCGGGGGCCGCGTCCAGCATGAATTCCAGGTCTTCGCGAAAGCCCAGGTCCAGCATCTCGTCGGCCTCGTCCAGCACGACGGCGCGCAGATCGCCCATTTCCAGCGATCCTCGGGTGATGTGGTCACGCAGACGGCCCGGCGTGCCGACGACAATATGTGCGCCCCGTTCAAGGGCGCGGCGTTCGTCGCGCGCATCCATGCCACCCACGCAGGAGGCGACGCGCGCCCCTGCCCCGGCATAGAGCCATTCCAGTTCCCGCGTGACCTGAAACGCCAGTTCCCGCGTCGGTGCCACGATCAGCGCCAGCGGCGCGGCGGCGCGGCCCAGCCTGCCGGCCTCGTCCAGCAGCGTGGGGCCGATGGCCAGGCCAAAGCCGACGGTCTTGCCCGATCCGGTCTGCGCCGAGACAAGAAGATCGGACTGGGCCAGTTCGGGATCGGTGACGGCCTCCTGCACGGGGGTCAGCGTCTCGTAACCACGCGCTGCAAGGGCATCGGACAGGGTCTGGATCATGGGGGGACCGTTCTGGGCTGTGACCGGCGCGTCACGCCCGCGCATCTGCGCAGGGGGCGGAGCCGCCGGTGGGGAAAACGGTGCAGTACCGCAGGTCGCAGGCAAAGTATACCGCCATTTGCGACATGGCTGACATTCGCTGACCGCCGGGTTGGCGCGGGACGCACATGTCCGGTGACGGGTCAGGGCGCACCAAGGAGGGCGTGGCGGTCGCGGGTGCGACGCCCCGCACCCGGCGTGCGCCTTACCTGCCCCTGCCCACTGGCCCCTGCCCCCGCCCACGAAAAAAGCCGGGCCCTGCCAGGCCCGGCTTCCGCCCCCCCTCAACAGCGGGGCCCCGGTTCGACGGGATTGCGGTACCCTATCAGAACGGGCTGTCGGGGTAGTAGTAGTCCTCGGCATTCTCGGGCGTGATCAGCACCGAACCGATGGTGAAGGTGCCCGAAACAGGCGCGTTCGACGTCATGCCCACGGCGGTCATCTCGATCGCGGTGGCGATCATCGCGGGGGGATAGGTCACGTCGGCGGGGATCATCTTGTCGCCATCCATGACCCGCTTGATCATCTCCTTCATGCCAGCACCGCCAAGCACGAATTGCACGTCGTCCCGACCCGCCGCGTCGATGGCGGCCAGAACGCCCACGGCCATGTCGTCATCCGAGGCCCAGACCGCGTCGATCTGCTCGTGCTTGGACAGGAAATCCTGCATCACGTTGAAGCTGTCATCGCGGTTCCAGTTGCCATGCTCCATGCCGATGACTTCGATGCCCGAACCCTCGATCGCGGCTTCGAACCCTTCGACCCGCATGTTGTCGATGGTGGTGGGGATGCCGCGCAGCACGACGATCTTGCCGCCATCGGGCATCATCTCGGCCATGTATTCGCCCGACACCCGGCCAAAGCCCGAATTGTCGCCGGCGACATAGAGATCCTCGATCCCTTCCACCGACAGGCCGCGATCCACCACGGTGACCCAGGCGCCGCCTTCGGCAACGGCCTGCACCGGCGGGGTCAGCGGATCGGATTCGAACGGCAGCACCACCAGCGCGTCGATATTGCGCGTGGCCACCATGTCCTCGATGTCGTTGACCTGCTTGCCCGCGTCGGACGCGGTGGCCAGCACGAAGTCGAGGTTCGGATAGACCTCTTCCAGCCGCTTCACGGTTTCCTGCGCGTGGTAGTTCATCCCCCCGGCCCAGCCATGGGTCGCGGCCGGGATCGACACGCCGATCACCTTGGTATCCTGTGCAAAGGACGCGGTGGCGCCCAGGGTCAGGGCCACGGACCCGGCGAGCAGGGTTTTCATGTATGACATTTTCGTTCCTCCCAGTATTGCGGCGGGGCCTCAGCCCTTCGCCTTTGCTTCGCGCTGCAAGATGACAGCGAGAATGATGATGACCCCCTGAATCGCCCCGTTCAGATAGGGGGAGACGAGATCGGTCAAATTCAGGATATTGTCGATCAATGACAGGATCAGTACACCGATCACCGTGCCCCAGACGCGGCCGAACCCGCCCTGCAACACCGTGCCGCCGATGATCACCGCGGCGATCGCCTCCAGCTCCCACAGCACGCCGGTGGAGGCGGAGGCAGAGCCAAGGCGCGGCACGTACATGATCGTCGCCACACCAACCAGGACGCCCAGCATCGCATAGGTCAGCAGACGGGTGCGGTTCACGTTCACGTTGGAATAATGCGCCACATGTTCGTTGGATCCGGTCGCCGCGCAATGGCGGCCGAACCGCGAGCGGCTCATGAAGATTTCACCGATGATCACCACCAGCGCAAAGACGATGATCGGCCAGGAGATCCCCAGGATGCCGTCGAAATAGACCGGGCGATAGAACGTCCGCAGCCCGAAATCGAGGCTGAGCGTCCCGCCATCGGCCAGCCAGGTGACAAGGCTGCGATAGATCCCCATGGTGCCCAGCGTGACGATGAAGGCCTCGATCCCCAGCGTGGTGATCAGAAACCCGTTCAGCAGCCCGGCGAGCACCCCCGCCACCAGCGCGGTCAGCATCCCCAGCAGGATGATCGGCACGCCCACGCCCAGCGTCGGCAGCGCCGCGTTCATCACCAGGATCATCAGCCCGGCGATGAAGGCCGCCATGGAGCCGACGGACAGATCCAGCCCGCCGGCCGTGATGACAAAGGTCATGCCCACGGCAATGATGCCGATGAAGGCGGATCGCGCCAGCACGTTGGTGATATTGCCCGCACCCAGGAAATTGGGGTTCAGCAGCGCCCCGATCAGGATCAGGATCGCCAGCGCCAGAATGGGGCCGATGACGCTCATAGAGGGGATGCGAAACCCTGTCTTGTCGGTGATTGCGGTGTCGCTTGCCATCAGGCCACCCTTTCGTTGTTGTCTGCGCCCACGCCCATGGCCAGACGCACGATGGCGTCTTCGTTGACCTCGTCCCCCGACAGGATGCCCGCCACACGGCCCAGCCGCATGACCATCACCCGGTCCGCCAGGCCGATCACCTCCTGCATCTCCGAAGAGATGACGATGATCGCGTGGCCCTGATCCGCGAGATTGCGGAGAAACGCGTAAATCTGTTGTTTCGTGCCGATGTCGATGCCGCGTGTCGGTTCATCCACGATCAGCAGCTTCGGTTCGGATTCCATCACCTTGGCCAGCAGCAACTTCTGCTGATTGCCGCCCGACAGGTTGCCGACCTGCACGTCGCGGCGTCCGGCGCGGATGTCGAATTCCCCGATTGCCGCGTCCAGCGCGCGATCCTCGGCCGCCCGGTCGATGAAAAAGCCATAGCGTTGCAGGCTTTGCAGGGTCAGGTTGACCCGCATTCCCTTGTCCAGCAGCAGGCCGCGCAGCTTCCGGTCCTCCGTAAGGTAGCACAGCCCGTGTCGCAGGGCGTCACCGGGGCGGCGGATGGTGACGGGCTGGCCCGCGATCTCCACGGCGGTGGCGCTGGCCGGGCGCAGGCCGCACAGCCCCTCCATCGTTTCCGTCCGTCCGGCGCCGATCAGACCGGCCAGGCCCAGGATCTCCCCACGGTGAAGATCGAAACTGATCCCTTCGGCATATCCCGGCACGTCCAGCCCCTGCACCCGCAGCATCACATCCGCGCCCACCGGCGCCGGTTTGTCAGGATACAGGTCCGAGACGTCGCGCCCCACCATGGCGGTGGCCATCTGATCCTCGCTGATGGCATCGGCCGGCCCGTCATGGACCACCGCGCCATCGCGCATGACGGTCACGCGGTCGGCAATCGCGGCCACCTCTCCCAGCTTGTGCGAGGTAAACAGAACGGCGGTCCCGGCCTCTTTCAATTTCTGCACCTGTTCGAACAGGATGCGCGTTTCCTCGTTCGTCAGAACGGCGGTGGGTTCGTCCATCACCAGCACCCGCGCGTTGCGCGACAGGGCCTTGGCGATTTCCACCATCTGCTTGTCCGAATTCGACAGGCGAGAGACGGGTGTATCGGGATGGGCCGTACATTTGACCCATCCCAGATATTCCCGCGTGCGCCGCCGCATCTCTGTCTTGTCCAGCAGGAACCCGCGCCGCAGCTCCCGCCCGAGGAAGATGTTCTGTTCTACCGTCAACTGTTCGGCGAGGTTGAATTCCTGATGGATCATGACGATCCCGGCGGCCTCCCCCTCCTCCAGCGCGCCAAAGGTGACCTCCTCCCCGTCCAGCAGGATGCGCCCGCCGCTGGCGACCTGATACCCGGCGAGGATCTTCATCGTGGTCGACTTGCCGGCCCCGTTCTCTCCGATCAGGGCCAGCACCTGCCCGGCGTGCAATTCGATATCCACACCGTGCAGCACCTCGATCGGGCCGAAACTCTTGCGCACATCGCGCAGGGCCAGAACGGGCGCTCCGGTCATAGGGCCACCCATGCGGCGTTCTGCTGCGAAGAGGCGACGCAGGCCCGGATGAAGGCCATGCCGGCCACCCCCTCGGTGATGCCCG
Organism: Pseudooceanicola aestuarii; assembly: GCF_010614805.1. Taxonomy (NCBI): domain Bacteria; kingdom Pseudomonadati; phylum Pseudomonadota; class Alphaproteobacteria; order Rhodobacterales; family Paracoccaceae; genus Pseudooceanicola; species Pseudooceanicola aestuarii. The sequence goes on from NZ_JAAFZC010000002.1 coordinate 196,524, forward strand.
GCAGCACCCCCATGGCGTCGTCTCGTGCCGTGCCCGATTGCACGGCGCGGATCGCATCTGCCGCCTCGGTATAGATATTGGCAAAGCCCTCAAGATATCCTTCGGGATGGCCGCCGGGTATGCGGCTGACGGCATTGGCGGGATCGGTGGCACCCGCACCCATGCGGCGGATCAGGCGCGGCGGTTCGCCATGCGGCGTGAACCACAGGTAATTGGGATCCTCCTGCTTCCACTCCAGACCACCCTTTTCACCGTAGATGCGCAGCTTCAGCCCGTTCTCGTTGCCCGGCGCCACTTGCGAACACCACAGCATCCCGCGCGCGCCGCCGTCGAACCGCAGCATCACATGAGCATTGTCATCCAGCGTCCGCCCGGCACCAAAGCTGTGCAGATCGGCGGCCAGTTCGGCCCCCCGCAGGCCCGAGACGAAGCAGGCCAGGTTATAGGCATGGGTGCCGATGTCACCCACCGACCCACCTGCGCCCGACCGGGCCGGATCCGTGCGCCATTCGGCCTGTTTCACGCCCTCGTTCTCAAGCGTGTCGGTCAGCCAGTCCTGCGGATATTCCGCCTGCACCAGCCGGACCTGCCCGATCTCTCCGGCTGCGATCATCGCGCGGGCCTGCCGCATCATCGGGTAGCCGGTGTAATTATGGGTCAGGATGAACAATGCGTCCGAGCTGGCCACCGCCTGTTCCATCGCCTGCGCATCCTCTGCCGTGGCGGTCAGCGGCTTGTCGCAGATCACGTGAATGCCGTGGTCCAGAAACGCCTTGGCGGCGGGGTAATGCACGTGGTTGGGGGTGACGATGCTGACCGCCTCCACCCCGTCGGGGCGGGCGGCCTCTGCCGCCGCCATCTCGGCGAAATCGCCGTAGCAGCGCGCCGGATCCAGCCCCAGGGCGGCGCCGCTGGCGCGGGATTTCTCGGCAGTGGAGGACAGCGCCCCCGCCACCAGCTCATAGCGGTCGTCGATGCGGCTGGCGATGCGATGCACCCCGCCGATGAAGGCGTCGTTGCCGCCGCCGATCATGCCCAATCTGATCCTGCTCATTGCGCGATCCCCAGCATCTTGCGGTTGGCCGCGTCATCCGCCCCGCCATCGGCGAAATCGTCAAAGGCATGGGGGGTGACGCGGATGATGTGATCCTTGACGAATTGCGCGCCTTCGCGGGCGCCGTCCTCGGGGTGTTTCAGGGCGCATTCCCATTCCACCACGGCCCAGCCGTCGAAATCATTAGCCGCCATCTTGGCAAAGATCGCCTTGAAATCGACCTGGCCATCGCCAAGCGACCGGAAGCGCCCGGCGCGGTTCACCCAGGATTGGTAGCCGCCGTAGACGCCCTGCCGACCCGTCGGGTTGAATTCTGCATCCTTGACGTGGAACATCTTGATCCGGTCCTTGTAGATGTCGATATTCTCAAGGTAATCAAGGCATTGCAGAACATAGTGACTGGGGTCATACAGCATGTTGCAACGTGCATGCCCGTCCAGCTTGTCCAGGAACATCTCGAAGCTGATGCCATCGTGCAGATCCTCCATCGGGTGGATCTCGTAGCAGACGTCAACGCCCATTTCCTCCGCATGGTCCAGGATCGGGCGCCAACGGCGGGCCAACTCCTCGAACGCCATGTCCACCATGCCTTCGGGACGCTGCGGGAAGGGGTAGATGAAGGGCCAGGCCAGGCTGCCGGAAAAGGTCACATGCTGGTTCAGGCCCAGGTTGCGGGTGGCGGTGATCGCCTTGGTCACCTGCTCCACCGCCCAGGCGGTACGCGCCTCGGGCTTGCCCTGCACCTCGGGCGCGGCAAAGCCGTCGACCCAGGCGTCATGGGCCGGGTGAACGGCGATCAGCTGGCCCAGGATATGGGTGGACAGGTCGGTGACCTCCACGCCGTTCTCGCGGGCCTGACCGGCCCAATCCTGCGCATAGGTTTTGGAACTGGCCAGCTGGTCCAGATCCACCAGCCGGCTTTCCCAGACCGGCACCTGCACGCCCAGGTAGCCGCAATCGGCGGCCCATTTGGTGATCCCGTCCCAGCTGTCGAACGGCGCGGTATCCCCGGCGAATTGCGCCAGGAACAGGCCGGGGCCCTTGATGGTCTTCATGATCCTCTCCCTCTGGTCGCTTCCGCCCCGGCGGTCTCGTCCTCGGGGGGAAGGTTTTCGGCAACGTAGATGGCCGGCACGATCGGTGCCGGGGTCAGCGGTGGCAGGCGGTCGGCGAACTGGCGCAGATGCGCCAGGGCCAGGGCGATTTCCTCGTCCGGGCGCTGGTCGATGATGACATCCACCAGCCCGCGCCGCGCCGCGCGGCGGGTATGTTCGACCGCTTCGTGCAGCACCACGATCGGGCGGCGACGGCCCTGCGGCGGGTCCTCCAGCACGCGGAACAGACCGCTGTTGCCGCCCCCCACGCTGTAGATCGCGGTGATCGCGGGATCGCGGGCCAGCACGTCGATCAGCATCGGCTCCACCAGGTCGGGCCGGTCGCGGCCCTGCAATTCGGGCGCCACGGCGATCTCGGGATACAGTTCCGCCATCGCGGCTTTCAGCCCTTCCAGCCGTTCGGCATGGTCGCGCGCGGTCAGCGCCCCGATGATCGGCAGGATGCGCCCGGCCCGGCCGCCATGGGTCAGCCCGATGACCCGTCCGGCGGTGCGCCCGGCGACTTGGTTGTCGATGCCGACATAGGCGTCACGCGCCGCATGGCCCAGGTCCGAGACCAGGGTGACCACAGCGACGCCGCTGTCACGCAGGGCCTGGCTGGCGGCGGTAACGCGGCTGTCTTCGCTGCCGACCATGACGATGCCGTCGGGCTTTTCCTCGCCCAGCCGGGCCAGGCAATCGGTCAGCGCCTCGGGGTCGAAGGCCTCCACCGTTTCGAGGCGCAGGGCCACGCGGTCGGCGGTCAGGCGCTCCCGTTCGCGGGCAAGCAACTCGCGCACCCGGCGGAAGAAGGCGTTGGTGCCACCGGGGATGATCGCGACAAAGCGGTAAGTGCGCTGCTGCGACAGGTTGGCGGCGGCGACATTGCGCAGGTAGCCCAGCGTATCGACCGCCGCGCGCACACGGGCGGCGGATTTCTCCGCCACGCCGCCGCGGTTGTTCACCACGCGGTCGGCGGTGGCATAGCTTACCCCGGCGTGGCGTGCCACGTCGGACAGCGTCGGCATCCGCTTGTCCATGAATCTCCTCCCGCCGAGCAACCTAGTCCGCAGTCCTGATAGACGTCAATCATTTCTTGATCGACGTCTATCATTTCAATCCGCCTGCCCCATACGCAAGTCCGCGCCGCGTCGATTTTCCCGAAGAACGCGCCATGCTGATCCACGCGCCGCACGGACGGATCAGCGCCCTCAGGCCGGGCGGTGTGACCTATCCTTCCGGCAGGTGGGTCAGCACCAGCCGTGACCCCTGCGGCCCGGTCGCGATGGCGATTTCCGCCACCTGCGGACGGGTTTCCAGCGCCGGATCGCCACCGCCTTGCAGGTTGCGCGCCAACCGGGGAAAGGAGCTGGCCGCCACGTGCAACCGCAGCCGGTGCCCGGCCGGAACGCGATAGGCGATGTCCCGCAGCGCCACGCGGGCCGTCACCGGTCGGCCCGGCGTCAGCAGCGCGGGCACCGGCCCGTCGCGGTAGCGCAGGCGCAACGCGCCCTCCTGGATGGTGATCGACCGGCCCTGGGCATCCACATCCGTCAGGCGCAGTACCAGGTCGGCATCGGGGGCCGTGACGCTGACGCGCAGATCGGCGTGGATCGGCCCGGCCAGGGTCAGCGGCGCGCGCAGCGGGGCGCTATCGAAAATCAGCAGATCCTCGCGCCCCTCGATCGCACGCTGGTCCAGCGGCCCGGCGCGCATTTGCGGATCGCCGGTACAACAGATGGCCCCGCCCAAGCTGGGGACCGGATCGGCAGGGTCGGCGGCAAAGCGCTGCTCCCCCCGCGTTTCGGGCGGCTGTTGGACCAACCCCCGGTGACCGAGAAACAGCACCGCCTCGCGGGTGGCGGCAGGCGGCCAGGTTTCGGCCGCGCGCCAGCGGTCGGCCCCCAGCAGGTAGTAAAGCACCGGCGGCAGATCCGGCACCGGGCCGCCCCGCAGCCTGTGCTCCATCACCGCGAGGAAAATCGCGTCCATGTCCCGGTCCTGCGCCGGATCCAGGGCCGTGTCGCCCACGGCACCGCGCGCGAAGGGTTCGGAGGTCTCGCAATGCAGGCCCGGGCCAATGATCACCTGCCCCGGCGCGCCGGTGGCCCGCATATGCGCCGCCAGGGCCAACGTCTCCCGTGCGCCGTCATACCAATTGTCATGCAGCACGAAGGGCGTGGCAAAGCGGTCCTCGTCCGTGACATAGCCCATCCGCGCCCAGAATTGCCGATCCTCGAACCGGGTGGTGAAGGCCTCGAAATCGGTGGGATCGGGGCGCTGGCTGGCCACCGCGTCGCGCAGCGGCAGATGCGCCAGGCCCTGCGGCAGGTCCAGCGGCGGCGCGGCCATGTGTTGCCCGTCCTTGCCGCCGAATTGCGCGAACCAGCCAAAGCCGGTGGACAGGGCAAAGATCCCGCCCTCGTAGGCGCCGAAATAGCCGTGGTTGCCGCCCAGCGATCCGATCGCGCCACCCGCCCCCATGGGGATCATCGCGCGATGCGCCGGATGGCGGGCGCGGGCCAGCATCAGCTGGCTTTCCCCCAGGGCCGAACATCCGATGGTTCCGACTTGACCGTCGGACCAGCCCTGCGCCGCGATCCAGTCCAGCGTGGCCGCGCCGTCGTCCTGGGCATGGGGCCAGGGGGCAAAGGTGCCGCCGCTGGCATGACGGCCGCGCATGTCCTGCACAGCCACCCCGTAGCCCTCCGGCAGGAACAGCCGGATCCAGCGCCGGACCTCGCCGTAGCCGCGCTTGCCATAGGGCAGCCGGATCAGGATCGTGGGCACTGGCCCTCCGCGAACGGGCAGATAGAGATCCGTGGCCAGCGGCGTGCCGTCACGGGCCGCGATCATGACCTGCTGCCGGGTGTCCAGCCCGGGCAGGTCGGCAACGAACCGGCGATGCTCCCACGCGGCCTTGCCGGTGCGGGCGATGTCTTTCAGCGCCGCGCGCTGCCACCATCCCGCCGCGCCCGCCAGCAGCATCGCACCCCCCAGCACGACCATCAACGCCCGACCCATGCGGCGCCTCCCCCTCTCGACCCCGGTGGGCCGTCTCGGCTAGACTTTCGCCACAGGGAAGGACAACCATGCACCCCGCCATCGACCTGCACATCTGGCGCCTGAGCGATCCCGCGGCGGACGTGGCCCTGTCTGCCCATCTGGAGGCGCAGGAAATCGCCCGTGCCGCCCGCTTCGTGCGACCGCAACATGCCCGGGCCCACCGTATCGCGCGCGGCGGGCTGCGGTTGCGGCTGGCGGAATGGATGGGACAGGCGCCCGCCACCCTGCGCTTTGACATCGGCCCCAGCGGAAAGCCGGCGCTGCCGGGCGGTCCCTTCTTCAACCTGTCGCATTCGGGCGATCTTGCCTGCCTTGCCATCCATCGCGACCTGGAACTGGGCCTGGACATCGAACAGCACCGCCCCGTCGAGCGTGGCGTCGCGGAACGGGCGTTCTCCGCCACGGAACGGGCGGCGCTGGACGCCCTGCCCGCCGCGCAATGGATGGCCGGGTTCTTCAATGGCTGGACCCGCAAGGAAGCTGTGGTCAAGGCAACGGGCGCCGGGCTGTCGATGCGGCTGGAGGCCTTTGACGTGACCCTCGCCCCCGGCACCCCGGCGCGCCTGACACGAATGGACACCACAGACGGTCCGGCGCAGGCCTGGCAACTGGCGGCATTTGCCCTGGCGCCGGACATTCCCGCCGCGCTGGCCCTGCGCGCGCCCGTCCTGCCCCCTCTGCGCCTGAAGGAGGCGCCGCCCGGGCTGCTGCCGGAGCTGCCCGATCATTCCGCGACAGGCGGGCGCGGATCGGACTGACCCCGGGCGGGGCGGGGCTGTGCGGTTCGCGGGGGGGCGAATTGGGGTGGCATCGCCCCCTCGCCCAGGAATTCAGCCATGTGACGGGCCATATCCTCGACCCCGTCGCGGCGCCCGCCATGGACCGACACGCGCGGCAGGTGCACCGTCTGCAACAATTCCGGCGACAGCAGCCTATCCCAGCCGATGGAGGGCGCATAGTTGCGTCCCTGCGGCGTGATGTCGGTGACAACATGCAGCACCGGAAAATCCACCGGACCGGGACGATAGACGTCGCGCAGCCGCGAAATCGCGGAGACAAAGAGTTCCTCGTCACGCTCCATGTCGGTCTTTCGCACGGCATCCAGCAGCCCCAGCCGGGCCAGCGCCCAGGGCAGACCGGTGGCGCGGATCATGCGGAACCGGCCGAGAAAGGCGGTCAGGCTCATCTCGCCGCGGCGCAGGGCGCGCAGAGCGTTGCGCAGGGCCTGCACCCGATCGCCCCAGCGGGTCAGGAAGGTGCCGCGCAGACCGTCGGTATAGGCGGGTTCCCACACGTCCTTCATAACCACGGCGCGGATCTCCGCCCCCTGGGCATGAAGCAGGCGCGCCGCCTCCAGCGCGAGGTTGCCATGCACGCAATTGCCGTACAGCAGATAAGGCCCGTCGGGCTGCGCCTTGCGGATCAGGGCGGCGCAATCGGCGGCGACGTCCTCGAACCGCTTGGCCGTCAGGTCGATGCCCCGATCCCGGTCGAAGATGCGGATGCAGCGCGCCGGACGCCGCACCCCGCCGGCATTCGACAGCGCCAAAGCGGTGGCAAAGTTGTTCACCGCGATCAGCGGCTGGCCGGTGCCGTCCTCGCGCAGGGTCATCAGGCGCCAGTCCGGGCCGTCCTCTGCCCCCGTCTCCAGCGCCGCGCGGGTGCGTCTTACCAGATCGGCCAGCGCGGCCAGCGTGGCGTGTTCATAGAATTGCGTCACGTCCAGCGTGATCGACCAACGCGCACGCAACCGGGCCAGCTGGCGCAGCACCAGCACCGAATGCCCGCCGAGGTCAAAGAAATTGTCCCCCGGTTGCGGTGCGGGATGGTTCAGGATCTCTGCCCAGTCGGCGGCAAGCGCCTGCATCACCGCATCGGGGGCTGGTGCCGCCAGCGCTCCCTGTCCGGTATCGACGCTTCCTCCCGCCTCGCCCCCCCGCAGCACCTCGGCGCCCCGGCCCGGCGCTGCTGCAAGTCCCTCCTGCGGCGGCGGGAGCAGCAACGCGCGATCCGGCAGGCCATCGTTGCCCAGCGGTAGGGCGCCCAGCAGGGACAGGCCCGTCAGTTCCGTCAGCGCGGGGTGGCCGGCCAGCGCGGCGGTGATGCGGCGCGGCAGATCCTCCAGCGGCACGGCGCCCGTCGCCCCCGGCACGACGAAGCCGAACAGCCCCGTCCCTGCCGGCACCACCACCGCCTGCCCGACCAGCGCACAGGACATCAGCGCCTGTTCGGCCGCGCCGATGCGCGCGTCTTCGGCCGCGTCCCTCCGGGCCAGGACGGGCGGCAGCGGCAGCTCCGACAGTCGCGCCTTCGGGTCGCGGAACAGCAGTTCGAAGGCCTGCGCCATCATGCCGATCAGCGCCTCCGCCGTTTCTGGCCGGTAGAGGGCGGTGGCATATTCCACGGTCACCTGCCACCCCGAGGGGCGCCCCATCACCGCCAGGTCCAGATCGTGGATCGCCCCCGGCGTATGCGACGGCGAGGAGACGAATTCGACGCCGCCGAAGGTACCGCCCTGCATGAACACGTCCTGAAGGTTGAAATTCACCCCCGCCAGCGGCAGCCGCGCGGGATCACGCGGCGGGTTCACCGCGCCGACGATCCGGTCAAAGGGCAGATCCTGATGGATCAGCGCGCCTTCGACGACTTCAGCGGCGGTGCTGACGTGATCGGCCAGCGTGGCCTCGTCCGTGGTGGGCAGGCGCAGGACCAGCGTGTTGATGAACACCCCGATGAGCGGCTCCAGCTCCAGTTCGGTACGGCCGGCGACCTGCGTGGTGATGCGTGCCTCCGCCCCACCCTGAAGTCGGTGCAGGCAGGCGGCAAACAGCGCCACGCCCAGGGTGAACCGCGACACACCCATGGCCCGTGCCGTGGCCTTCAGCCGGGGGCCAAAATCCTGCGGCAGGTCCAGCGACACCTGCGCCACCCCGGTCTGCCGTCGCGCCGGGCGGGGCAGATCGGGGCGCAGCTCGTAGGGGGTGCCCCGGCCCAGCTGCGCCCGCCAATAGGCGATATCCTCTTGCGCGGTGTCGGTGGCCAGAAGCTCGGCCTGCCACAGGGCGAAATCGCCGTAATGCAGCGCCAGCGGCGGCAGCTCGGGCGTGGCACCCTGGCTGAGCGCGGCAAAGGCGGCGCCGACCTCCGCGCCCAGCACCCGGATCGACCAGCCGTCGAAACAGATATGATGCGCCACCAGCACAAGGATCGCGCGGTCGCCCGACAGCCGGATCAACGTCGCCCGCAGGTGCCCCGCCTGTCCCAGGTCAAAGGGCCGGGCCGCGACCTGCCGGGCGATGTCCTCGATCCGGGCGGCATGGCCGGGTGCGGGCACGGCGCGCAGGTCGACGACGTCCAGCCGGAACGGCGCGTGTTCAAGCACCTGTGCCAGCGGCGTCTCCCCGCGTTCCAGGTAGCGGCTGCGCAGCACCTCGTGGCGGTCGATGACATGGGTGATGGCGTTTTCCAGCGCCGCGCAGGACAGCGCGCCGCGCAGTTCCCACCGCACCGCGACGTTGAGAGAGGGATCACCGGGCGCGACCCGGTCCAGGAACCAGAAGCGGCGCTGGTTGGCCGACAGGGGCACCTCTGCCGTGACGCGAGCGCGGGCTTCGGGGTCGGGGGCGGAGTGGCGGGGATCTCCGGTCATGATACGGCCCTCCTGCCGATGCTGCCCAGGGGCGGGCGCCGTGCGCCATGGCGATACTCCGCCAGCGCGGGCCGCGTCCGGATCTGTGGCCCGGCCCCGGACGTGGGCTGCGTCCTGCGGGCGTCGTGAAAGACGGCCAGACTGCGCACGTCGGAATGGGTCAGCATGTCGCGCGCATCCAGGTCCAGCCCGTCCTGCAACATGCGGGCGGCGATGCGAAAGATCGCCAGGCTGTCGGCGCCCAGGGCGAACAGCGGCGTGGTCACGCTGACCTCTGGCAGGTCCAGCCCGGCGGCCCAATGCGCGGCGATGCGCTGTTCGGTCGGTGTGGCCGGCAGGATGGCGGTTCCCTGCGGAGCGGCGGCGTCACCGGGTGTGGCGGTCCGGCCCTCCACGCCTCCGCCCCTGGCCGGGGCGGCAGGCTGCGGGGCGGCGGGGCGGCTTTCCTCAGGGTCGGGCAACGCCTTGCGGTCCAGCTTTCCGTTGCCGGTCTGTGGCAGTGCCTCCAGCGTGACCCAACTGCGCGGGATCATGTAATCGGGCAGGTCGGTCGCCAGATCACGGGCCAGCGCGGCGGGGTCCGCCACCTGCCCCGGCTCGGTCACCAGCCAGGCCGTCAGCCGTGCATCCCCCGTGCCCAGACGGCGCAGGTCCACCGCCGCCTGGGCAATGCCGGGCTGGGCGCGCAGGCGGGTTTCGATCTCTCCCAGCTCGATGCGAAAGCCGCGCAGCTTGACCTGGGTGTCGATGCGACCCAGCACCGTGATCTCTCCTGCCGGGGTCAGGCGCGCCAGGTCGCCCGTCGCATAAAGGCGGCGGGCCACCCCGCCGATCGTCACCTCGCGAAACGCCCGGTCGGTCAGGTCGGGCCGGTTGAAATAACCCTGTGCCAAGCCTGCACCGCCGATGTTCAGCTCTCCGGTCTGGCCGGGCAGGACGGGCTGGCCGACAGGGTCGAGGATCAGCAGATCGGTATTGGCAATCGGCCCGCCCACGGTGATCTCCGCCCCCGGTTCGATCCGGCGCAGGGCGGACCAGATCGTCGTTTCTGTCGGGCCGTACATGTTCCACAACTCGGCCCCCTGCCGGGTCAGCCGATCGGCCAGGTCACGCGCCAGCGGTTCCCCCCCGCAGAGCATCCGCAGTCCGGCACGCGGTGTGAAGCCCGCGGTCAGCACCATGTCCCACAGGGTCGGCGTGGCCTGCATCATGGTGATGTCGCCCTGCCCCAGCCTGTCCGCCAGGCGAAAGGCATCCACGACATCCTCCGTCGGGGCGATGACCAGCCCGGCGCCGGTGATCAGCGGCAGAAACAGCTCCAGCACCGCGATGTCGAACATCGCCGTGGTCACCGCCAGCAGCCGGTCCTGCGGGCCCATGCCGGGCGTCCCGGCCATGGAGGTCAGGAAATTCACCACCGCGCCATGTGGCACCGCGACCCCCTTGGGCGTGCCGGTGGAGCCGGAGGTGAAGATGACATAGGCCGTGTCCCGCGGCGTGGTGGTGATCGGCGCGGGGCTGTCGCCCGGCGCGGCATCCCCCGCCAGGATCACCGGGGTCTCCCCGGCAAAGGGCGCCGTCGCGGGCGTGTCGGTCAGGATCGCGGCGACCTGCGCGGTATCGCAGATCATTCGCAGCCGGGCCTGCGGCTGGCGCGGGTCCAGCGGCACATAGGCCTGCCCCGCCTTGAGCACCGCCAGCAGCCCCACCAGCATCCCCGCACCGCGCGGCAGGCAGACCGCGACGCGCTGGCCCTGATCCGGCACGCTGCGCTGGATCAGCGCCGCCAGCGCGTCGCTGCGCGCCGCCAGCTCGGCATGGGTTAGATCGTCGTCCACCGCCGATACCGCCAGCGCATCGGGCGCCAGCGCGGCCCCACGCGCCACCAGGTCGGGCAGCGTGGCGCTGCGGTCGTAGTCCGTGGGCGTGGCGCACAGCATGGCGCGGTCCAGCGCCTTTGCCGGCAGCAGCGGCAGGGTCGCAACCGGCTGATCGGGCTGGCGCGCGATCTCTGCCAGGATGGTCTCATAGGCCCGGCACCAGCCCTCGACCGTTGCGCCATCCAGCAGCGCGGCATTGTAATGCGCGTCGATCCGCAGACCCTGCGCGGTTTCACACAGATTGAAGAACAGGTCGAAATTCACCGCCTGTTTCGCATTGGGCCGGAATTCGGCCTGCACGCCCGGCATGCCGGTGACGGCGCCGTCCTTCTCAAGGTTGAACTCGATTTCCGTCAGCGGCAGGCGATCCATCCGGCGCGGCAGGCGCAAGGCCTCCACGATGGTGCCAAAGGTCGTGTCCTGGTGATCGAAGGCCTGCATCAGCGCCTCGCGCGCCGTGGCCAGGTGGCTGGCGACGCGGGCCTTGGCCGCCAGCGGCGCGCGGATCGGCAGGAAATTCACGCAATGACCGACCAGATCGGGGCGCTCCATCTGCTGCTGGGCTGCCGTGGGCACGCCCAGCACGATGTCCCGCGCGCCGGTCAGGCGGTGCACCAGCATCTGCATCGCGGCAAAGGTCGTGGCGAACAGGGTACAGCCCTGCGCGCCGCCCGCACGTTTGACCGCGCGCGACAGCTCGGCCGGGATCTCGTGAAAGACGGTGCCGCCCTCGAACCGGCGCGGATCGGGGCGCGGCCGGTCGGTCGGCAGATCGGGCAGCGGCGCGGGGTCGCGGTGCAGCGCGACCCAATGGTCCAGCGCCTGCGCCGCCTGCCCTCCGGTTCCTGCCGCCTGCGTCGGCGCAAGGCTCCGGGCATGGGCGGCAAAGGAGGGTGCCGGCAGCAGATCCACCGCCTGCCCCGCCACCGCCGCCGCATAAAGCGCGGCAAGATCGTCCAGCAGCACCCCGAAGGACCAGCCATCCACCGCGATGTGATGCGCGGTCAGAACCAGCGCATGCCGTTCGGGCGCCAGCGCGACCAGCTGCAACCGCAGCGGCGGCGCCGCCGTCAGGTCGAAGGGCACGGCACCGTCCTGTGCGATCAACGCCGCCAGCGCGGCGGCGGGGTCTTCCGCGTCGGACAGGTCCAGCCGGTTCAGCGGGCAATCCGGCTCTTCCACGGTGAAATATTCGCCGCTGCGGGCAAATCGCAGGCGCAGCGCCTCGTGCCGCGCCACCAGCCCATGCAGCGCCGTTGTCAGCGCGGCGGTGTCCAGAGACCCGTCCAGCCACAGCGTACCGCTTTCGTTGAAGGCCGCCGCCGACAGCCCGCCCATCTGATGCGCCATCCAGATCTCGCGCTGGCCGGGCGTCAGGGGGATTGGGTCGGTGAAGGCAGAGGCGGACCCGCGCGTGACCTCGTTCGCGGTGCCTGTTTCGGGGTCGTTCAGACGCAGATCGTTCAGGATCCCCACCGACAGCAACTGGTCCAGCGCCGTCTCGAAGGCCGCAGCCACGCGGTCGCATTCGGCGGTCCCGTGCCGCGTGGTCAGAAAGGCGCAGAACCCGTCCATCACATGTACCCCCTGCATCCGCATCAACGGAAACAGCAGGGAGGCGCGGGGGTCGTGATCGGTGACATTGATGACGAACCAGCTGGAATAGCTCTCGATCAGGTCCGGCAGGCCGCGTGTGGTCATGATCCCGCCCAGCCGCGCCGCCAGCGAAGCACAGCGCGCCGCCGCCCCCTGCCACAGCGCGTCGCCATGGGCCTCCATATGATCCAGCGTTGCGTCCACGGCGGCCAGAACCAGGGGATGGCGCACGAATGTGCCGGCAAAGAAGGTCGGCACCGCCTCTGGCCGGCTGTCATCACCAAAGGACCAGTCGCCCCCGTCCAGCGCATCCATCCAGCGCGCATCGCCGGCCAGTACGCCGATGGGCATGCCGCCGCCCACGACCTTGCCATAGGTGGCCATGTCGCCCTGGATATCCCAGATCCCCTGCATGCCACGCGGACCGGTGCGAAACCCGGTGACGACTTCGTCCATGATCAGGGCGGCGCCGGCCTCGCGGGTGATCTGGCGCAGGGTCCGCACGAATTCCTCTGGCCGGTGGGCGGGATGGCGGCTTTGGACCGGTTCGACGATGACGCCTGCGACCTCCGCCGCATGGGCGCGCATCCACGCCAGCGCGTCGTCACTGCCGTAGCGCAGCACCACCATGTTGGTCAGCCCCGAACGCGGGATCCCCGGCGCGATGGGCAGCGCATCGGGGGCGTCGCCACGGGCGCGCCCCTTGACCAGAACTTCGTCAAACTGGCCGTGATAATCCCGGTCGAACACCACGATCTTCTCCCGGCCGGTCACGGTGCGGGCCAGGCGCATGGCGGCCATCACCGCCTCCGAGCCGGTGTTGCAGAAGGTGACGCGCTGGTGGCCCGTGGCGCGGGCGAATTTCTCGGCCACCGGCCCGGCCAGATCCGATTGCGGGCCGATGGGAAAGCCGCGCGCCATCTGGCGGGTCACCGCTTCGGTCACGAAATCCGGCGAATGGCCAAAAGCCGTCTGGCCAAAGCCGTTTACCAGATCGACGAAATCATTGCCGTCAGGATCGTGCAGCCAGGCACCATGAGCGCGTTCGGCGACGATGGGAAAGGTCAGCTCCTTCCAGTCCGCGCGGAACCCGGCGGCGGTGCGCGGATCGGCCAGGGTGGCGCGGTGCCGCGCGGTCGCGGCCTTGGAGGCCGGGTGCTTCGCGCTGTAGCGTGCCGCCAGGTCGCGGGCGAATGCGCGCTGCGCCGCAGTCAGGGTTCCGCCGGTGACCGAGGGGCCGCGACCGGTGCGAAAGGCGGTGGGTTCGGCCACGGGCGCCTCGGACGCGGGCGCTTCTGCCAGGGGCGCAGGGCCGGCGGCGGGGGCGTCTGTGGCGGCCTCTGCCGGGGCGGATGGCTGCGGCACAGTCCCAGCCGGGGCGTCCGGCAAGGTTGCTGACGCGATCGCGCCGGCACCGGACCGGGGTTGGCCCAACGCCTGCAATTGCTGGGCAAACACCGCCTGCATGGTCTGCAATTGCGCCTGCATCACGCCAGCGGCACCGGGCAACCCGGCCATTGCCGTAGCCTCCGCCATGGCCATGGGTGTGGATTGGCCCGCAGGCGTCTGTGGCGAAACGGGCGCCGGCGCGGCGGGCTGTGCCGCCACGGCCGGAGCGGCGGGCGGCATGGCGGTTGGCGCGGCGGTCGGGGTCGCCGGCGCGGCCGGACTGGCCTCCGGCTCCGCTGGCATTTCCGCATCGAGATGCGCGGCCAGCGTGCGCAGGCTGGACAGGTCCGACAACAGCCGCCGGAACCCGATCGTCACGCCGAAATCGCGCGCCAGGGCTTGGCTGACCTGCCCCATGAACAGGCTGTCGAACCCCAGTTCCAGGAACGGCACATCGGCCTCTTGCGCGGAAATCTCCTCTCCCGACAGATCGGCAAGGCAGGTGGCCAGCACCGGGATCAGGCGATCCTTGCGCGGCAGGTCTGTCGCTGCTGGCGGGGCGGTCTGCGAAACAGCCTGCGCGGAGCCTTGCGAGGTCTCGGCCGGGTTGATCATGGCGGGGCGCTCCTGTGTCGGGATGGCGGGCGGCGGTGCGATATCGGCGGGCGGGGCGGCCCCGCCCTCGGGTGGATCGACCCAGTGCCGCCGCCGCTGGAACGGATAGGCCGGCAGCGTCGTCACCCGCCCCTGCGCGGCGCCCCATTGGTCCCAGTCCAGCGGCAGACCCGCAGACCAGAGGTCAGATGCCGCGACAGCCATCGAGATGTCATCGGAAACCGATCGGGCATGATCCGGCAACGAATGAAAAAGTCCTCGATGACTGCCACGGCGCAAGATCTGCCCGGCCAGGGTGGTCAGGATCCGTCCCGGACCCGCCTCCACCAGCACCGGCGATCTTGTTTCGCTTCCCTCGGCGCGCTCGGCGCCATCGGGGGAGTTCGGACAGGCCGCCGTCAAGGCAGCCCGGAAATTCACACAGGCCCTTGCCTGCCGCGCCCAATAATCGGGGGATTGCGCCTGTTCCGCCGTCAGAACGGCGCCCGTGACGGTAGAGATGATCCGCCGGTCGGGGGCGCGCAGCGTCATCCCCGCCGCCAACGCGCGCAGCGGATCGATCACCGGATCCATCATCGCGGAATGGAACGCATGCGAGGTCTGCAACGGCTGCGTCGCGATCCCCGCCCCCGCCAGCCGCGCGGCCAGTGCCGCGATCGGCCCCTCGGGGCCGGCGACGACCTGTAATTCAGGCGCGTTTCGCGCGGCGATCTCCAGCCCGTCCAGATGCGGGGCCAGGGTGTCTTCGCTGGCGCGAACCGAAAGCATCGCTCCGGCGGGCTGATCCATCATCAGCTGCCCGCGCGCGGCGATCAGGGTCAGCGCATCCTCGAAGCGCAGGACATTGGCCAGCGCGGCGGCGGTGAATTCGCCCACCGAATGGCCGATCATGACATCGGGGCGCACCCCGCGCGCCTCCCACAGCCGGGCCAGGGCATATTCGGTCAGGAACAAGGCCGGTTGCGTCAGCCGCGTCCGGGTCAGGGCGCGCGCCGCATCGGCATCACCCAGGCCCCGGCCCAGCAGCAGCGGGCGCAGATCCTCGCCCAATGTCGGTTCCAGCAGGGCGGCGCCCTTGTCGATCCAGTGGCGGTATTCCGGCGCGCTGTCATATAGCCCGGCGCCCATGCCGGGATATTGCGCGCCCTGGCCGGGAAAGAGAAAGATCACCTCAGGCGCGTCCGTCGTCCTGCGCGGGGGGGCCGTCTGGGCGCGCAGGGCGGCGGCGGCCTCCGCCCGGGTGCGGGCGACCACGGCGGCGCGCCAGCCGAACTGGCGCCGCCCCCGTTGCAGGGTGCGCGCGACATCGACCAGCGGCGCGGGGTCGGACATCGGCAGGGGCATGGGCTCGGGCTTGGGCATGGGCTTGGGATCAGGCTGCCTGGCATCCGGCACTGGCGGTGAAACCTCCGGCCCCGGTCGCGGCGGATCGTCCAGCTGATCAGCCAGGCGCTGCGCCATCGCGTGTAGCGCCTCGGGAGTGGCGGCGGACAGGGGCAGGATCTGCGGTGCGTCCCCCTGCGGCTCCACCATCGCGGCGCGGCCCTCCTGCACGACGGGGCCCAATTCCGGAGCGGGGCCCGCCTGCTCCATCACCAGATGCGCATTGGTGCCGCCCACCCCGAAAGAGGACACGCCCGCCCGCCGCAGCCCCGTCTGCGGCCAGCCCTCAGGTGCCTGCGGCACACGGAACCCGGTGCCCTCCAGCGTGATCCGGGGGTTCAGCGCGGTGAAATGCGGCACCGGCGGCACGATGCCGCGCTGCAAGACCAGCGCCGTCTTGATCACGCCGACCACACCGGCGGCGGCATCCAGATGACCCAGGTTGCCCTTGACCGATCCCAGGGCGCAGGGGGTGGTGGCGCCGTCAAAGGCCGCACGCAGCCCCGCGATCTCCACCGGGTCTCCCAGCGGGGTGGCGGTGCCGTGGCATTCGACATGGCCGATCTGCGACGGCGCCACCCCGGCATCGGCCAGCGCGCGGCGGATCGCCGCCGCCTGCCCGGCACCGGAGGGCGCGGTATAGGACATCTTGTCCGCGCCGTCGTTGTTCAGCCCGGCGCCCCGGATCACCGCGTGGATGCGGTCACCCGCCGCCTGCGCGTCCTCCAGCCGTTTCAACACCACGATCCCGGCGCCGTGACCAAAGACCGTGCCGCCGGCCTGCGCGTCGAACGGTCGGCACAGCCCATCGGGCGAAGCCATGCCCCCCGCCTGGTGAAGATAACCGCGCTTTTGCGGAAAGGTGATCGACACGCCCCCGGCCAGCGCGGCGTCCACCGCACCTGCCCGCAGCGCCATCACCGCCTGTGCAATCGCCACAAGCGAGGTCGAGCAGGCCGTATTCACCGACACCGCCGCCCCGGTCAGCCCCAGACGATAGGCGGTGCGGGTGGCGATACCGTCGCTGTCATTGCCGGAAAGCAGCGTGTAATCCAGCTGGAAACCGCTGGTGAAGGCGCGCAGGGCCGCCCGGTCGGGCAGCAGGTTCTCCAGCAGGTAAGTCGACATGGAGGCCCCGGCATAGACCCCCACCGCGCCGGCGAAACGCTGTGGGTCCAGCCCGGCATCGTCCAGTGCATGCTGCGCGATCTCCAGGAAGATCCGGCCCTGGGGATCCGTCTGTGCCGCCTCACGCGGGCGCATCCCAAAGAACGGCGCGTCGAACTGATCGACATCGGGCAGGATCGACCGGGCCGGCACGTAATCGGGCCGGGCACGGGTGGCGGGATCGGCGCTGTCCTCGGCCTCGGCCGGGTCAAAGCGGGTGATCACGCTGCGCCCCTCCTGCAAGACATCCCAAAGCTGGGTCAGGTCCGCCACCCCGGGCAGTCGCGCGGCCATGCCGACAATGGCAATGGCGCCGCTGGCAGGGGGATGGGACCGGTCGGCGCTGGTGACGGCGGGCACTGGCGCCTCTGCGGGGGGGGCGGCGGCCGCGGTCGGAAGGCGCGCCAGCACGCCGGCCAGATCGCCGAGGCGCGGCGTGTCGAACAGGGTGGCGATGTCGAAGCGCCGAGCCAGGTCACGCTCCATCAGGGCGTGGACCTCAATCAATTGCAGCGAGGTACCGCCAAGGTCAAAGAACGTCTGCCCCGGCGCGGGCGGTGCGCCGCCCAGCACGCTCTGCCAGATCGCGGCGATGGTGGGGATCAGGTCGCGGGCGGTCTCTGTCCGGGTCGCCGCGTGTTCGGCGCGGGCAGGCTCAGGGGCGATGCTCTCTGCCAGGATGCTCTCTGTCGCGGCAGTTTCTGTCTGGCCAATCCGGGTTTCGGTACCCGCGTCACCTGGGCTCCGGGGTTCGGCACTCCCCGCAGCGGCGCGCGCAACGGCGCGGCCTGCCCTGCCGGGCACCTCGGCATCGGAGCTGTCCGGTCCGGCTGTGCCATCCGCCATTGTCGCGCCCTGCGCCAGCCGGGCGCGCAGGGCCTTGCGGTCGACCTTGCCCGCGCGGGTCAGCGGAAGGCTGGGCAACAGTTCGATCCGGCGCGGCATCACAGCCTCCGAGATCCGCCCGGCGGCGGCGGCGCGCAGATC
Organism: Pseudooceanicola aestuarii; assembly: GCF_010614805.1. NCBI lineage: Bacteria > Pseudomonadati > Pseudomonadota > Alphaproteobacteria > Rhodobacterales > Paracoccaceae > Pseudooceanicola > Pseudooceanicola aestuarii. The sequence continues at coordinate 214,404 of NZ_JAAFZC010000002.1, forward strand.
GGCGATGCGGGCCTCCGCCGGCATGTCTTCGGCGGCGGTGTGCACCACGACAAAGGCGGCAAGGCGCCGGGCCGTGCCGGCTCCCTCGACCTCTACCGCCGCATCGGCGATGCCGGGCAGATTGCGCAAGGTCGCCTCCACCCCGTCCAGCTCCACCCGCCGACCTGCAAGTTTCACCTGCCGATCCGACCGCCCCCGGAACAGAAGCGCACCGTCCGGCCCCGGCACGGCAAGATCTCCGGTCAGGTACAGCCGCCGCGCCCCCTCCCCCGTCCGGCCCGGCCGGGGATCGGCGATGAAGGCCGCCGCCGTCAGGTCGTCACGGCCGAAATAACCCTGCGCAAGGCCGCTGCCGCCGATGGCGATCTGCCCGCCCTGCCCATCCGGCACGGGGGCCAGGTCGTCGCCCAGCAGCACCGCCTCTTCCCCCGGCAGGGGCTGGCCGATGGGAATGTCCCCGGTGGCCAGATCGTCGGGGGTGACCTGGTGCCAAAGGCTTTGCGCGCAGGTTTCCGTGGGGCCGTAGACGTTCAGCAATCGCAGATCCGGGTATCGGGCCAGCAGCCTGCGGGCATGGGGTACCGACATCACATCCCCCCCCGCCAGCGACAGGCGCAGGCTGGCAAAGGCGTCGATCTGGTGGTCGATCATCAGGTGGTGCAACCCGGCATACCAGCTGGCCACCGTCACCCGGTGCCCGGTCATGACACGCGCCACGTCGTCCAGACCAGGCAGGGCCTGCGGTACCACCGCCACCGCAGCGCCGGACAGCAGCGGCACCATGATGTCATAGAGCGACCCGTCACAGGCGATCGTCGCCGCATGAAGCGCCACATCCCCGGGCGTCATCGCGATCTGCGGCTGCCCGGCCATGGCGGTCAGGGCGCGCTGCGGCAGCACCACCCCCTTGGGCCGTCCCGACGTGCCGGAGGTATAGAGGATACAGGCGGCATCGCCCGCCTGTACATGCGGCCAATAGGCGCCATCGGGGGCTGGCGCCGCCTGTCCCAGCACCTGTACCGGCCCCTGCGCCGGCTCTTGCCAGCCGGTCAGGACGCCCGCCTGCGGCGCCAGCTCCGGTGTGGCCAGAAGGGCGGCGGGGTTGACGTCGTCGGTGATGTCATGCAGATGCTCGGGTGCGAAACCGGGGTCCAGCGGGACATAGGCCGCACCCAGCCGCAAGCAGGCCAGCATGGCGACGATCGCTTCGACCCCGCGCCCGGCCAGGATCGCCACACGCGCGCCGCGCCCGATCCCGGCGCGGTGCAAGGCGAAGGCCTCGGCTTCGGCGCGGGTGGCGAGGCTGGCGTAGTCGATCACCTGCGCCGCGCACAGCAACGCAGGTGCCCGAGGCGCGGCCGCGACATGCGTGGCCAGCCGGGCGAACACGCCCTCCGGCATCGCTGCTGCGTCCTTTTGCGCCCGTGCCTGCATGGCCGGTGCCCTCCCTGAACTGCGCGCCGTCGAATCGCAGATGCGGGCCGCCTGCGGCCGGTCCTGCGGATGGGACATCGGTCCCCGCAACCGGACCACCCCTGATCCTCTGGTTGCCGACGCTGCGATCGCGCCCCCGGTGAAGACATGTCTGTAAACCGCAGGCAGGGTCAAAGCCCGCGGCAGGGCGAGGCGGGCGAGATCCACCTAACCATCTGACCAACCAAAACTTTATGGAAATCTTCGAGAGGACACAGCCACCGGAACGGGCCGCGATTGTCGCGCATTCACGAACAGCCCGCCCGGTTTTCCGGGATTGGATCGTGCCACACGCCAAGCGGGTGTTCGAAACGGCTGCCGGGCCGGATGGGGATCGCGCGTGATTCGCGCGGGCTTTCAGTCGCGGTGCAGCAGATAGCCCCGGCTGTAGCTGCGCCCGGTCCAGGGATGGGTGGGGATGACGTGCCCCAGCTCGGGGATATCCCATTGATCGGCCAGCCGGTAGCCGGTCGCCGCCAGCTCCGCCTGCCAGTCGCGGGCGCCGCGAATCCGGTAGGGCACGCGCTGTGTCCCGATCCGCTCCAGCGTGACCAGCGTGGGCCCGTCGCGCAGGGCGACCTTGTTCAGGATCAGGTGACGCGGTGGCGCCGTCAGCTGGCCCAGCAGCTCCGGCAGGGGCCGGTCGAGATATTGCAGCAGCCCGGAGGCCAACAGCACATCCGCTCTCCCTGCCTGCGCCGGATCGGTGCAGAATTCCAGCGCCGCAGGAAGCGCGCCCGCCGCCTGCATCCGCCGGGCATGGGCGACGATGGCGGGCAGATCCTGCACCGTCCAGCGCACGCCGCCCAGATCCAGCAGGTCGGCAAAGGCAATGTACTTGGTCCCCAGGTGCCCGCCTGCGTCGATCAGCCTGCCATCGCGCGGCAGCAGCCGGTCCAGCCAGAACAGTACCGGGTAATCCCAGGGCGCGCGCTGGCACATCTCCGCAAAGGAGACATCGGCGATGCCGGCGCTGTCATAGCCCGCGCGGTGATCCGCCGGCAGCGCGGCCAGGGCGGCGGCACGGTCCGGCCAGGCGCCGCGAAACCGGGAGTGACGCCCGGCGGCAGCCCGCAGGTGGACCAGCCCGACCCCGGCCAGCATCCGGGCCAGGCGCAGCGGCGAACGCGGAAAGCTCATGGTGTCTCCGCCCTCCAACTGGCGAGAAGCCCGCGCAGGAACCGGCGGTCCAGCAGCACCAGCAGCCCCAGATACCCTGACAACGCCACGATCCCGAAGCCGAAGGCCCGCAGCAAGGGCGGCAGCTCCAACGGCGCACAGATCCAGTGCAGTGCCGGGTAGATCCCCGCTGCGATCACCAGCGGCCCCAGCGGCCGCCGCGCGGCGCGCCAGATCGCCGGCCAATCCGCCCCGGCGTGGCGCATGTGCAACCGGATCGTCGCCGCCAGGATCGCCGCCGAAATCGCCACCTGCCCCCAGGCCACCGCCCGCAGCCCGAATTGCGCCGACACCAGCGTCAGCCCGGTGGAAATCACGAAGACCACGGCGGTGAAGCGCGCCAGCTGTCCGGCCTTGCCCGACAGCGACATCAGCGGTTCGGTCACCAGGCCGGGCACGGTCAGGATCCGCGCGATCGCCAGGATCGCGACCAGCGGCGCCGCCGGCAACCATTCGGCGCTGAGCAGCCCGCCCACCAGGTCCTCGGCGGCCACGATCAGCCAGACCAGCATCGGCCCCGCCACCGCAAACAGCATTTGCATGTAGCGGGCCAGCGCTCCGGTCATGCGCGCCTGCCCCTCCTCGGGTGTGGCGACCTGAGCGCCGGCGCCGTCGCGGGCCTGGCGCAGGCGGGTCCAGGCGAGCAGCTGACCGGGCACCATGATGACCTCGGCCACCGCGCTGACCAGCCGTTCGGCGGCGCGGAAATAGCCCACCGCCGCCGGTCCAAGGAAGGCGCCCACGATGAACACCGCCGCATAAAGGCGGGTGAATATCAGCATCCGACTGGCGAAGATGCGGATGGAGAACGCCCACAGGTCTTTGAACTGCGCCAGCGCCATGCCCGGCATCGGCGCCATTCGCGTCACCCGGAAGCTGAGGACCAGTTGCACCACCTGCGCCGCCAGCCGCCCGTAAACCAGCGAGAACACCCCGTGCCCCTGCAACAGGGTTCCAAGGGCGACGACCAGGCCCGCCGCCTCGGCTCCGATCTCGCACAGGGCGGAGGATTTGAGCCGGTCGAGCCAGGTCATCACCCCCTTCTGCGCGGCACAGACCGTGGCAAGCCAGACCCACAAAGCGAACAACGACATCAGCAAAACCGTGTCGCCGGTCAGGCCGAACAGCCCGGCGAGCTGCGCCCCCGCCAGCCCGGCCAACGCGAAGATCAGCCCGGACAGGATGGCGACAAAGACCACCTGGCGCGGCACGAGGGCATCGCCGTTCCACGACATGATATAGGGCGCCCAGCCGACTTCGGCGGCACGCAGCAGCAGGATCGCACAGGCGGAGACCAGGGCGAAGATGCCGAACTCCTCTGGCCCCAGCAGGCGCGCGGCGACAACGAAAATGGTGAACTGACTGACCTGCGCGCCGATCCGTTCCGCCATCGTCACCGCGCCGTCGCCCAGCGTCTTGCGCGTCGTGCCAACCGCTGGCGGCGCGGCGAGTCCCGGATCTGGGGGGGAGACGGGAGAAGGGAGGTCAGCCATTGGACTGCGGGCGGATCATGGGCGGGATCTTCCTGACGTTGGGCAGGGCCTCTATTGCGGCAATCGGTCGGTTTGGCGACCTGAAGATGGCGCAATTCCGGCAATATGGGGCCATAATTCCGGTCATGTTTCGCAATTCGAAACACTGTGTTTCCGGCCACCCTCCCACGCCCCTGCCCCGCCTGGCGATGCCAGTCCGCCGTTTCCGGATCGCGAACGCTGTGTTCCACAGCCTGACCCACGGAAGTGCCGCGAAGCCGTTACAAAGAGGACAGGCATGATTCGGCACTGACCAGGGACGGAGCCTTTGCGGCTCTGGCAGTGTATGACACAAATATCGACGACCAACCTGGCGGGTCAATTCTCCGGCGGGTTGCGTCTTGCAGACTTCTCCACCCCGGCGGAACGCGCATCTCGCGACCGGGCGCATGGCCCCTGGGCCAAGGCGCTGTTCGATCGGGCCTTTGCCGCCGTGGCACTGATCCTGGCACTGCCGATCATGGCGGCGGTGGCGGCGGTGCTGCTGGTCACCGATGGCCGGCCGCTGGTCTATGGGCACCGGCGCATCGGGCGGGATGGCACGTCTTTTGTCTGCTGGAAATTCCGGACCATGGTCGTCGATGCCGATGCCCGGCTGGAGGAGGCCCTGGCCTCCAGCCCCGAGATGCGCGCCGAATGGGAAGCCCGGCGCAAGTTGACCAACGACCCCCGCCTGAACGCCGTCGGTGCCCTGCTGCGGCGCACCAGCCTGGACGAGCTGCCGCAGTTCTGGAACGTGCTGCGCGGTGACATGGCGATGGTCGGGCCGCGCCCGATCACCCGCTCGGAACTGGCCTATTACGGGCTCTACGTCACCGATTACACCTCGGTTCGTCCGGGGCTGACGGGGGCGTGGCAGATCGGAGGGCGCAGCGATACCAGCTATGCGGCGCGGGTGGCGATGGATGTGAAATACGTGCGCGGCTATACCTTTATGGGCGATCTGGTGATCATCCTGCGCACCGTGCGGGCCGTGGCCGGCATGATCGGTGCACGGTAGGCGGGCGCGATGTTGCATCACCCCCTCTCCCCGCTGGGCGCGGATGCGGCGGCGGCCCCCCGCGCGCCGGAGCATGGCCGCGTCGCCGATGGCGCAGATGGTCGGGCCGGGTCTGCGAACCACCCCCGTGCCATGATCGGCGACCCGCGCCCCCTGTCCGCCGCCGTGCTGGAACGTCTGCCGGCCGCGCCGGTGGTGATCGCCATCGCCTCCACCGGGCGGGCGCCGGTGTTGCGGCGCACGCTGGATCACCTGGCCGCGCGGCCCAATCTGCCCGACCTTGTCCTGACCGCGGTGGCCAGCGCCGCTGACCTGGCCGGCATCCCCACGGAGGGCTGGCCCTTTCCGCTGGACCTGCGGATCACCGCCAAGGGATCGTGCAGTCAGCGCAACGCGCTGCTGGACGTGGCGCCCGAGGACGCCCTGCTTCTGTTTCTCGACGATGATTTCCTCATCGGCGACACCTATATCCCGGCGCTGCGCCGGCTGTTCGCCCGGCATTCCGACATCGCGCTGGTCACTGGCCATGTGGTCGCCGACGGCATTCTGGGCCCCGGGTTCGACCATGACACCGGCGCACGCCTGCTGGCCAATGCCGACCCGGTGCTGGACCCGCTGAGCGAGGTCTACAATGGCTACGGCTGCAACATGGCGCTGCGCGCCATCACTGCCCGCCGCGCCGGAATCCGCTTTGACGAGGCGCTGCCGCGCTACGGCTGGCTGGAGGATGTGGATTTCTCTCGGCGCCTGGCCGGCCATGGCCGGATCATGCGCAATCCCGAGATGCGGGGCGTGCACCTGGGGACCAAGTCCGGGCGCTCGCGCGGCGACCTGCTGGGCTATTCGCAGGTTGCCAATCCGATCTACCTGCTGCGCAAGGGCACGTTGACGCGGCGCCGGGCGCTACGGATGCTGCTGCGCAATTGCATGGGCAACCTGCTGCACCTGCCGCTGCGCGATCCGCTGGTGGATCGGCGCGGACGGGTGGCGGGCAATTCCATGGCCCTGCGCGACCTGCTGCGCGGGCGACTTTCCCCGGATCGGATCCTGACACTGTGACCCTTGTTCCCCGTACCTTTGAAGATGCCGAACCCGCCGTGCGGCTGAAGATCGTGATCCTGAACGACAGCGGCACCGCGCGCGGCGGCGCCACCGGGTTGGCCTTGCGGCAAGCCCGGCTGATGCGGGCGCGCGGACATGACGTGACCTTCATCAGCGGCGACAGCCAATGCGATCCCGACCTGACAGCGCATGGCGTGGCCACCCTGTCGCTGGGGGGGGCGCTGCTGCTGGACGACAACCGGATGCGCGCGATGCGGAACGGGCTGTACAACCACGCCGCCGCGCGGCGGCTGCGGGCCTTTATCGCGATGAACGACACGCCGCGCACGTTGTATCATCTGCATGGCTGGTCGCGGATCCTGTCGCCCTCGGTTTTCGATGCGTTGCGGCCGGTGGCGCGGCGCAGCTTTCTGCATGCGCATGATTTCTTTCTCGCCTGCCCGAATGGGGTCTATTTCGATTATGGCCGGAACAAGGTCTGCACCCGCACACCGCTGTCCGGCGCCTGCATGGCAGCCCGCTGCGACAAGCGGAACATGGCGCAGAAAGGCTGGCGGCTGTTGCGGCAGGCCAGCCTGCGCCGCGCGTTTGCCCCGGCGGCGGCGGACGGCCCCGACTGGGCCGGGGTGATGATGGTGCATCCCGCGATGGCAGAGGGGCTGACCCGTGCCGGCATCCCCGCCGAATTGCTGCGAGAGGCGCGCAACCCCGCCGCCCCCTATACCGACCTGCGCATCCGGGCCGAAGACAATGGCACCTGCTGCTATATCGGCCAGAACATCCCCGGCAAGGGGGTCGCCATGCTGTGCGAGGCGGCCCGCCGCGCCGGTGTGCCGTTGAAGGTCATCGGCGATCCCGGCGCCCGGCCCGAACTGGTCCGCGCCTACCCCGAGGTCCGATTCACCGGCTGGGTGGAGCCTGACAATATCGGCGATCACCTTCAGGACGTCCGCGCCCTGGTGATGCCATCGCGGTTCACCGAACCCTTCGGGCTGGTCGCGGCGGAGGCTTCACTGTCGGGACTGCCGGTCATCGTCTCGGACACCGCCATGCTGGCCGGCGAGGTCGAGAGCGCGGGCCTGGGCCTGCGGGCCGATGCCACCGATCCCGACGCGCTCGCGCGCAGCCTGCGCCGGATGGTCCGGATGCCCGCCGCCCAGGTCCGGGCGATAAGCCTGCGCGGATATGACCGGAGCGCCCCCCTGGCCCAGCCCGAAGGCGCGTGGATCGACGCCATGTTGAACCACTACCGCCGGACATTGCTGATGCAGGGCGCCGCCGTCCCCGCCTGAGCCGGACGTGCGCCGATCTACGGGCGTGGGAGCGCCCGCGCGGGCGCGCCCTCGGGGCATGTATCCAGGCGGCGCTCGAAATGCCCGCGACACGCTGCGTGACCGGCCTGCCCTTGCCTGCGGAACGCGGTTCCGGACCGGCGCGAATTTCCGCCAACCGTGGTCAACTGGCACCAAATTGGATCTTTCCGGCACCGTAAAACCCTGTAAAAGCCCGGATCGCGCCATCACCGGAACATCCCCCGGCGCCACCCTGTTGGTGCTGCAACAGAGAGTGAACGCGAACGAAAAGGCCACGCCAATGACCCAACAGAACCAGCAGTGTCAATCCCGCCCATCCGCCTCCGAGCGCCCCGATGCGCCCTGCAATCAGGCCCATCCGCACCACCCCCCGGGCAATCGACCGAAGCCGCGTTACATGACCCCCTGCGAGAAGCACAAGCCGCCCCTGATGCGGGACACACCGCGCAAACCTGTCAGCTACAGCGACTTCGCCTCAATCTGACCACCTGCGCCGCCGCCGTGTATAGCGATCCGGCACCTGCGGGAACCAGCGGGCCACAGCGGCGTTGCATCTGCATGACAGACATCGCCTCGCCCCCTGCCCCCCATACCGGACGCCCCGCCCTGACAGGACGCCGCGTCAGGTCAACCTCCGCCAGCCCCGCGATCAGCCCCGATGCCCGTGCCGACGCGGCCCGGATCGGCCAGCGACTGGATCGGCTGGACCGCATCGCACGGCGTATGGACGGGGCGTTTCGGCTGCCGCTGACCCGCATCCGTTTTGGCTGGGATTCCGTGCTGGGCCTGGTGCCCGGCATCGGCGACACGTTGACCCTGGCGCCCGCCGGCTGGATCCTGCTTGAAGCGCATCGTCTGGGCCTGCCGCGCCGCAGCCTGCTGCGGATAGCGGCCAATGTCGGGCTGGATTGGGCCGTGGGTTCCATCCCGCTGATCGGCGATCTGTTCGACGTCGGGTTCAAGGCCAATCGCCGCAACGCCGCCTTGGTCCGCGCCCATTTCACCCATCCCGCCGAATGAGGCTGCGCCGTTCAGCGCCGGTGCGGGCCGGTGAACGGCCCGCGACGGAACCGGGGCCTAACCGATCCGCCGGATGAAATGATCGGTCCAGATGTCGGACCGCTCGGCCACGCGCTGGAATCCGGCCTTTTGCAGCACCCGGGCAGAGGCGGGATTGTCCCGCCCGACACCGGCGCGCAGCGTCACCGGCCCCGCCTCCGAAAGGCCGCTCACCAACCCGCTGACCAGCTCCGTGGCCAGGCCCTGCCCCCAATGGCGCTGCCCCAGCAGATAGCCCAGGTGCAGCCCCCTTGCCCGGTCCCCGGCCAACAGAACCAGCCCGGCCAGAGCATCGTCCCGCGCCGAGTCCCGGCACAGTACCAGCATCACCCGGCATTCCTCCGCCCGCGCGGCGATCCAGCCGGAGACATCCACCCCCTGCAATGCCAGCGACGGTGGCAGCGGCGCCAGCACCTGCGGTGTCAGGAGGGGTGTCAGCGCCGCCACCAGCCAGGCGCGGCGGGCGGGATCGGCCAGCACCGGCGCCCAGTCGCGCATGTTCAGACGTGGCGTGGTGATCGCAGGTAAATGCATGTGCCCCTCCGTGCCGGGTGCGCCGCCGCAACGCAAAAGGGCCGCCCCTACAGGACGGCCCTTTCCACTTTCGCGAACCGGATGGCTTAGCCGACCAGTTCCAGACCGGAGAAGAAATACGCGATCTCCACAGCCGCGGTTTCCGGTGCGTCGGAGCCGTGGACGGAGTTTTCGCCCACGCTCTCGGCGAATTCGGCACGGATCGTACCGGCATCCGCATCGGCGGGGTTGGTCGCGCCCATGACTTCGCGGTTCTTCGCGATGGCGCCTTCGCCTTCGAGGACCTGAACGACGACCGGGCCGGATGCCATGAAGTCACGCAGTTCACCGAAGAAGGGGCGCTCCTTGTGCACTTCGTAGAAGACGCCGGCTTGTTCCGGGGTCAGCTGGATGCGCTTTTGCGCGATGATGCGCAGGCCGGCGTCCTCGAACTTGGCGTTGATCTTGCCGGTCAGGTTCCGCTTGGTCGCGTCGGGTTTGATGATGGAGAGCGTGCGTTCGGTGGCCATGGGTCCAACTTTCTTTTGCGGCGGCGCCCGGAACCGTCTCCGGGGCCAATGAAATCGGCGCCCGCCTAGCATGGGACGCCGGGTTTGAAAAGCCTGCTTGGCCCTGTGGGGACGCGCGCGCGACATTGGCCGGCCGCCCGCGCGACACCGGCGCGATGACTACTTCCGCCCCGGTGAAGGCTCTGTTAGGTGGCGCATATGCTCAGGATCGAAGACATCTCCTATTCCGTGGCCGGCCGCCCCCTGCTGGAACAGGCCTCCGCCACCATTCCCACCGGCCACAAGGTCGGCATCGTCGGCCGCAACGGCACCGGCAAGACCACGTTGTTCCGCCTGATCCGGGGGGAGCTGGCGCTGGAAGGCGGCGCCATCTCCCTGCCGTCGCGCGCCCGCATCGGCGGTGTCGCGCAGGAGGTGCCGGGTAACGAGGTCTCCTTGATCGATACCGTGCTGGCCGCCGATACCGAACGTGCCGAGCTGCTGGCCGAGGCGGAGACGACAGAAGATCCCACCCGCATCGCCGAGGTGCAGACCCGCCTGGCCGATATCGATGCCTGGTCCGCGGAGGGCCGCGCCAGCACCATCCTGAAGGGGCTGGGATTTGACGACGAACAACAGCGGATGCCCTGTTCGGCCTTCTCCGGCGGGTGGCGGATGCGCGTGGCGCTGGCCGCTGTCCTGTTCGCCGCACCCGACCTGCTGCTGCTGGACGAGCCTACGAACTATCTGGACCTGGAGGGCGCGCTGTGGCTGGAAAGCTACCTGACCTCCTATCCCCACACGGTTCTGGTGATCTCCCACGACCGGGGGCTGCTGAACCGGGCGGTGGGCGCGATCCTGCACCTGGAGGACCGCAAGCTGACGCTGTACCAGGGCAATTACGACACCTTCGCCGAAACCCGCGCCGCCCGGCTGGCCGTGGCGGAGGCGGAGGCGCGCAAGCAGGACGCCCGGCGTGCGCATCTGCAAAGCTACGTGGATCGCTTCCGCTACAAGGCGGACAAGGCCCGGCAGGCGCAATCGCGACTGAAGGCAATCGCCCGGCTGAAACCGATCACCCGCCCGCAGGAGGCGGCGCTGCGCCGCTTTACCTTCCCGGAACCCGAAGAACTGTCCCCGCCCATCCTGCGGATCGAGGGCGGGCAGGTCGGATATGACGGGCAGCCGGTGCTGACCCGGCTGGACCTGCGCATCGATCAGGACGACCGGATCGCCCTGCTGGGCCGCAACGGCGAGGGAAAATCCACCCTGTCCAAGCTGCTGGCCGACCGGCTGGCGCCACTTTCGGGCAAGGTCACCCGGTCATCGCGGCTGAGGGTGGGGTATTTCGCCCAGCACCAGGTGGACGAGCTGCATACCGACGAAACACCCCTGGACCACCTGCGCCGCCTGCGCCCGGAGGAGGCCCCGGCCAGGCTGCGCGCCCGGCTGGGGGGCTTCGGCATCGGGGCGGAACAGGCCGATACGCTGGTGGGTCAGCTGTCCGGCGGGCAGAAGGCGCGGCTGTCGCTGATGCTGGCCACTCTGGACGCGCCGCACCTGCTGATCCTGGACGAACCGACCAACCACCTGGACATCGAAAGCCGCGAGGCGCTGGTGGAGGCGCTGACCGATTATACCGGCGCGGTGATCCTTGTCAGCCACGACATGCACCTGCTGAGCCTCGTCGCCGACCGGCTGTGGCTGGTCAAGGACGGGCGCGTCGCGCCGTTCGAGGGCGACCTGGAGGAATACCGCCAGCACCTGCTGGCCCCGGCGCGCGCCGAAAAGAAGGACCAGAAGGCCCGGGCAGAGGCCGAGAAGCCGCGCCGCCGCCCCTCACGGGACGAGATCCTTGCCCTGCGCTCGGAGGTTCGAAAATGCGAGGACCGGGTCAAGAAACTGTCCGAAATGGGCGACCGACTGTCGTCCAAGCTGGCAGATCCGGCGCTTTACGAAGATGCGCGGGTGGGGGAATTGCAGGTCTGGAACCGCAAATACGCCGAATTGCGCGAGGCCATGGAGAAGGCCGAAGCCCTGTGGATGACCGCGTTGGAAAAGCTGGAGACGGCCGAGGCCTGACCGGCCCCGGCAGCCCGTCGCCGCGGCCCCGTCCGGCGGCGCCTCACCTGCAAATCTGTCCGGGACAAGGGCGCGGTTTGCGCGGCCCGTCCGGCCAGCGCGCGCACCGTCCCCTCCGGCGGGCGCGGGCGCCGCTGCCCGCCCCTGCCCGGTCCCGCGCGGCCCCACAGGACCGCTGCCCCCATGCCCCGGCTTGGACGCGAAAACGCTTTCCCCGGCGGGCGGGACATGTTCCTAATGCCGCATGGATACCGCGTTTCTACTGCCCGCCTTCGTCACGTTGTTCGTGATCATCGACCCGATCGGGCTGACCCCGCTTTTTGCCGCGCTGACACAGGGTGCGGATGCGCGGCACCGGCGCGGTGTGGCGATCCGGGCCTGCGGTCTGGGTTTTGGCGTTCTGGCGCTGTTCACATTGTTCGGCGAACAGGTGCTGAACCTGATCGGAATTTCCATGCCCGCCTTCCGCATCGCGGGTGGCATCCTGCTGTTCCTGATCGCGCTGGACATGCTGTTCGAACGCCGCGCCAAGCGGCGGGAGGACAAGTCCGAAGACCCCGAGGCCCTGCCCGACCCCTCGGCCTTCCCGCTGGCGATCCCGCTGATCGCCGGGCCGGGTGCCATCGCGACGGTGATCCTGTTGGCCGGACAGCAATCCGGCCTGCCGGGTTTGCTGGCGGTGCTGGGCGTCACGGCGGCGGTGCTGTTGCTGGTCTTTGCCCTGTTCCTGACCGCCGGCTGGCTGGAGCGTGGCCTGGGCAAGACCGGGATCAACGTGGTCACCCGGATCCTGGGCATGTTGCTGGCGGCGCTTTCGGTGCAATTCGTGCTGGACGGGCTGCGGAATTTCGGGCTGGGCGGCTGACAGGGGGGCGGGCAGCGCCTATATCTTCATCATGAGCGGGAATGATTTCGGACAGCTGGCCTATCTCGTGCTGCTGTTGGTGGTGGTCGGGACCTATTTTCTGGTTTCGAACCGGCGCCAACTGGGCAGCCTGGCCCGTCACGCGGTGCTGTGGGCGCTGATCTTTGTCGGCATGGTGGCGGCGGTGGGCATGTGGGGCAACATCCGCCAGACCCTGATGCCGCAGCAAAGCGTGATCCAGGGCGGCGCGGTGATCGAACTGCCCCGGCAGGCGGATGGCCATTACTACGCCCGGCTGAACGTGAACGGCACCGACATCACCTTCATGGTGGATACCGGTGCCTCCGACGTGGTGCTGACCGGCGACGCCGCCCGCGCCGCCGGGATCGATACCGACCGGCTGGTGTTTTCCGGCACGGCGGCCACGGCCAACGGATCGGTGCGCACGGCGGCGGTGACGCTCGACAATGTGTCCCTTGGCCCGGTTGAGGATTTCGACCTGCGCGCCATGGTGAACGAGGGCAACATGCGGATGCCCCTGCTGGGCATGACCTATCTGGACCGCTTCTCCCGGATCGAAATTGCGGATGGCGCCCTGCGGCTGACCCGCTGAGCGCCCGATACCGCCGTTTTGCGGAACGCCCGACGGGCGGGCCTACCGCCGCGCCCGAGAGCCCGCGCACCGGACTCGTCACCCGGCCCGATCCGACGATCCTTCAGACCCGTTGCAGCAGCCCCTCACAGCGGCGCACGGATCACGACGAGGCGTCGATCTCTGCGCCCTCATCCTCGTCCACATGCGCCACGCGGTTGCCGGAGCGCGAGGTGGTGACCACGTTCAGCGACTTCAGCTTGCGGTGCAGGGCGCTGCGTTCCATCCCGACGAATTGCGCGGTTTTGGAGATATTGCCGCCAAAGCGGTTGATCTGCGTCAGCAGATATTCCCGTTCGAACGCCTCTCGCGCCTCCCGCAGGGGCAGCGTCGCGACAGAGCCGGAGATGACCACACGCCCGTCGCCATCCACCGGCTTTTCCTCCTCGCTCGGGACTTCGCGGGCGTCGATATCGCCGGTCCCCTCGCCCAGGATCAGGATACGTTCGATCACGTTGCGCAGCTGACGCACATTGCCGGGCCAGACCATCGTCTGCATCAGCGCCGCCGCCTCTTCGGACAGCGCGCGCAGGGGCAGGCCCTGGGATTTGTGCAGCCCTTCGATGAAATGTTCGGCCAACAGGGGAATGTCCTCCCGCCGGTCCTCCAGTGAGGGCACGGCGATCGGCACCACGTTCAGCCGGTGATAGAGTTCCTGCCGGAAGCGCCCCGCTTCGATCTCTGCCTCCAGATTGCGCGCGGAGGAGGAAATCACCCGCAGATCCACACGCACCTTGTCCGCACCGCCAACCCGCAGGAACTGCTGATCGACCAGCACGCGCAGGATCTTGGACTGGGTGCCCAGCGGCATATCCGCGACTTCGTCGAAATAGATCACGCCGCCATGGGCCTGTTCCAGAAGGCCGGGTTCGATCCCACGTTCTCCGCTTTCGCGGCCGAACAGCACGTCTTCCATCCGGTCGGGGTCGATCTGGGCACAGTTCACGGTGACGAACGGCGCATCGGCACGCGCCGAATTTGCATGCACAAACCGCGCCGCGACCTCCTTGCCCGAGCCGGAAGGCCCCGACAACATCACCCGGCCGTTGGATTTCGTCACCTTGTCCAACTGGCTGACCAGCGTGCGGAACGCACCCGAGGCGCCGATCATCTCGGCCGCCTGAACCTCCCGCCTTTTCAGCTGATTGTTCTCCCGCCGCAGACGGCTGGTTTCCATGGCGCGGCGGATAACGACCAGCAGCTGATCGATATTGAACGGCTTTTCGATAAAGTCATAGGCGCCCTGCTTGATCGCGGCGACCGCGATCTCGACATTGCCATGGCCCGAAATGATCACCACCGGTACGTCGGGATTGTTGCGCTTTACATGTTTGAGGATGTCGATCCCGTCCATTCGGCTGTCCTTCAGCCAGATGTCCAGGATCATCAGGCCGGGCGCCTCGCTGTTGAGATGCCCCAGACAATCGTCGGAATTTCCGGCCAGCCGGGTGGTAAAGCCCTCGTCCTCCAGAATGTCCGAAATCAATTCGCGGATATCGCGTTCGTCATCAACAATAAGAATGTCGCTCATTACCGTCCTCATTTTTCCTTGTCCGGCGTGGCGTCCGGCTTCAACGGAAGCCGGATCACCGCCATGGCGCCGGAATGTGCGGCCCCGTCGAACCGGGGTGCGTCGTCCAGGATCAGGCTGCCGCCATGTTCCTCGACGATCTTCTTCACGATGGGCAGGCCCAGGCCGGTGCCCTTGTCGCGGGTGGTCACGTAGGGTTCGAACAGCCGGGCGCGGTCCTCCGGCAGGCCGACGCCATTGTCGGCGATACGGATTTCGGCCTGACCGCTGGCCGCATCGGCCCGCAAGCTGACGCGGATCTGCGGGGCGTAGCCGTCCGGCGCGCCCTTTTCACGCAGGGTCTGGGTGGCTTCGCCGGCGTTCTTGATCAGGTTGGTCAGCGCCTGCATGATCATTGTCGCATCCAGTTCGGCGGGCACGGCGCTATCGGGAATATCGGTGGCAAAGGCCACGTCGGGCTGACCGCTTTCCTGCAAGGTCACCGCGCGGCCCAGCAGATCGGCGATATCCTCGTCGCGGGGTTCGGGTTGCGGCATCCGCGCGAATTTGGAGAATTCATCGACAATACGGCGCAGATCGTCTGTCTGGCGGATGATCACATCCGTCAGGCTTTCCAGCGCGGCCTCCTGTTCCGCGTCCAGATGGCGACCGAACTTGCGGCGAATCCGTTCGGACGACAGCTTGATCGGGGTCAGCGGGTTCTTGATCTCATGCGCGATGCGGCGTGCCACGTCACCCCAGGCGGCCATGCGCTGCGCCGCGACCAGATCGGTGACATCGTCAAAGGCCACGACGTAGCCCTCGCGCCGTCCTTCGGCGTTGCGGCGGGTGGACATGCGCACCAGCAGGTTCTCCATCCGGCCATTGCGCGAGACCTTGACCTCGTCCTGCACGACCTCCCCCGGCCCGGCGCGCAGCTGTTCATAAAGCGCGCCGAATTCCGGCACCGCGACGGCCAGCGCCATGTCCTGCTTTTCCTCGTGCCAGTCCAGCAACCGTTCGGCGGAGCGGTTGACGAAGGTCACCCGCCCCTTCGCATCCAGCCCGACCACCCCGGAGGTGACCGAACTGAGCACCGAATCGAACAGCCGCCGGCGCTGTTCGATCTGCCGGGTATTGGTCAGCAGGGTGTCGCGCTGTTGCTTCAGCTGTCGGGTCATCTGGTTGAAATAGCGGGACAACAGGGCGATCTCGTCGTCGCCTTCCTCTTCGTAGACACTGGTATTCAGATCGCCCTCACCGACCCGTTGCGCCGCGCCGGTCAGCCGCCCCACAGGCCGCGACAGCCGTTCCGCGAACCACAGGCCCAGCCAGACGGCGGCAAGGATCAGGATGACCGCGAAGCCCAGGTACAACAGCCCGAATTCAAACAGCACCCGGCCGCGTTCGCTTTCCAGTTGCTGGTACAGGCGCACCGTTTCCTGCGTGTCGTCCAGCAGGTTCAGGATCTGGCCATCGACCTCCCGGGACACATACAGCAGCCGATCGGGAAACCGGTCCAGCGCCACCAGGGCACGGAATTCATTGTTGTCCCAATCCTCGATGATCAGCAGGCCCTCGGCCTCGGCCTGCACCATTTGCGCGGGCTGCGGCTGTTCGAAATCGAACAGGTAGGACCGCTCCCCCCGCGCCCGGATCTCTCCTGCGCCGTCGATGACAAAGGCCTCTTTCAACCCGCGCTGGATCTGCGCCTGCCCGGAGGTCAGAACCTGGCGCAGCTCCGCATCCCCGATGAAGAACTGCGCATCGCGGGTGCTGTCCAGAAGATCGGCCAGCGCATTGGCGTCGTCGCGCAGATCCTGCCGGTGCTCGTCCTCATAGGCCCGCGCGGCAGAAAGGGAGGCGCCAACCACTTGCCGCACCCTGTCGGAAAACCAGCCCTCCAGCCCGATGTTGATGGTCAACGCGGCAAAGATCGCCACGGTGACCGTAGGGATCAGCGCCATCAGCGCAAATACCCCGGTCAGCCGCAGATGCAGCCGTGACCCGGCCGATTGCGCCCGCCGCGCCGCGATCATCCGCGCCACCCGTTGCAACACCAGCGCCGCGACGACCAGCACGTAGACCAGATCCGCCAGCAGGACGAGGCGCAGCGATTGCGCCGCCGCCCCCTGGTCCAGCGGCCCCAGAACGAGGAAGGTCGCAAAGGCCAGCGAGGGGCCCAGGATCACCAGCCCGAGGGTAGCGAAATTCTGGAAACGGCGTTGCCGCCGCAACCGCACCAGCCGATTCCAGCTTGGCTGTCGTGCCCGCGTTGCCACAAGTTGCCCCTGTCTGATGCGGCGCCCCCAGGCGCCTACTGCTACATGTAGTGGCTCTACCGGGGGCTGACGCCCATCGGCCACTCTTCTGTGGCAGTTTTACATCAACTTGCGGCGGCGTGTCACGCGAATATCGAGATCCGTGATCTTCTTGCGCAGGGTATTGCGGTTGATTCCCAGCAGATCGGCGCATTTCGCCTGGTTTCCGCCCGTCGCCTCCAACGCGATCTCGATCAACGGCTGTTCCACCTCCCGCAGGATCCGCGCATAGAGACCGGGCGGAGGCAACATGTTGCCGTGCAAATCGAAATGGCGGCGCAAATGACGCGCGACCGAGCCTGAGAGCTTCTCTCCGTCGCTTTGGCCCAGCACCGGTTCGGTCGCGGGTTGATTGCCCAGCACGCTTTCCACCTCGGCGCGTGTCATCTCGTCGGTGCGGGCGGTCAGCGCCAGACGGCGAATGGCGTTTTCCAGCTGGCGCACGTTGCCGGGCCAGGAATAGGTGCGCATCATCTCCTTCGCCTCGTCCGAGAACCAGCGCTTGGGCGCGCCCTCGCGCTCTGCCCGGCCCAGGAAATGTTCGACCAGCAGCGGGATATCGTCCACCCGTTCGCGCAGCGGCGGCACCTGGATCGTGGCGCCGGACAGGCGGTAGAACAGATCCTGCCGCAACCGCCCCTCTTCCATCGCGCGGTTCAGATCCCCCTGCGAGGTCGCCATGAACCGAGGCAGGGAATCCGCCGGCCCGTCCATCATGCGCACGATGCGGGCTTGCACCTCGGCGTCGATATCGGCGATTTCGTCAAAAAGAATGGTGCCGCCCTTGGCCCGCGCCAGAACCCGCGCCGGACCTTCGAGATCTTGCAGATCCCCGGCGCTGACGGCGACGAAAGGCAGCGTCCGCCGGTCGGAGAAATCGTGAATGGCCTTGGCGATCAGGCTTTTGCCGGTACCGCTTTCGCCCGCGATCAGCACCGGCAGATCGGTGTTCATCACCCGTGCCACCAACCGGTAAAGCGCCTGCATCGCTGCCGTGCGCCCGACCAGCGGCAGGTCGTCAGGCCGATCGTTTTCCTCGGGCCGGGGGGCCTGCGGCGCGCGGCGCCGGGCATCCAGCGCGCGGGCGGTGCGTTTCATCAGGTCGGGCAGGTCGAAGGGCTTGGGCAGGTAATCATAGGCCTCGGCCTCGGCCGCCTGGATGGCGGTCATGATGGTGTTCTGCGCCGAGATCACGATCACCGGCAAGCCGGGCCGGTCCTGCGAAATCTTGGGCAGCATCTCCAGCCCGTTGCCATCGGGCATCATCACGTCCGAGATCACGACATCGCCCTTCCCCTCGCCGATCCAGCGCATCAGCGTGGTCAGGGAAGAGGTCGCATGTACCTTGCAGCCCGCCCGCGTCAGGGCCTGCGTCAGCACCGTGCGGATCGTGCGGTCATCATCCGCCACCAGAATCGTGCCGTCCATGCGGGATTACTCCTTTTCGTTGTCCACGGGCGAAGGCTTCGCCGGCTTCTTGTCCTTGGGCGCCATCGGCAGGGAGATGCGGAATTTCGTCCGCCCCGGAACCGAGGTGACGGAAATCCAGCCGTCATGGTCCGAGATGATCTTGCTGACCAGCGCCAGCCCCAGACCGGTGCCGTTCTCCCGCCCCGAGACGAAGGGATCGAAGATGTCGCCCTTGATCTCCTCCGGCAGGCCGGGGCCGTCGTCCTCCACCTCGATCTGAAGCGGCAGGGACTTGCCCTGCCCGTCCGACCGGCGCAGGCGGAAACTGTGTTCGAAATAGGTGTGCAGGCGAATACGGCCCCCATCCTTGCCCGCCGCTTCTGCCGCGTTCTTCAGCAGGTTCAGCACAACCTGCAACAGCTGGTCCGGGTCGCCCTGCGCCAGCGGCAGGGAGGGGTCGTAATCCTCCACGATCTTCATGGAGGCGCCAAAACCCAGCAGCGCAGAGCGCCGCGCCCGGTCCAGCACGTCATGCAGGTTCACCGGCTTCAGGTCGGGCAGGGTCAGGTTGCCGAATTGCTCCACCTGTTCCAGCAGCTTCACGATGCGGCGGCTTTCGGCGACGATCAGGTCGGTCAGTTCCAGATCCTCCCCCGACAGGCCCATGGACAGCAATTGCGCCGCCCCGGTGATGCCCGCCAGCGGGTTCTTGATCTCGTGGGCCAGCATCTCGGCCATGCCGATGGCGGATTTCGCGGCGGATTTGACCGAATGGTCCTGCGTCATCCGCCCGGCCAGTTCACGCGGCGAAATCAGGAACAGCATATGCCCCGGATGATCCAGCAGCGGTGCGATCTGCAAGTTGCAATGCAGCGGCGCGCGTTCGCCGGTGCCGACATCGACATCATTGACGAACAGGGGCGAGGCCGTGTCGCGCGCCCGGACAAAGGCGTCCTCCAACGGGCTGTCGATCATCACCCGTTCCCAGACCCGCTGCCCGCGGATCGACTTGGCAGAGGTGTTCAGGAACCCCTCGGCGGCGGCGTTGATCGTCAATATCGAATCCTCGGGATCCAGCACCAGCGCCGGTACCGGCAGCGACGACCAGAGCGCGGTATCCTCGACCGCCGCGATCACCGCGTCCTGTCGCGCGGCAGAGGTGCGGCCGGGGCGCGGGGTGGCGGGGTCTTGCGGGGCGCTCATGCGGCGGCCTCCTCGATCTGGCGGGGCGGGGTTTCCAGCGCCTCGGGCAGCATCCGCGCGATTTCCCCGGCGTCGGTGGCGCGCAGGATGCGCCCGCGCAGCTCCGGCGCGGTGGCGGCGCCGTCCATGTACCAGCCCAGGTGCTTGCGTGCGACGCGCAGTCCCAGATCGGCACCGTAGAACTCCAGCATCTCGCCGTGATGGCGCCGCACCATCGCGGTCAGCGCAGCCCCCTGTGGCACCACGGGCGGCGCCGTTCCGGCCAGGTCCGCCAGCACCTGCGCCAGCAGCCAGGGCCGGCCCTGCGCGCCCCGTCCGATCATCACCCCGTCCGCGCCCGACAGGCGCAGCGCCTCGCGGGCGGTGGCGGGGCCGGTTATGTCGCCATTGGCAATCACGGGAATGGTGACGGCCCGTTTCACCGCCGCGATGGCAGCCCAATCGGCACGGCCCTTGTAGAACTGGCAGCGGGTGCGGCCATGCACCGTGACCAGGGCGATCCCGGCGTCTTCCGCCCGGCGCGCCAGGTCAGGGGCGTTCCGGCTGTGGTCGTCCCAGCCCAGCCGCATTTTCAACGTCACCGGCACGGAGACGGCGCCAACCACCGCCTCCACCAGGCGCAGAGCATGGTCCGGCTCCCGCATCAGGGCCGATCCTGACAGCCCGCCCACCACCTTCTTGGCCGGGCAGCCCATGTTGATGTCGATCACGCGGGCGCCCTGCCCTTCGATCATGCGCGCCGCCTCGGCGATCCAGCCGGTGTCGCGCCCGGCCAGCTGGACCGATGTCCGCGCCTGGTCCGCGCCCAGCTCTGCCCGTTCGCGCACGCCGGGTTTGGCCTGGACCATTTCCTGGCTGGCAACCATCTCGCTGACCACCAGATCGGCGCCGAACCGGCCTACCAGGTCCCGGAACGGCCGGTCGGTGATTCCCGCCAGCGGGGCAAGGCAAACGGCGCTGCGCGCGGCCTGAAGGGGAAAGACAAACGACATGCTTAATCCTTGTGCAGTGACTTCTGGCTAGACGATAACCCTGCCCGCGACAACGAAACCGGCCCGAATACGGCCCAAAAGGCGGCCACGCCGCAAGGTCAACGCCCAAAAAATAGGCACCACACCCGTTGCGGCCAACCGTTGCCCTTGCCGGGCCGGCATCATATCCCTGACGGGTCCGGCGACGAAGCTCCGCCGGCAGGGGGCACAATGGCGGTCACATGACATGAATGATGCAGCGATCATAGTGGCGGCGGGCCGGGGCCTGCGCGCCGGAGGCGACCTGCCCAAGCAATGGCAGCCCCTGGCCGGCCGGCGCGTGGCCGACTGGACGCTGGCGGCGATCCTTGAGGCCGGGCTGTCGCCCGTGGTGCTGGTACTGCATCCCGATGACATGGAAATGCCGGGCCTGCCGGCAGCCGTCGAACGGGTGGCCGGAGGAGCAACGCGCGGCGCCTCGGTCCGGGCAGGGCTGGCGGCGCTGGCGGGTCGCGGGGTCGACCGGGTGCTGATCCATGACGTGGCCCGCCCCTGCGTGGACCGGGCAGTGATCGACGCGGTGCGCGCCGCGCTGAACGATGCGCCTGCCGCCGCTCCCGGCCTGCCGGTGACCGACGCGCTGTGGCAGGGCAGTGACAGGCCGGATGCCGGCGACAACATCACCGGCTGCCACGTCACCGCGATCCGCGCCCGCGACGGGCTGTTCCGCGCCCAGACCCCGCAGGGGTTCCACCTGGCGGCGATCACCGCAGCGCATCAGGCCGCTGCCGCCCGGGCGGACGCGGCGGCGGATGACGTCGCGGTGGCCCTTGCGGCGGGGCTGGATATTGCCATCACCCCCGGCAACGAAGACAATCTGAAGATCACCTGGCCCGGCGATCACGCCCGGGCCGAGGCGATCCTGCGGCGAAAGGAAACACAGATGGATGTCCGGCTGGGCAACGGGTTTGACGTGCATGCCTTCTGCGAGGGCGATCACGTCGTGCTGTGCGGCGTGCATGTGCCGCACGGACGCGGGCTGACGGGGCATTCCGATGCCGATGTCGGCCTGCATGCGATCACCGACGCGATCTACGGCGCGCTGGCGGATGGCGATATCGGGCAGCATTTCCCGCCCTCCGATCCGCAGTGGAAGGGCGCGGCCAGCGACATCTTCCTGCGTCATGCGGCCCGCCGCGCGGCGGAGCGCGGCTATGCGATCGCCAATGTCGATTGCACCCTGATCTGCGAGGCGCCCAGGATCGGCCCCCATGCGGGCGCGATGCGCGCCGTTGTCGCCGCCTGCCTGGACATCGACGTCAGCCGCGTCTCCGTCAAGGCGACAACCACCGAACAGCTGGGCTTTGCCGGGCGCAGGGAAGGGATCGCCGCCCTGGCCACCGCGACGCTGATCGCCGCGCCGCACAGGCCGGAGGACAGAGCATGAAGCTTTCCGCGATGATCGCCACGCTGGGCGGTGTCGGGCATATCCAGCCCGCGTCGGGCACCTGGGGGTCGCTGGCGGCGCTGCCGTTGGCCTGGGTGCTGCATGTGCTGGGCGGACCTGCGCTGCTGGCCCTGGGGATCGCGCTGTTCTACGGGCTGGGCCATTGGGCCACAGCGCAGGAGACGCGCGGCCAGGCCGATCACGACCCGTCGGAAATCGTGGTGGACGAGTTGGTCGGCCAATGGATCGCCTTCTTCCCGGTCTCCTTCGGGGCGTCCTATGCGGGGGCGGATCTGACCGCGCTCTGGCCCGGCTGGATCGTGGCCTTCGGTGCCTTCCGCGCCTTTGACATCCTGAAACCAGGCCCGGTCGGCTGGGCGGATCGCAAGCACGGTCCCACCGGTGTCATGCTGGACGACGTGATCGCAGGGGTTCTGGCGGCGCTGGTGGTGGTCGCGCTGGCGGCGCTGTTCCATATCTTCCTGATGTAGCCAGTTCCCCCCGCCCGGACCAAATCCAAACCACGGCCTGGACCTTGCGGAGCGGGGGGGGGGGGAGGGACGGTCAGGCCGTCAGATCCAGCTCGGCACGGGGCCGATCGTTCGCGGCCTCGGCCTGCAACAGCGCCGATCCGTCGCCGGCTGCGGCATAGCTGCGCGCAGCAGGTGCGGCGATGGCATCCACCAGACGCGCGGCTTGCAGGGCGCGCTGCGTCGCCTCCGCCTGCGCGCGGGCGGACAGGTCGGCGGTGGGCCGGGCCTCTTCATTCGCGCGGGCCTGAACGGCGGCAAAGGACGGTGCCGCGTCGTCCTGGGCCTGCGGCGCCGCGGCAGCTGAGGCGGACGCTGCGGGTGCCTGTGTCGCGTCTGGCATGACCTCTGCCACCACGGCCTCTGCCACCACGCCCTTTGCGGCCATTGTCACGGCATCCGCGGTCAGAGCGTCGGCCACGGGCGCCGGAGACGCCTGCGGTCCGGTCTCGGGCGTGGTCTCCTCGGCGCGGTCCCGGCGGCCCAGTCCAAGGGATTGGAACAGGGTGCCACCCCCCGATCCGAACAAAGATATCATATGCGCTCCTTTCGATAATCCCAGCGATAGATGGCGAAAAGTCGCATCAAAAGCGGGTCGAAATGCGGCCGCCACGGGGTCAATGCGCGGCAACCGCCGCGCTGCGGCTCGTCTTTGGCCCTTGCGGACCGGGGCAGGCCTCCCCCCTCCTTCGGGCGCCAAATACCGCTGCGCGAAGCGCATCGCCCGGAACGGGCGCCGATACCCCGCGCCCCTTGGCGCCCCGTCTGACTTGGGGCACAACGGGTGCACCAAAGCCCCGCCCTGCAACCGCTCCACGACCGAAGGACCAACACCATGACGTTCAGCGCCGACACCACCGCCCAAGCCGAACGGCTTCTCGACCTGTGCACCGCATCAGGGCTGACCATCGCCACCGCAGAAAGCTGCACCGGCGGGCTGATCGCGGCGGCGCTGACGGCGGTACCGGGGTCCTCGGCGGTGGTGTTGGGCGGCATCGTCTCCTATGCCAATTCGGCCAAGCGCGACCTGCTGGCCGTTCCGGCGGCGGATATCGACCGCCACGGCGCTGTGTCCGAACCGGTGGTCCGGGCCAT
The DNA here is from genome assembly GCF_010614805.1 of Pseudooceanicola aestuarii. Classification (NCBI taxonomy): domain Bacteria; kingdom Pseudomonadati; phylum Pseudomonadota; class Alphaproteobacteria; order Rhodobacterales; family Paracoccaceae; genus Pseudooceanicola; species Pseudooceanicola aestuarii. The sequence continues at coordinate 238,130 of NZ_JAAFZC010000002.1, forward strand.
GGCGCGCGGGGCGCAGGCGGCCCTGGGGGCGGACCTGGCTGTTGCCGTCTCTGGCGTGGCCGGGCCTGGCGGCACCGCGACCAAACCCGAAGGCCGGGTCTGTTTCGCCGTGGTGCGCGGCGCCGATCACCTGCGGGTCGAAACGGTTGATTTCGGCCCCCTGGGCCGGGACGCGGTGCGCGCGGCTACCTGTGATCATGCCTTGGCGCTGCTGACAGAGGCAGCACAGAGCCGCCCATAAAACCGGCATTCGCACAATTTTTGCGGTGAAAATACGGGCGATTTGCGAAACGCCCCCTTTTTCACCCCGCCCGCGCGCCTTCGCCCTTTTCTTCACCGTCCCGCGTTCGCCATCTGCCCCCCACATCGAAACGGGAGGGAACACCGATGAACGCAGCCGATACCGCATGGATCATCACCGCCACGGCGCTGGTCCTGTTCATGACCTTGCCGGGGCTGGCGCTGTTCTACGGTGGGCTGGTGCGGTCGCGCAATGTGCTCAGCGTGTTCATGCAATGCTATTCCATCGCCTGCGCAATGAGCGTGGCCTGGTTCGCCCTGGGCTATTCCATCGCCTTTGGCGAGGGCGGCGCGCTGTGGGGCGGGCTGGGCAAGGCCTTCCTGTCCGGGGTCACCGTGGACAGTCTGGCGGGCTCCCTGCCGGAAGTGCTGTTCTTTGCCTTCCAGATGACGTTCGCCATCATCACCCCCGCGCTGATCGTCGGCGCCTATGTGGAGCGGGCGAATTTCGCCTGGGTGGTGCTGTTCTCCACCCTGTGGATGCTGATCTGCTATGCGCCGGTGGTGCATTGGATCTGGGGCGGCGGGATGCTGGCGGATGGCGGGATCTTTGGTGAGATTGGCGTGCGCGATTTCGCAGGCGGCATCGTGGTGCATGAAACCGCCGGGCTGGCCGCGCTGGTGATCGCCGTATTGCTGGGCCGGCGCCGCGACGCGTCCAAGCCGCCGCACAATCCGGGCTACGTGATGATCGGTGCCGCGATGCTGTGGGTGGGCTGGTTCGGGTTCAACGGCGGCTCGCAGCTGGCCGCCGACGGAGGCGCCGCCATGGCGGTGACCGTCACCCATATCTCCGCCGCGACGGCCTCCCTGTCCTGGGCAATCTGGGAACGGATGAAACACGGCAAGGCCTCCCTGGTCGGCATCGTGACCGGGACCATCGCGGGCCTGGCCTCCATCACGCCGGCCTCGGGCTTCGTCGGCCCGGCAGAGGCGCTGATCATCGGCGCCATCGCCGGGGTGCTGTGCCAGGAGGCCGTGACATTGATTCGCAATCGCATCCGCATCGACGACACGCTGGATGTCTTTGCGGTGCACGGCGTCGGCGGGATTTTCGGCACGGTCATGATCGCCGTCTTCGGCGCCGGAACATGGGCTGCGCAGCTGGGCGGGCTGGCCGTGGTGGGGGTGTTCACCCTTGTGATGACCTGGGCGCTGGTAAAGCTGGTGTCGCTGCTGGTGCCGCTGCGCGTCGACCAGGAGACGGAAGTCAACGGCCTCGACCTCGCCCAGCATGGAGAGCGGGCCTACGACCACGTTTCCTGACGCGGCCCAGAACTCAATGTCCGATACTGAGCGGGCCCTTACCTGGCTGTGGGCCCTCTCCTGGCTGGATCCTGAGCTGACGGGCATCGCTGACGGACCCACACGGCGGCCCATCGACGGGGCCGCCGTTTACACGGCCCCGACGCTGCCCTGCACCGGATCAGGCGTAAAGCGCGCGGGCGCGATCCTCGAAGGCGCGCACGATCCGCTGCATCGCCTCGTTGAAGACCACGCCGATCAATCGCTGCAACATGGCGTTGCGGAATTCGAAATCGACGAAGAAATCGACCTCGCAGCCGCCGTCCACATCGCGAAACCCCCAGGTGGAGCGCATGTGGCGAAATGGCCCGTCCAGGTATTCGGTGTCGATCTTCCGCGTTTCGGGCCACAGGGTCACGCGGCTGCCGAATCGCTCCCGGAACACCTTGAAAGAGATGACAAGGTCGGCCTCCATCACGCTGTGATCGCCCAGATCCTCCTGCGACCGGATGCGCGCGGCGGCGCACCAGGGCAGGAATTCGGGATAGGATCCCACATCCGCGACGAGGTCATACATCTGCTGCGCGCTATACGGCAGGCTCCGGGTTTCGGAATGGATCGGCATGTGGCTCCTTGGGGCGTTTCCCTGCGCCTTGCGATGTCGTAGAAGCGGGCGGCAAAATCAAGGGGATCTCCATGTCTCAAGCATCTTATGTCATCGACGAGTTGATCTCGGCCAAGTCGATTGCCGCCCGGATCGAGGATCTGTGCCGCCGCATCCGGCATGATTTCCCCGCCGACGAGAAGATCGTCGTGGTGGGCCTGCTGCGCGGCTCCTTCGTGTTCATCGCCGACCTGGTGCGCGAGCTGGGCGACCGCGACGTGGAGGTCGATTTCCTGGAGGCCTCCTCCTATGGCAACGCCATGGAAAGCAGCCGGGAGGTCCGTATCCTCAAGGATCTGCGCGGCGAAATCGCCGGGCGCAACGTGCTGGTGGTGGAAGATATCGTGGACACCGGTCACACGCTGAACCATGTCATCCACATGCTGACGGCGCGCCAGCCCAAGAAGCTGAAAACCATTGCACTGCTGGACAAACCCACCCGCAGGGAAGTCGATTTCCGGGCCGATTGGACCGGGTTCGAGATCCCCGACGAATTCGTCGTCGGCTACGGCATCGACTACGCCCAGCACCATCGCAACCTGCCGTTCATCGGCAAGGTCAGGTTCACCTGATGGATCCGACCCGCTGGCTGCTGCGCGCCTCCCGCTGGGCACGAAATCCCCCTTCGGAGAAACGCGTACTGCTGGTGCTGGGCATCATCCTGGCCTGCCTTGCGATCTGGGGGCTGGAACAGCTGGTAGGCTTTCCCGACTGGCTGGCCCCCAACAGCCTGCGCCACTGACCGGGGGTCATCCGCAGGCCAAACCGGCGCGAATCGCCACGCCGGGCCACCGGGTGCCCGGCGCCGGAAAATCCTCCGCTTCACAGAAGTGTCAGAGACGGCGGTGCAAACCTTTGGTACCGTGATCTGCAATGTCCTTTCACGGAGAACACCATGAAAACCATCGTCGCCGCCGCAGCTCTTGCCGGATTGACCTTCGCCAGCGCCGCCCAGGCCGCCAGCCACATGGACCGCGCCACCGCCGGCGCCATCAAGGCTCGTCAGGGACTGATGCAGATGTATGCCATGAACCTCGGCATTCTGGGCGCCATGGCCAAGGAAGAGGTCGCATTCGACCCCGCCGTGGCCAGTCGTGCCGCCTCCGATCTGCATGCGCTCTCGGATATCGATCAGACCGGCCTCTGGGTCGAGGGATCGGGCAATGACGCGCTGGGCGACGCCACCCGCGCCCTGCCCGCGATCTGGGAAAACCCCGAGGATTTCGACGCCGCGATTGCCGCCATGACGGAGGCCGCCTCCGACATGCAGGCCGCCGCCGGACAGGATCTGGCCACGCTTCAGGGCGCGATGCGTGGCATCGGTGGAGCCTGCGGTGCCTGCCACAAGGAGTTCCGCCAGTCGAACTGACGGTCCGGATCGGACCGGGGACGGGGCCGGCGCTACATGCAGCCCCGCCCCGGCCCAGACCCCCTGGCCCCGGTGCCGCCTTTCAGCTCCGGGTGTCGGGCCGCCGCCCCGAGATGCGCCCCCGGCCTCCGCATCGGGGCACCGCCCGGCCTGACCGCCGCCCTCCACCATATCCACGGTCGGACGCTCCCGCCTGATCCACGCCCTCACCCTCTGGACCGACACCGCTCCAGTCCGCCCCCGCCCAAGGACGCGCCATGTATACCCTTCTCCGCCTGCTGGCTTTCGTGATCGTGGCGGGACTTGCCACCGCCTGGTTCCTGACCCGCCCTGACCGGTTGCCCGACACCGCGCTGGATGGTGTCACCGGAGATGCCACCCGCGGAGAGCAGGTGTTCTATGCCGGCGGCTGCGCCTCCTGCCACGCCGCCCCAGGCGCCCAGGACGCGGCCAAGCTGGTGTTGGCGGGTGGCCGGGCCTTCGCCTCCGACTTCGGCACCTTCTACGCGCCCAACATCTCACCCTCCGCGCAGGGGATCGGCGATTGGACGGCGATGGATCTGGCCAATGCGATGATCCGCGGTGTCTCCCCCTCCGGCGCGCATTACTATCCGGCGTTTCCCTATACCTCCTATGCCCGCGCAACGCCGCAGGACGTGGCCGATCTCCACGCCTTCCTCACCACCCTACCGGCAAGCGACAACCAGGCCCCGCCGCACGAGGTCGGGTTCCCGTTCAATATCCGCCGTGCTCTGGGTGGCTGGAAGCTGTTGTTTCTGAAAGACGATTGGGTACTGACAGACCCGGCTGACGATCAGGTCGCGCGCGGCCGCTACCTGGTGGAGGCACTGGGCCATTGCGCCGAATGCCACACCGCGCGCAACGCGCTGGGCGGGGTGGACCGCACCGCCTGGCTGGGCGGCGCGCCCAACCCTTCGGGCGAGGGACGGATCCCCAACATCACCCCCGCCGGGCTGGACTGGTCCGCAGGCGACATCGCGGAATATCTCAGCAGCGGCTTCACTCCGGAATTCGACGTGGCCGGCGGCGAAATGGCCGATGTCATCGCCAATACCGCACAGCTGACCGACGCGGATCGCGCCGCCATCGCCGCCTACCTCAAGGCCGTGCCACCCGTCCCCTGACAGGCCGGGGGCGGCCGCCATCCAGCGCCCGCCCCGTCAATCCTGATCCTTCGAAACTGGTGTTCGCATCTTTCGTACGACGCCTGTGTCCTTCGGGCGACAAATACCGCCGCGCGGCGCGCATCGCCCGGCACGGGCGATCCCGGTGCCGGACCGCCGTCACAGGGCCTGGCCGATCAGCCGTTGCCCAGCCGTTTCAACCGGGCCGCGCGCAGACGGGCGAAATCGTCGCCTGCGTGATAACTGGACCGGGTCAGCGGCGTGGCGGAGACCATCAGGAATCCCTTGCCATAGGCGGCTTTCTCATAGGCGGCGAATTCATCGGGATGCACGAACCGCGCCACGGCGTGGTGTTTCGGCGTTGGTTGCAGATATTGCCCGATGGTCAGGAAATCGACATCCGCCGCACGCATGTCATCCATCACCTGCACCACCGCTTGCCGGTCCTCACCCAGCCCGGCCATGATCCCGGACTTGGTAAAGATCTCCGGGTCCAGCTCCTTCACCCGTTGCAGCAGGCGCAGGGAGTGGAAGTAGCGCGCGCCGGGCCGCACCTCCGGGTAGAGGCCGGGCACGGTTTCAAGGTTGTGATTGAACACGTCCGGTTTCGCCGCGACCACCATTTCCAGCGCGCTGTCGTCACAGCGGATGAAATCCGGGGTCAGGATCTCGATCGTGGTGCCCGGCGACCGGTGGCGGATGGCGCGGATCGTCTGGGCGAAATGCTCTGCCCCGCCGTCCTCGATATCGTCGCGATCGACGGAGGTGACGACCACATGGTTCAACCCCAGTTTCTTCACCGCCTCGGCGACGCGCCCCGGCTCGAACACGTCCAGCGCCTCGGGCGGCTTGCCGGTGGCGATATTGCAGAAGGTGCAGGCGCGGGTGCAAACGTCGCCCATGATCATCATGGTGGCGTGGCCCTGGCTCCAGCATTCGCCGACATTGGGGCACCCGGCCTCTTCGCAGACGGTGACCAGCTTGTTGTCGCGCATGATGCGGCGGGTTTCGGCATAGGCCGCGCCGGAGGGCGCCTTGACCCGGATCCAATCCGGTTTCTTGGGCTGGGCGTTGTCGGGGCGGCGCGCCTTCTCGGGGTGACGCTGTTCCGGGATCTTGAGATCGCGCATCTTGCTACTCCTCCTCGGGTGCCGGACGTTCTGTGCCAGCCCCGGGTGCCTGTCTGACTGGCAGATAGCATATCGCGGGACCAACCAAACCGCCATGGGGTGCATGACCGGTCTGCAAAAGGTGGGACGCTGGACGATGCAGACGCAGCATTACCGTGCAATCCCCGTGCTTTGATCTGACATATCAAAAACTTGCCCCAACGCCTCCGCCCAATGCAGATGCAGAAAAACGGTTGCACGCGCGGTCGCCCTTGGGGAAAAGGAGGACAAATTCACACTCAACGCAGGAGATGGCCATGCAGACCGGCGCCAAGCTTCCCAAAGTCACCTTTCACACCCGCGTCCGCGACGAGAGCATCGGCGGCAGCAACCCGTTCCGCTGGGAGGACAAGGCCACGGCGGATTACTTCGACGGCAAGCGGGTGATCCTGTTCTCCCTGCCCGGCGCCTTCACGCCGACCTGCTCCACCTACCAGCTGCCGGGGTTCGAAGAGAACTTCGCCCGCTTCCAGGAGCTGGGCGTGGACGAGATCTACTGCATGTCGGTCAACGACAGCTTTGTCATGAACCAATGGGCCAAGGCGCAGAACATCAGCAATGTGAAGGTGATCCCCGACGGCTCCGGCGAGTTCACCCGCCGCGTCGGCATGCTGGTGCGCAAGGACAACCTGGGCTTTGGCCTGCGGTCCTGGCGCTATGCCGCGGTGATCGACAACGGCACGGTCGAGGCCTGGTTCGAAGAGCCGGGGATCGCCGACAACCACGGCGAAGACCCCTATGGCCAATCCAGCCCCGAGACGCTGCTGGCCTATCTGGAAGAAGCCCGCAAGGAAGCGGCGGCCTGATCTGGCTGCCGTTTCGCCGGGGCGAAAGTCCGGCCGCCTTCCGAGCGCGGCGCGATCAACTTTCCCCCGGCGGTTGCGGATGATGAAGCAGGGCGCGCGCACCGCGAGGGCGCGCCCTTTTTGCGTTCCGGGTCCGGTTTCGCTCGGGGGCGTGGCAGGGGCCTTGTCGCGGGAACACGCGCCGGGCGGCTTACATGATCGCGGTGCGGATCAGCAGGGCCAGCAGGCCCACGGCGGCGACGCCACCGCACCAGAGCAGGACAAACCAGAAGAGGCGTTTCATGGCGCGCGACGGGTCAATGATACCCCTCCCCCGGTTCGATCTTGCCGCGAAACACCCAATAGGCATAGGCGGTATAGGCCAGGATCGTGGGCACCAGCACCAACGCCCCCGCCAGCAGGAACCAGAGCGAGGATTCCGGTGCAGCCGTCTCGATTATGGTCAGGGAGGGCGGCACGATATAGGGGAAGAAGCTGATCCCCAGCCCGATGAAACACAGCACGAACAGGCCAAGCGCCGCGACGAAGGGCAAGGCGTCCCGGTCGCGGCGCATGCCGTGAAAGAACAGCGCCGCCACGCCCAGGATCGCCGCCGGCACCCAGAGGGTGAAAAAGACATTGGGCCGGTCGAACCAGCGGTCCAGATAGGCCGGGTTCAGGAATGGCGTGGCCAGCGACACCAGCCCGACCAGCACCAGCGTCCCGCCCCCCGCGACCCAGGCCATGGCGCGCGCCCGGTCGCGCAGGTCGCCGGTGGTCTTCATCACCAGCCAGCAGGCCCCCAGCAGCGCATAGGCCCAGATCAGCGCCACCGCCGTCAGCCCGCTGAACGGCGTCAGCCAATCCCAGTTGCCGCCCGCATATTGCCGGTTCTCCACCTCGATCCCCTGCACCAGCGCGCCCAGGATGATCCCCTGCGACAGCGCCGCCATCAGCGATCCGCCAAAGAAGGACAGATCCCAGATCCAGCGCCCGCGCGTGGCGCGCCAGCGGAATTCGAAGGCCACGCCGCGAAACACCAGCGCCAGCAGCATGGCGATCACCGCCGGGTACAGCGCCGGCATCACCACCGCATAGGCCAGCGGAAAGACAGCGAACAACCCGCCGCCGCCCAGCACCAGCCAGGTTTCGTTGCCGTCCCAGACCGGCGCGACGGTGTTCATCGCGGTGTCGCGTTCCTCCCCCCGGCGCAGCAGCGGGTAGAGGATGCCGATGCCCAGGTCGAAGCCGTCCAGCACCACGTAGGCGAGGATGGCAAAGGCGATCAGCGCGGCCCAGATATGCGCGAGTTCGAACCACATGGATCAGGTCTCCCCTTGCGGATGACGGCCCCGGACGGTGCCGGGGGTGATGCCTTCGGCCCGGGTGGGGCCCATGTCCGGCTCTGGATTGCCGCCTTCGGGCGGTTTGGACATCAGGCGCAGGATATAGAAGGTTCCGGCGCCGAACACCGCGAAATAGACCAGGACAAAGGCGGTGAGCGAGGCCGACACAGCCTCCAGCCGCAGGGGGGAGACGCTGTCGGCGGTCAGTAGCTCACCGTAGACGGTCCAGGGCTGGCGGCCGACCTCCGTCGTGATCCAGCCCGCCAGCACCGCCACAAATCCCGCAGGCCCCATGGCCATCGACGCGCGCCACAGCCAGGGCGCCTGCCAGATCCGCCCACGCGCCCAGGCGACCACGCCCCAGATCCCCAGTCCCAGCATGGCGAACCCCAGGCCGACCATCACTCGGAAGGACCAGAAGACGATTTCCGCCGGGGGCCGCTGATCCTCCGGGAAATCCTTCAGCCCGGGCAAGGGAGAGGTCAGATCATGGGTCAGGATCAGCGACGACAGGTTCGGGATCTCGATCACGTTGCGGATCTCGGCCGCGTCATCGTCGGGAATGCCGAACAGGATCAGGGGGGCGCCGCCCTCGGGGTGGCCGTCGTAATGGCCCTCCATCGCGGCGACCTTGGCGGGCTGATGCGTCAGCGTGTTCAGCCCGTGCTGATCACCGGCCAGAATCTGAAGCGGCGCGACCACCACCAGCATCCCCATCGCCATGACGAACATGCGCCGTGCGGCCGGATCCGCACGGTCGCGCAGCAGGTGCCAGCCGCCGACCCCGGCAACCACCAGCGCGGTGGTCAGATAGGCCGCCAACACCATATGCACCAACCGATAGGGAAAGGAGGGGTTGAAGACGATCGCCCACCAATCCAGCGGGATGAACTGCCCCGCTTCGTTCACGCCATGGCCCTGCGGCGTCTGCATCCAGGAATTCACCGACAGGATCCAGAAGGCCGACCCCAATGTGCCAATGGCCACCATGAAAGTGGCCAGGAAATGCAACTTCGGCCCCACCTTGGACCGGCCGAACAGCATCACCCCCAGAAACCCGGCCTCAAGAAAGAAGGCCGACAGGACTTCGTATCCCATAAGCGGGCCCAGCACCGGCCCGGTCTTGTCGGAGAAGACGGACCAATTGGTGCCGAATTGATAGGACATGGTGATGCCCGACACGACGCCCATGCCGAAGGCCACCGCGAAGATGATTTTCCAATAGTCGAACAGGCGCAGGTAGACCTCGCGCCCCGTGACAAGATGCAGCCCGTTCAGCACCGCCAGATAGGAGGCCAGGCCGATGGAAAAGGCCGGGAAGATGATATGGAACGAAACGGTAAAGGCGAACTGGATCCGGGCCAGTTCCAGTGCAGTGGCGTCAAACATCCCAAACCTCCGGCAAAGGGGTACCTGCCTTGCAAGGTATCGCGGCGGCGTCGAAGTCCAAGGCCCGGCGCGGGGAGTGCGATCTTTTGGCGCGGAACCGCGGGACGGGCCGAGGGGTATCAGGGAAGGCAGTCGATGAGGCGCCCTGCCCGACCTGTCGCAGCCTGCGCCCCGTCATCCGCGCGTCACCCCGATGCCACCCCCTGTGGATTTCCCCAAGCGCCACCCGGTGCCACCCCCCAATACCGCCGGCCCGGCGCGGTCACCCGGTCAGGCAGGCTGCGCGCGCACCGCACGCGTGATCTCGGCCCCGGTTTCGGCCAGCAGGGTGCCCAGGGTGTGAAACCACCCGTCATCGGGACTGGAGGCGCGGCGCACCAGGCCGATGGTGCGGCTGGGTTCCGGCGTGGCAAAGCGGTGCATCGCCAGCCCCTGCCCCTCGACCCCGGCGGCAAGCTCGGGCATCAGGGTCAGGCCGAACCCCGCCGCCACCAGCCGCGACAATGTCGCCAGCGACGAGGCGCCCATGTTGATCAGCGCATGTTCCCGGCCGCGCCCGCAGACCGCCAGCGCCTGGTCGGTCAGGCAATGGCCGTCCTCCAACAGCATCAGTGGCGTGCGACCCAGATCCTCGGGCGTCAGGTTGCGGGCGGCGGGGTCCATCGCCTGCAACCGCGCAGGCGATCCGGCCAGCAGGAACCGATCCTCGAACAGCGGCAATTCCACCAGACCCGGCGCATCTGCCGGCAAGGCGATCACCGCCGCGTCCAGACGCCCGGCAAAGAGGTCGTCCAGCAGGCGCGCGGTCTTTGCCTCCTCCACCTGGACATTCAGGCCGATGTCGCGCGCACGGATCGCGGCCAGCGCACCGGGCAGCAGGTAGGGCGCGACCGTCGGGATCAATCCCAACCGCAGGTCACCGGCCAATCCGCCCTTCCACCGCGCCATATCCTGCATCACCTGCATCTCCGCCAGCACCTTGTCCGTTTGCGCCAGCACCGTCCGGCCAAAGGCGGTCAGCACCACCCGGCGCGGTCCACGTTCGACCAGCGCAGCGCCCAGCGTCGTCTCCAATTCGCGAATCTGGACGGAAAGCGCGGGTTGGGACACATGCACCGCCTCGGCCGCGCGGCCGAAATGGGCGTGTTTGGCGAGAGCCTTGAAATAGCTCAGCTGACGGAGGGTGATATTCATAACCAAAACCTATCACAAGGCGAACAATCTGCAATTGGACCTTATTAGAACTGTTCTAGATACTCTCCACAGAAACCGACGACAGGAGGGACCGATGTCCAGGAAATTGACCACCAGCGCCGGCGCGCCAATGCCCACCAACGAACACAGCCTCAGCGCCGGGCCGCGCGGTCCGCTGCTGATGCAGGATTACCAGCTGATCGAAAAGCTGGCCCATCAGAACCGCGAACGCATCCCCGAACGCGCCGTCCACGCCAAGGGCTGGGGTGCCTTCGGCACTTTCACCGTGACCCATGACATCACGAAATACACCAAGGCGGCGATCTTCTCCGAGGTCGGCAAGAAGACAGAGGTCCTGTCGCGCTGGTCCACCGTGGCGGGCGAATTGGGCGCGGCCGACACCGAACGGGACGTGCGCGGCTTTTCCTTGAAATTCTACACCGAAGAAGGCAATTGGGATCTGGTCGGCAACAACACCCCGATCTTCTTTGTTCGCGACCCCTACAAGTTCCCCGATTTCATCCGCACCCAGAAACGCCACCCGGTGACCAACCTTCGTTCGCCGGAAGCGATGTTCGACTTCTGGGCGGCACAACCCGAATCGGTGCATCAGGTCACGATCCTGATGTCCGATCGCGGCATCCCGCAGAACCCGGCCCGGATGAACGGCTACGGCTCTCATACCTTCAGCTTCTGGAATGATGCCGGCGAACGCTACTGGATCAAATTCCACTTCAAGACCCAGCAGGGCCATGCGCATTTCACCAATGAAGAGGCGGAAACGCTGATCGGCAAGACCCGTGAAAGCTATCAGGAAGACCTGTTCAACATGATCGAAGAGGGGCAACACCCCAAATGGACCATGTTCATTCAGGTCATGAACGAGGAAGACGCCGCCAACCAGCCGTTCAACCCGTTCGACCTGACCAAGGTCTGGCCGCATGGCGATTTTCCCCTGATCGAGGTCGGAGAGCTGGAATTCAACCGCAATCCCGACAATTACTTCATCTACGTCGAGAACGCGGCCTATTCGCCGTCCAACATCGTGCCCGGCATCTCCTTCAGCCCGGACAAGATGTTGCAGGCGCGGGTCTTTTCCTATGCGGATGCGCATCGCTACCGGCTGGGCACCCATTACGAGCAGCTGCCCGCCAACGTCGCCAAGGCGGCCGAGGTGCATTTCTATCACAAGGACGGCGGCATGCGGTTCTTCCCGCAGCAGACCGGCCACCCGGACGCCTATTACGAACCGAACCAATACGAGGAGGCGGCGCGCCCCGACCCGGCGGCGACGGAACCGCCAATGAAGATCGACGGCGACGCGGCGCGCTATGACCAGGCCGATCCGGACGCGGATTTCGTTCAGCCCCGGGCACTTTATGCCGAAGTTCTGAACGACGAACAGCGCGCGCGGCTGCATTCCAACATGGCCTCGGCCATGGGGCCATGCTCCGACAGCGTGAAGGAGCGGTGGTACGCCGTGCTGGCCAAGGTGCATCCCGATTACGAGGCCGGTGTACGCCGCGCCGTCGAGGATGATGCCAACGCCATCCCCGTCACGGACGAGACGCCCACACGGGCCTGACCCGTCTTGCCGACCCACACCGACGAAGGGCCGGGATGGATTTCCCGGCCCTTTGCATGCGCGGCGGTTTCCGCGCCGCGCCGATCACGCGGCGGTTGCCATGCCCGTCGCCGCCGCTTAATCCCGGCCCCGACAGACGGCGCCCGCCGCACGTCCCCCAGCCCGGAGCCTACGATGTCCATCGATTGGAACACGCACCGCCGCGAGGCGCACAAATTGGGACGGTTGCAGGAATTCCTGCGCCAGATCGTCTATGGCGGCAATGACGGTATCGTCACCACCTTTGCCATCGTCGCCGGTTTTGCCGGGGCGGCGGCAGAGGGGGTGGCCCAGATCGGCGGCATGGCGGTGCTGGTTTTCGGACTGGCCAACCTCTTTGCCGACGGGGTCAGCATGGGGCTGGGCGAATTCCTGTCTGGCCGGGCACAGCGTGATCTCTACCACCGACGCCGCGCGATGGAGCTGGAGGAGATCGCCCGCAATCCCGCCCGCGAACGCCAGGAGCTGGAAACCATTCTGCGCCAGCGCGGCCTGCCGCAGAGCGATGCCCTGGCCGCCGCCGATATCCTGCAACGCCATCCCGCGATGATGGCGGACCTGATGATGACCTATGAATTCGGCATGCATGACCCGGAGGAGGAAGACCCGGCGGTCAACGGCCTGTTCACCTTCTGCGCCTTCGTGACCTTTGGCGCGGTGCCGCTGCTGCCCTATTTCCTGGGTCCGCCCTCGACCCAGGCGTTCCACTGGTCGATCGCCGCAACCCTGGGCGCGCTGACCGGTCTGGGTCTTCTGCGCTGGCGCGCCACGGGCGAGAATCCGGGCCGCAGCGTCGGGGAAACCGTCGCTGTGGGGGCGATCTGTGCGGTTGTGGCCTATGGTGTGGGCTGGATTGTCGGCGGCTGAGTTTCCACTTCGGAAACAAAAACAGGCCGGAGAATTCCCCCCCGACCCTGGCGGCCTTGACGGCCGTTAACCTGTCCGCGCGCCCTAAGGTCGCGGTTCAGCCGATGAGACCGCAATCACGGGGCTGATCGTCGTAGAACCGGCGCAGGCGCTCCAGCGCGATGCGCAGCACGATCTTGGCCGAGCGGGCGGACCAGCCGAGCGTCTTTTCGACCTCTTCCAGCCCGGTCAGGTGACAGCAGCACATCAGCGCCACGTCACCCAACCCCGGCCCCAGCTCTGCCAGGGCGGCGCGCACCCGCGTCTGCGGATCTCGCAGCGCCGGTCCGATCGCGGTGTCGGGGATCGGCCGATCGGGGATTTCCGCCCAGTCGATCTGCGTGCCGGCGGTCATGCGGGCCAGTTCGAAATCCTCCCGCAGGCGTTCCGCCGCCCGCAGTTGCGGCGGTGACAGGAACCGCGCCCCGTCCCGATCCCGACGCCGCCCCAGGGCTGTGACCGGCGTGTCACAGCGATAGCCCCGCGCCGCACGCCCTGCCGCATCCGCCCCGGAGGTCAACGGCGATTGAGGTTTGGCGCTGTTCTCCGCGATTTCGTCCCGCGCGGTGCGACCGACGGCGGTGATCGTATATCGCATGATGCGCCCCGGCGTGGCGCAATGGATCCATCCCGCATCGGCCAGGCGATGCACCTGCTGGCGATCCACCACTGCGCGGCGCTCGGGCTGGCCCTGCGCGTCAGAGCGGACCAGCACGGCGCGCTCCATATCGAAGGCAAGGGCCAGGCAGGTCGCCGGCTCGCAGAGCATTTGCAGGATCTCCTGAAGATCGGGATCAGGCAAGTCGTCGGTCACCAGCCTGGGGGGCGGATTGGGCCCGGTGCAGGGCCGGGTACGGGTCGCATGCGCAGTCATCGTCAAGGCTCCTTCACGAATTCGGGACGGTTCCGGCTGCTGGACCCGGCCTGCATGCATCGTTGCCACGACACCCGCTTGCCGGTGTTTTCCAACCTGTCTTGGCTGGTCGATCCCTCTGGCCGTATTTATCCCCACATTTATCCACAAGTTAACGGCGAGAAACTTGCCAAATGGTTAATATCGGCCGTTGCTCCGATAATTGTTTCCATTTGATAAACTATTCTTTCCTGACCGTGCGCTGGATTCCGTAATGCGCAACGCTCTCGCCGCTTTGCTGGTGTCGGGATGCTCGCACCAAGGAGAATGACGATGCAGGATGTAGATACACGGGTCAGAACCTTGCGCCGGCCGCGCCTTCTGGTGGCCGCCGCGCGAATTGCCGCGGGACAGGCCGCGCGCCGCTTTGATCAGCCCGAGGATTGCTGCGCCGCGCCGGGATCAACGGCGCATCTGCTGCGCCTGCTGGAGGACGAGGCCGAGCACGAGGCCCGCCGCCGCGCCCGCGATGCCAGTTACAGCGCGCCGGGCCATGTCACCGCCCTGGGCGCGGTGATCGCCACCCACGCGCTGCGCCAGGCCGCGCCGTCCTTGCCCGACAGCCTGGCATTGGTGCCACCTCACAGCGTCGGAGCCAGGGTCACGCGGCCGGGTCCGGCCTGATCCCCGGCGCAGGCCTCCGGGCGGCCGCACCACGGGACAGACCGGAAGGGCAGGTCCGAAGAGACGTGACAGATGTCGCGCGGAACAATCCACCACACCGCGCGACCGTAAAATACCGGGGTTGGAAGAAGCGGACGCCAAGGCGAAGGGGCCGAAGCGGTGATATCCACCCCGCCGCCCGGCGCCTGGCCGGCCACGGCTGCGGGCCGCAGGTCGATCACATGAAGGCGTCCGGCGCCTCCGCCTTCTTGCGGGCGACATAGCTGGCCAGCCCCTCGGCGATGCCCGGATCCAGCTGTGGCTGCTGGTAATTCGCCAGCATCTTCGCCACCCGGTCGGCGGCCAGCGTCTGCGTATCGCGGGCGCCTTCCTCGTCCCAGGTCTCGAACGGCTTGTAATCCATCAGCTCGGTCCGCCAGAACGCGTCCTTGAAATTCCGCTGGGTATGGCCGCAGCCCAGGAAATGGCCCCCCGGCCCGACCTCCCGCAGGGCGTCCATCGCCTGCGCCTCGGCATCCGCCGTGACCCCCTGCGCCATCTTGTGCAGAATGCCCAGCTGATCGGCGTCCATCACGAATTTCTCGTAGGAGGCGACCAGCCCCCCCTCCAGCCAGCCGCAGGCGTGCAGCATGAAATTCACCCCGCCGAACAGCGCCGCATTCAACGTCTGCGTCGTCTCGTAGGCGGCCTGCGCATCGGGCAGTTTCGACCCGCACAGCCCCCCGCCCGACCGGAACGGCAGCCCCAGCCGCCGCGCCAGCTGACCCGCGCCATAGAGGATCTGACTGGCCTCCGGCGTGCCGAAGGTGGGCGCCCCGCTGTTCATGTCGATGGAGGTGACGAAAGCCCCGAAGATCACCGGCGCGCCGGGGCGCACCAGCTGCGAATAGGCCACGCCGGCCAGAACCTCGGCCAGAACCTGGGTCAGCGTGCCCACGACCGAGACCGGCGCCATGGCCCCACCCACGATGAAGGGCGAGATGATGCAGGCCTGATTGTTGCGCGCATAGACTTCAAGCGCGCCCATCATCACGTCGTCGAAGGTCAGCGGAGAATTGATGTTGATCAGCGAGGTCATCACCGTGTTCCGCTGCACGAACTCGGCCCCGAACAGGATCTCGCACATCTCCACGCTGTCGCGCGCGCGGGAGGGTTCGGTGACAGAGCCCATGAACGGCTTGTCCGACAGGGTCATATGGGCCAGCAACATATCCAGATGCCGCTTGTTCACCGGCACGTCCGTCGGTTCGCAGACCGTGCCGCCGGAATGGTGCAGCCATTTGGACATGTAGCCCAGCTTCACGAAGTTGCGGAAATCCTCCATCCGGGCATAGCGGCGGCCGCCGGCGGCGTCGCGCACGAAGGGCGGGCCATAGACCGGCGCCAGCACCAGATTGCGCCCCCCGATCTCGACGCTGCGCTCCGGGTTGCGGGCCACCTGGGTGAACTGGCGCGGGGCCGTTGCGATCAGCTGACGCGCCAGGCCGCGGGGGATATGCACCCGTTCGCCGTGGACATCGGCCCCGGCCTGACGCCAGCGCTCCAGCGCGGCGGGGTTGTTGACGAAGTTGACGCCGATTTCCTCCAGTACCGTTTCGGCGTTGGTTTCGATGATCTCCAGCGCCTCGGCATTCAGCATTTCGATATCGGGGATATTACGCTGGATGACGGCGGCGCTGTCGAAACTCACAGCGGTGCGTTCGGCCCGACGGGCCGCGCCTCCGCCGCCACGGGTGCGTCGTCCTTTGGTGGTTGCTTCGCTCATGCCGTGCCCTCTGCGTCTGTCCGGCGAGTCGGCCGGTCTGGGGATATCTCTACAATCCGGGCCCTGCCGTCCACGGATGGATTGCGGCGCGTGAGGGGGGAAAACGACATGCCGCCGCCCGCACCGGCGACAACCGGCGTCAAAGCGGCGGGCCGGGCTGCGAACGCGCTTGCCCTCTCGCGCGGCGGAAGCTAATGCACCCCCATGTCCGAGACCTCACACGACCGCCTTCTGATCATCGACTTCGGCAGCCAGGTGACGCAGCTGATCGCGCGCCGCCTGCGGGAACTGAATGTCTATTGCGAGATCCACCCCTACCAGAACGTCACCGATGCCTTCCTGGCCGATTTCGCGCCCAAGGCGGTGATCTTCTCCGGCGGGCCCGACAGCGTCACGCGGGAGGGATCGCCCCGCCCGCCGCAATCGGTCTACCGGCTGGGCGTGCCGATCCTGGGCATCTGCTATGGCCAGCAGGTCATGATGCAGGATCTGGGCGGCCGCGTCGTGGGCGGCGAGGGCACGTCCGAATTCGGCCGGGCCTGGGTGACCCCATCGGACGACCGGATCGACCTGTTGCAGGGCTGGTTCCTGGACGGAACGTGCCGCGAACAGGTGTGGATGAGCCATGGCGACCACGTCTCGGACCTGGCGCCGGGCTTTCAGGTCTACGGCACCTCGCCCAACGCGCCCTTTGCGATCACCGCCGATCTTGACCGCCGGTTCTACGCGGTCCAGTTCCACCCGGAGGTGCACCACACCCCCAATGGTCGCACGCTGTACGAGAATTTCGTGCGCGACGCGGGATTTACCGGCGACTGGACCATGGGCGCCTACCGCGAAGAGGCGATCCGCAAGATCCGCGAACAGGTCGGCGACCGCAAGGTCATCTGTGCCCTGTCCGGCGGGGTGGACAGCTCTGTCGCCGCGATCCTGCTGCACGAGGCGATCGGCGAGCAACTGACCTGCGTCTTCGTCGATCACGGGCTGCTGCGCCTGAACGAGGCCGAAGAAGTCGTGGGCATGTTCCGGGAGCATTACAACCTGCCGCTGATCCACGCCGACGAAAGCGATCTGTTCCTGGGTGAGTTGGACGGTGTTTCCGACCCGGAGACCAAGCGCAAGATCATCGGCCGCCTGTTCATCGACGTGTTCCAGAAACATGCCGACACGATCGAAGGCGCGGAATTCCTGGCGCAGGGTACGCTTTACCCCGATGTGATCGAATCGGTCAGCTTCTCCGGCGGCCCCTCCGTCACGATCAAAAGCCACCACAACGTCGGCGGCCTGCCCGAAAAGATGGGCCTGAAACTGGTCGAACCCCTGCGGGAATTGTTCAAGGACGAGGTCCGGGATCTGGGCCGCGAACTGGGCCTGCCCGACAGTTTCATCGGCCGCCACCCCTTCCCCGGGCCGGGCCTGGCGATCCGCTGCCCCGGCGAGATCACCCGCGAAAAGCTGGAGATCCTGCGCAAGGCCGATGCCGTCTATATCGACCAGATCCGCAAGCATGGCCTTTATGACGAGATCTGGCAGGCCTTCGTGGCGATCCTGCCGGTGCGCACCGTGGGCGTGATGGGCGACGGGCGCACCTATGATTTCGCCTGTGCCCTGCGCGCGGTGACCTCCGTCGATGGGATGACGGCGGATTACTATCCCTTCAGCCATGATTTCCTGGGCGAAACCGCCACCCGCATCATCAACGAGGTCAAGGGGATCAATCGCGTCACCTATGACGTGACCTCCAAGCCGCCGGGCACGATCGAGTGGGAGTGATCCGCAAAGGCGGGTCGCTCTACACCAAAAATTAACGTCTCTCCCCCCAAGCTGCCCCGAACAGGGGCCGCCGCAACGGGGGACAGGAGATGTATGACGACTATATTGCCATTCTGCGCCAGCGCGCGGCCGATCCCGATGACGGACGGTTCGCCGCCGACCAACTGCTGCAACTTCACGCAGCCGCAACGGCCCGCCCCGCCGCGCAGATCCTGGAATTGGGCGTCGATCAGGGACAAAGCACGCGGGTTTTCCTGAACGCGATCCATGGCCGAACCGGCGCGCGCCTGGTCTCCGTCGATATCCGCGATTGCGCGGGGGCGGCCCACTCGGGCCAGTGGCAATTCGTGCAATCCTGCTCTGCCGACGTTGCGCGGGTGCTGGACGCGGCGCCGGGGCTGCGGGCGGGGATCGACATCCTTTATATCGACAGCCTGCACACCCGCGAACATGTCGCGCGCGAAGTCTACGGCTATTTCCCCCACCTGGCGGAGGGGGCGGAAATCTTCTTCGACGATGTCGACAGCGGCCCCTACATGCGCGGCGCGCGCAAGGACAACCGGGGCACGGAAATTGCCAACCGCCGGATCGAGGCTTTGATCCGGGAGATTTTTCAGGCAAATCGCGACATCTTGGATCTGCGCATCGATCACGGGTCGACCGGGCTGGCGCGGCTGCGCAAACGCGCCCCGTTGGGCGCTACTCTGCGCCCACCGTTATGCGTAGCGCCGCGCTACAGGTGGGGTGCGCCGACCCTGCTCCGCCGTCTGAACCCCCGTGCCCCCACCGGCGCCGGACCTTCCTCCACGCCTCCCGCCGCGACCCTTGGTCGGAAATTTCTGGTGGACCTTCCGCGTCCCGGTCCCTGACGGGCTCCCTCCCCTGCGGCAAGACCCGGCGTGGCGCCTTTGCCCCTTCCCCTGCCCGCGCGGCTGTGGCACAGCGCCGCCTCCTGCGCTGTGCCCCCTCGAAAGACTTGCCCAAGGGACACGGGGTTTGCCACAAGGGTGCCATCGGGAGAGCTGAATGCCAAAGCGCGACACCATCATCACCCGCTGCGAAGCCAGCGGCCTGCGCCTGACCCAGCAACGGAAGGTCATCGCCTCGGTACTGGACATGTCCCGCGACCATCCCGATGTGGAGGAACTGCACGCCCGCGCCGCCACCCGCGACCCTCGAATCTCGCTGGCCACGGTCTACCGCACCGTCAAGACGCTGGAGGAAGCCGGGATCCTCGAAAAGGTCGATTTCGGCGATGGCCGCGCGCGCTACGAAGATGCCGAACGCGACCACCATGACCACCTGATCGACATGGAAACCGGCAAGGTGATCGAATTCGTCGACCCCGAGATCGAAGCCTTGCAGGAGCGCATCGCCGCCAAACTGGGCTACGAGCTGCGCGGCCACAAGCTGGAACTTTACGGTGTGCGCCGCAAGACAGACGACTGATCCGCCTCGTCTGCCCTCAACGGCGCCGCTGAGGGATCGAACAGGAGACGCGCAAGACCCACGCACCCCCGCATTCCGAACCTTGGCCAAGCCATAACGGCGAGCCCCTTTCCGGCCTGCCGCGCCATGTCCCCGAGGGGCCCGCGAAAAGGGAAACGGCAGCGCCCCGCCCACGCCCCGCGACCTTCCCCGAACCGCATGGCACCGGTCCGCCCCCGACCGATCCGACGTGTCGCGCGCGCCTTGTGGGCAGGGGGATTGCAAACACCGGCACGGTCGCGCCCTTGCTGTTGCCCCCGCTCTCCATAGCCTGCGGTGTTTGCGCAAAACCCCGCGTCCCACCCTTCCCAAGCCGCGCAAGCCCCCGTACAACGCGGGCAAAATCCATTCCGGCGAAGGACCACCCCATGAGCACAATTGTCGATATCCACGCCCGCGAAATCCTCGACAGCCGGGGCAATCCCACGGTCGAGGTCGATGTCATGCTGGAGGACGGCACCCTGGGCCGCGCCGCCGTGCCTTCGGGCGCCAGCACCGGCGCCTACGAGGCGGTGGAGAAACGCGACGGCGACAGCGCCCGCTACGCCGGCAAGGGCGTGCTGGAGGCCGTCGCCGCCGTCAATGGCGAGATCGCGGAAACGCTGGTCGGGTTCGACGCCACGGAACAGGTCGCCGTCGACATGGCGATGATCGAGCTGGACGGCACCGACAACAAGGCCCGGCTGGGCGCCAATGCCATCCTCGGCGTCTCCCTGGCCACGGCCAAGGCGGCGGCGGATTTCACCGCCCAGCCGCTTTACCGCTATGTCGGGGGCACCTCGGCGCGGGTGCTGCCGGTGCCGATGATGAACATCATCAACGGCGGCGAACATGCCGACAACCCGATCGACATTCAGGAATTCATGATCATGCCCGTCGCGGCAGAGAACATCCGCGAGGCCGTGCGCATGGGCGCCGAGGTCTTCCATGTCCTGAAGAAAGAACTTTCGGCCGCCGGCATGTCCACCGGGCTGGGCGACGAGGGCGGATTTGCCCCCGAGATCGAAAGCAGCCGCGCCGCGTTGGATTTCATCCTGAAATCCATCGAGAAGGCCGGCTATCGCCCCGGAGAGGATATTCACCTGGCGCTGGATTGCGCCGCGACCGAATATTACCGCGATGGCAAATACGTCCTGTCCGGCGAGGGGCTGACCTTCACCGCCGAGGAAAACGCGCAATATCTTGCCGGGCTTGTCGCAGATTATCCGATCATCTCGATCGAGGACGGCATGTCCGAAGACGACTGGGAGGGCTGGAAGGCGCTGACCGACCTGCTGGGCGACAAGGTGCAGCTGGTGGGAGATGACCTTTTCGTCACCAACCCGGCGCGGCTGGCCGATGGCATCACGCGGGGCTGCGCGAATTCCATGCTGGTCAAGGTCAACCAGATCGGCACCCTGACAGAGACGTTGCAGGCCGTCGATATGGCCCATCGCGCGCGCTATACCAACGTCATGTCGCATCGCTCCGGCGAGACGGAGGATGCCACCATCGCCGATCTGGCGGTGGCCACGAATTGCGGTCAGATCAAGACCGGTTCGCTGGCGCGGTCCGACCGGCTGGCCAAGTACAACCAGCTGATCCGGATCGAGGAATTGCTGGGCGAGACGGCGGAATATGCCGGCCGCGCCATCCTGCGCGGCTAAGCCTGCGCGCCCTTGCCGGTCAGCCGCAAAGCCGGCAGGGGCACCCCCGGCCCGAGGTTCAGGGCCGCTGACCCCGCGCCGAATGGTGGGGGAGGTTGTCGCGGCAACGCTGCCCCCAAAGGCCCCGGACCCCGGTCAGGCGCTCCTTCGCCCACGACCGCCTGCCCCCGCCCGCACGCCCCGGCCCAGCCCGGCCCGGTCACGGGCGAAGGCCCTTTCGCAGGATACCGCCTGCACCCGCCGTCCAAAGGGCCCTGGACATGCCATCGCAAACCACCCGCCTTCGCCGCATGATGGCCCCCTACGAGGGGCCGGGACACCGCGTCGTTGCCTTCGCCCTGCACCGCGACGCCAGCCAGACGATCCTTGCCGGCGCGGAGATGCCCGGGGTGCCCTGCGAAGACCTGATCTTTGAAATCGGCTCCATCACCAAGGTGTTCACCGCGATCCTGCTGTGTCTGCTGGTGGAGGAAGGCAAGATCGACCCCGCAGCGCCCCTGCGCGAGATCTCGGACGATTTGCACGACGTGCCGGACTGGATCACCCCGGCGCGCCTGACTTCCCACACCAGCGGCCTGCCGCGCATTCACGTGCCGATCTGGAAAGCGCTGATCCACCCCTTGCCCGCCGATCCCTATGCCGAATTCTCCCGTGCCGATCTGTTCGACTGGATCCGCACATGGCCCGGCACGGACCCCGGATCGAAGCGCCGCCATGCCTATTCGAACCTCGGTGTCGGCCTGCTGGGCGAGGCGATGGCCCTGTGTGAAGGGCAACCCTTTGTCGATCTGCTGGCGGACAGGATCCTGCGCCCCCTTGCCCTGCGCGATACCACCAGCCGTCTGGATGCCCAGCAGACCGCGCGGTTCATGCAACCCCGGACCACCCGGGGGGCACCAGTCCCGCCCTGGACCTTCGATGCGATGGCCGCTGCGGGGTGCCTGCGGTCGACCGCAGGGGATCTGGCGCGGTTTTCCAGGGCGGTCCTGCGGGCGCTGGAAGGGGCGGAAACGCCGCTTGACCGGGCGATCTGCCGATCTGCCGTGCCGATCGTCGGGCTGGGGTTTCGGGGCAATCCCGACAGGTCGGCGCAATGCGCCGGCTGGTTGTCCTGGCGGCCCGACAGCCAATCGCCGCGGCTGATTTACCACGATGGCGGGACCGCAGGATCAACCTGCGCGATCTGCCTGTGCCCAGAGAAATCGGGCGCCCTGGCGGTCCTGTCCAACAATGGCGTCTCCGCGAACCTTCGGGCCGCCGCCAGGCTGAGCTGGTCAAACCCGCTGCGCCAGGCGCAGGATCATTTCGCCGCCCTCTGACTCGGCCAGCGGTGCATCGCGAACCGGGTGACAGGCGAAAGGCGGCAGGCGACGAGCAGCGGGCGGCCAGGCACTGCGGTTCACGCCGCCAGCAAGCGACAGCAGCCACGACCTGTGAAAAAAATTCACCGATGGTGAAACTTCTCCCGCGACCCACCGTGTATACGCGGTGGCAAGGTGGCCGGTTTCGCTGCCCTACGCGCCATTCTGCTGTCTCCTGGGCCGTTGCCTGGACGGATGGCGCGTCCCTCGCGGCTGACGGCCTTTCCCCAAGGTGCGTTCAATACGCGGTCGCGAGGGGCCTCCCGCCTTGCACTGCGGCGTCAGGCGTCGGTTTCCTCGGCTTGCATGTCGTGCAATTCGCTGATCAGCCCGAGGGTCGAGCCGTCCTTGCCCTGCGCCGCCGCCGCACCGGTAACCATCGGAGCCAGGGACAAGGCCAGTTCCTTGCCCAGCTCCACCCCCCATTGGTCGAAGGAATTGATCCCCAGGATCACCCCCTCCGCAAACACGCGATGTTCATAAAGCGCCACGATCTGACCCAGCCGGTAGGGCGTCAGCAGCGGATAGAGCAGCGTGGTCGAGGGCCGGTTGCCGGGAAAGACGCGATGGGCGGCCTGGCGGTCCAGTTCTGCGCCCTGCAACCCGCGTTCGGCCATCATCCGGCGCGTCTCCGTCAGCGGGCGGCCCCGCATCAACGCCTCGGACTGCGCCAGGCAATTTGCGACCAGCAGGTCATGCTGATGTGCCAGATCGGGCTCGTGCCCGCGTGCGCCGACAAGGAATTCGCAGGGAATGACCCGCGTGCCCTGGTGGATCAGCTGATAAAAGGCATGTTGCCCGTTGGTCCCCGGCTCTCCCCAGACGACGGGGCCGGAATGGTGGCCCAGCTCCTTGCCCTGCATCGACACGCGCTTGCCGTTGCTTTCCATCTCCAACTGCTGGAGATAGGCGGGCAGCCGCAGCAGGCGTTGTTCATAAGGCAGCACCGCGCGGGTGGCATGGCCCAGCACCTGGTTGTGCCAGATCCCGACCAGCGCCAGCATCAGCGGCATGTTGTGCAGCGGATCGGCATCGCGGAAATGGCGGTCCATGCTCTGCGCGCCGCGCAGCATCTGGCCGAAGCCCTCGGCGCCGATGGCGATCATCAGCGACAGGCCGATCGGTCCCCACATGGAATACCGCCCGCCGACCCAATCCGCAAAGCCGAAGACGCGGTCCGGCGCGATGCCCCATTCCGCCGTCTTGTCCGACGCGGTGGAAAGCGCGGCGAATTGCGCCGCCGGGTCGGTGACCTTGCGCGCCATCCAGTCGCGGGCGGTCTGCGCGTTGGTCATCGTCTCGATGGTGGTGAAGGTCTTGGAGGCCACGATCACCAGCGTCGTCGCGGGGTCCAGCGATGCCAGCACGTCATGCACATGGGCGCCATCGACGTTTGACACGAAATGCACCCGTGGCCCGTCACAATAGGGACGCAGCGCCTGGCAGGCCATCGCCGGTCCCAGGTCCGAGCCGCCGATGCCGATATTGACCACGTCGGTGATGCGCCCGCCCTGCCCCTTGATCCGGCCGGTGCGCAGATCCTCGGCAAAGGTTTCCATGCGATCGAGGGTGGCATGCACCTGCGGCATCACGTCGGTGCCGTCCACCAGGACCGGCCCGCCATCCAGGTTGCGCAAGGCGGTGTGCAGGACGGCGCGGCCCTCCGTCTCGTTGATGGCGGCGCCCTTGAACATCGCGGCGCGGCGCCCGGCCAGATCGGCCTCAGACGCCAGGGCGATCAGGGCATTGCGGGTGTCGGCGTCGATATTGGTCTTGGAATAGTCAAAGACCAGCCCGTCAAAGCGGACCGAGTAGCTTTCGAACCTGTCGGACGCCTCGAACAGGGTGGAAATGGCGCGGTCACCGCTTTGCGCGCCTAGGCGGTTCAATCTGTCCCACATGGGCGGTAATCCTTGTCTGGTCTCGTCCGGCCTTGTCTGGTCCGGGAAAATCTCCGGCGGTATCGGTTCTGTCTCGTCCGGCCCTATTCCGCCCAGTGAACAATCGCCCCGTCAAGAAGCGCGGCAATCGGCGCCTCTTCGGGCGGCAGATCGCGCGCGGCCTCCAGGGCCCGGCGTTTTTCCGCGCCGGTGATCAGGATATGAGTGGACAGCGCGCCGCGCAGGGCCTCGGCCGACAGGGTGATCCGGGCCTCCGGCAGGTCGGGCGCGCGCATCGGCAGCAGCAGCGGCGCGCGCGGAGCCAGCGCATCCGCCAGCCGGTCCGCGCCGGGAAAGAGCGAGGCGGTGTGCATGTCCGCGCCCATTCCCAGCAGCAGCACGTCCAGCGGCAGATGCGGCGCCAGGTCCGCGGCCAGACCGTCCAGCGCGTCCTCGGGCGTGGCGGTATCGGCACGGATCGACAGCAGGGTGGCGGCGGCGGCATGGCCGGTCAGCAGGCGGCGGCGCAGCATGGCGGTGTTGGATCGCTCCGACGTCTCGGGCACCCAGCGTTCGTCGTTCAGCACCACGTCGACCCGATCCCAATCCAGTCGCACGGCGGTGAGCGCGTCGAAGATCGGTCCGGGCGTCGACCCGCCGGGCACGCAGAAGGTCACGCGATCCTCGTGGCGCAGCGCGGCGCCAAGTTCCGAGGTCAGCACATCCGACAGGTCCAGCGCCAGCGCGTCGCGATCGGGGTATTCAATCAGGTTCATGGCCGGATCTCCCGCCAGCGCCGGCCATCGCGATGCATCAGCATCAGGGCGTCCTCCGGACCGGAGGAACCCGATTCGTAGGCTTGCGGCCGATCGCCCCGTGCCTCCCACGCGGCGATCAGGGGATCGGTCCAGGCCCAGGCGGCTTCTACCTCGTCGCCGCGCATGAACAGGGTCTGGTTGCCGCGCACCACGTCCATGATCAGGCGCTCATAGGCGTCCGGCACGTCCTCGCCGTCGGGGCCAAGGGCATCGGCAAAGGTCATGTCCAGGGGCACGTCGATCAGGCGCATCCCCCCCGGTCCCGGCTCCTTGATCGTCACCCCAAGGTCCATGCCTTCATTCGGTTGCAGGCGGATGGTCAGGATGTTGCGGTGCCGGCCGCCGTCGTCTTCAAAGATCGAATGCGGCGTTTCCTTGAACACCACCGCGATTTCAGAGGTCCGCGCCCGCAGCCGCTTGCCGGTGCGCAGGTAGAACGGTGTGCCGGCCCATCGCCAATTGCTGATCCCCAGTTTCAGCGCGATGAAGCTTTCGGTGCGGCTGGTCTGATCGTCGACATGTTCCAGGTATCCGGGCTTCTCGGCCTCTGCCAGGTACTGACCGCGCACGATGTCCTCGGCGCGCACCGCGTCCAGCGCGCGGATGACCTTGAGCTTCTCGTCGCGCACGGCGTCTGGGTCGAACTTGGCCGGCGGCTCCATCGCGATCAGGCACAGCAGCTGCATCAGGTGGTTCTGCACCATGTCCCGCATGGCGCCCGACTTGTCGTAATATTCGCCACGCCCGCCCACGCCGACGGTCTCGGCGACGGTGATCTGGATGTGGTCGACATATTGCGAGTTCCACAAAGGTTCGAACAGCATGTTGCCGAAGCGGACCGCCATCAGGTTCTGCACCGTCTCCTTGCCCAGGTAGTGGTCGATCCGGTAGATCTGGCTTTCGTCGAAATGTTGCGCCAGCGTGACGTTCAGTGCCCGCGCGCTGTCCAGGTCACGGCCAAAAGGCTTTTCCACCACGATCCGGGTATCGCTGTCGGCCATGCCGTGCTGGTGCAGCCGTTCGGCCAGCGGCCCGAACAGGCTGGGCCCGACGGAGAAATAGAAGGCGCGCACCCGGTCGGGTTGCATCAGCCCGGCCAGTTCCGACCAGCCGGTGTCCCCCATCGCGTCGATCTGCACAAAGGAGATGCTGTCCAGAAAGGCGTCCAGCGTTCCGGTCTCGCAGCTGCGGCCCGCGTTGAATTCGGCGATCGCCTCCGCGACGAAGCGCCGGTATTCGGCAGTGGTATGTTCCGACCGCGCCGCGCCGATGATGCGGGCGCCGTCCTCCATCTGGCCGGCGCAGAAGCGGCGAAACAGGGCCGGCAGGATCTTGCGCCGGGCCAGGTCGCCGGTGCCGCCGAATATGACAAGGTCGAAGGATTCAACCGGGATGACGCGCGATACCATGGTGGGCTCCCTCTGGATCGGGGTGCGAAAGTCGCGCGCACCATAGCAGATCGCGGCCTCATCACAATGTCGAATGTTAGCGGTAACGCGACTTTCGCCCTCCCCGGCGGTGCGCTGTCATACCGTCGCGGCGCCGCGCGGGCGGCTGACCGTGCCGCCGCCCACCGCCATGCGCACACCCGTGGTGCTGGCGCAGGATGTCGGCAGGCCGCGCATCACCCGTACCGCCAGGTAGGCAAAGGCCTGCGCCTCCAGCATGTCGCCGTCCAGGCCCACGGCCTCCACCGGTTCGACCGGACAATCCAGAGTGGCGCGCAGCATCTCCATCAGCACCGGGTTCATCCGCCCGCCGCCCGTCACCAGCATCCGCGCCGGCGGGCTGGGGCAATGGTCCATGCCGCGCAGGACAGAGGCCGCCGCCATGCCCGTCAGGGTTGCGGCGGCGTCGGCATCGCCCAGCTCTCCCACCAGGCCGACCATGTCGCCAAAGGAATTCCGGTCCAGCGATTTCGGCGGCATCCGGGAGAAATAGGGATCGTCGAGGAACAGCTCCAACGCGCCTTCGACCACTTCCCCCTCGGCGGCCAGGGCACCGTCACGGTCGAAGGCCTGGCCGCGCCGCGTCTGCATCAGATCGTTCAACGGCGCATTGGCCGGCCCGGTGTCAAAGGCCAGCAATGCGCCCTCGGCCTCGGGGCGCGGGATGCGCGGATCGACCCAGGTCAGATTGCCCACCCCACCCATGTTCAGGAACGCCAGCGGCGCATCGGCACCGATATGGCGCGCGCAGGCATGGTGGAAGAACGGCGCCAGCGGCGCGCCCTCGCCCCCCAGCTCCATGTCGGCCGAGCGGAAATCCCACACCACCCGACGGCCCAGCCGGTCAGCCAGCGCCTGGCCATCGCCCAGCTGATGGGTGCCCCGCCCGCGCGGCTGATGGGCCAGCGTCTGACCGTGAAAGCCGATCACATCGACCTCCGGGAACCGCGACAGCAGGGCGGCGTGGGCCTCCATCACCACCTGGGACGCGGCCTCCACATCGTCCTCCGGCCATAGACCCAGGGCGGCGCGCAGCACGGCGCGCTCGGCCTCCGTATAGGGTCGGTAATCGCTGCCGCCGAACCCCAGGATGCGGTGGCCGTCGGTCTCCACCACGGCGGCATCAACCCCGTCCAGCGAGGTGCCCGACATCGCGCCCAGGGCAAGAACCGGGGTCTCTTTGCTTTGCGTCTTCCGCATGGTCTTTCCCTTTAACCGACCGGCCCTTATACAGTGCCGCGCAACCTCTATCTGGACAAGTGACATGACCTACCATCCCAAATCAGACTTCATGGGCGTGATGATCGAGCGCGGCTTCATGGCCGATTGCACCGATTATCAAGGCCTCGACGAGGCACTGATCGCGGGAATCGTGCCCGCCTATATCGGCTATGACGCGACGGCGAAATCCCTGCACGTGGGACATTTGCTGAACATCATGCTGCTGCGCTGGTTCCAGAAGACCGGGCACAAGCCGATCACCCTGATGGGTGGCGGCACGACCAAGGTGGGCGATCCCTCCTTCCGCAGCGAGGAACGGCCCCTGCTGACCCCCGACGCGATCGACGCCAATATCGACGGGATGAAACAGGTCTTTGCCAAATACCTGGATTACGGCGACGGGCCCGGCGATGCGCTGATGCTGAACAATGCCGAATGGCTGGACGGGCTGAACTACCTGGATTTCCTGCGCGACATCGGGCGCCATTTCAGCGTCAACCGGATGCTGTCCTTCGAATCCGTCAAATCGCGCCTCGACCGGGAACAGTCGCTGTCCTTCCTGGAATTCAACTACATGATCCTCCAGGCTTACGATTTTCTGGAACTGAACCGCCGCTACGGCTGCCGGTTGCAGATGGGCGGATCGGACCAATGGGGCAACATCGTCAACGGGATCGACCTGACGCGCCGGGTGCTGGACAACCAGATCTTCGGCGCCACGACGCCGCTGTTGACCACGTCGGACGGCAAGAAGATGGGCAAAAGCGCCGGCGGCGCGATCTGGTTGAACGGCGACATGCTGTCGGTCTTTGATTTCTGGCAATTCTGGCGCAACACCACCGATGCCGATGTGGGCCGGTTCCTGAAGCTTTATACCGAACTGCCCGTAGACGAATGCGAGCGGCTAGGCGCTCTGGGCGGGGCGGAGGTCAACGCGGCCAAGATCATCCTGGCCCGCGAAGTCACTACGCTTTGCCACGGCGCCGCCGCCGCCGAAGCCGCCGAAGCCACCGCCCGCGAGGTGTTCGAGAAGGGCGGCATAGGGGATGACCTTCCCACCCTCGCCCTGAGCGCCGCCGACCTGGGCGACGGCATTTCGGTGGTGCAGCTGCTGGTGCGCTCCGGCCTGGCCAAGACTGGCAAGGAGGCCAAGCGACTGATCGCCGACAACGGCGCCCGGATGGACGACGCGCCGCTGACCGATGCGGGCCTGGTGCTGGATCGCGCCACGCTGTCGGCGCCGGTGAAACTGTCCGCCGGCAAGAAACGCCACGCGCTGGTGCGCCTGGCCGACTGATCCCCGCGGACCGCGTGCGCCGCGGCCCCGCACCGGGCCGCCCCCCCTGCCGGGGGGCGGCCTTTGCGCAGCGCGCCCCCGGCCTGCCGCCTGCCAGCCGGGCCGGAACCGATGCGCCAACGCCCCGGCCCGTCCTGCCCCAACCGCCCCACGGTTTCGTGACGGCCCAGCCCTGGCGGCGCGCCCTTGCTCCGCTGCGCGCTGCCGACTAGACAGAACCAGATGCGCGGACCCCCCGCGCCAAGGGAGACTTACATGGCCAAGAAGAAGCGGTCGAACATGGCGGCCTATGCCCTTCTGGGGTTTCTGGTGCTGGCACTGGGCGGGTTCGGCGCCACCAATTTCACCGGCACGGTCCGCAACATCGGCACGGTCGGTGACAAGGACATCCGCGTCGACAGCTATGCCCGCGCCGTTCAGGAAGAACTGCGCGCGGTGCAGGCCCAGACCGGGCAGACGCTGACTTTCGAGCAGGCGCAGCAATTCGGGCTGAGCGAGGGCGTCATCGCCCGGCTGGTCAACGATCGCGCCCTGGATGTGGAGGCCGACCGCATGGGCATCTCCATCGGCGATGCCACGCTGGGCCAGCAGATCCGCGACATCCCCGCGTTTCAGTCTCCCGATGGCGCCTTTGACCGCGAAACCTACCGCTTCGCGCTTGATCGCGCGGGTCTGAGCGAAGAGACCTTCGAGGCCGATCTGCGCGACGAGACGACCCGTACCCTGCTTCAGGCTGCCGTCACCTCGGGGATCGTGATGCCGCAGACCTATGCCGACACGCTGGCCGATTACGTCGGTGAACGCCGCAGCGTGACCTTTGCCCGGATGGGACCGTCCGATCTGGATGCGCCACTGCCCACCCCCGACGAAGAAACCCTGCGTGCCTATCACCAGGACAACATCGCCGATTTCACCCTGCCGGAGCAGAAACGGATCACCCATGTCTGGCTGACCCCCGACATGCTGCTGGGCGAGGTCGAGGTTTCCGAAGACGACGTGACCGCCCAATACGAGGCGCGCCTTGCCGAATTCCAACGTCCCGAACGGCGTCTGGTCGAACGATTGGTCTTCGCCGACCAGGATGCCGCCGACGCGGCGATGGCCCGCATCCAGTCCGGTGACGCCGATTTCGACGACCTGGTGGAAGGGCGCGGCCTGGATCTGGCCGATGTGGATCTGGGCGACGTGACCCAGGGCGCGCTTGGCGCTGCCGGCGATGTCGTCTTTGCCGCCGAGGGCAACAGCGTCGTCGGCCCCGCGCCCAGCGATCTTGGCCCGGCGCTCTATCGCATCAACGGCATCCTGGAAGCCGAGATCACGGACGAGGCCACCGCCCGCGAAAAGATCCGCAGCGAACTGGCCCTGCTGTCTGCCGAACGCGCAGTGGACGCGGCGATGGAACCGGTGGAGGATCTGCTGGCGGGCGGCGCGACGTTGGAAGAAGTCGCACAGGACACGCCCCTGCGGCTGGAAACCATCGACTGGTTCGAAGGTGTCTCCACCGGGATCGCGGCAGAGCCGGGCTTTGACGCCGCCGCCGACGCCCTGACAGCCGAAGATTATCCCGAGCTGATGCAACTGCAGGGCGGCGCCCTGCTGGCGATGCGCCTGGACGAGGTTCTGCCCCCCGCGCCGCAACCCTTCGAGGAGGTCCGCGACCGCCTGGAAACCGCCTGGGAAGCGTCGGAGACCGACCGCCTGCTGACCGCCAAGGCCGAGGAAATGCTGCCGCGCCTGCGCGAAGGCGCAACCTTCGCCGGCGCCGGCCTGTCCCCCACCAGCGAGGAGATCACCCGCCGGGGCGCGATTGCCGGCACGCCCAACGGCTTCGTCGACACGATCTTCGAGATGGCGCCGGGAGAGATCCGCGTCACCAGCGGGTTCGGCGCGGTGCTGATCGTGCGGCTGGACGGAATCAGCGGACCCGATGCCGAGGATGCAACCATTGCCCAGATGCGCGAGAACCTGCGCAACCAGGCCAGCGCTTCGGTCGCGCGGGATCTGTTCGCCAATTACTCCGTCCTGCTGCGCGACAATGCCGGGATCAGGCTGGACCAGGAAGCGATCAACGCGGTGCATGCGAACCTGCAATAAGGCCGACGCCTTTTCGCGACACCGCCGTTCACCATGAAAAAGGCCGCGCTTTCGGGCGCGGCCTTCTGCCATTTCATGTCTTGTTTCCGGGCCGGCACTTTGCCGTCGATGCCGAGGATCGAGGCAGTGAACCCCAGACAGTCGGAGCCGGGTCAGCCGCCTTGCGCATCCGACGCCGACGCGCGGCCCTCCGGACGCAGAACGGCGCTCACCGGCACCAGCGCGACGCGGCTGGCGCGGTCGGCCAGCCCCCAGACCAACAGCGCAGATACCGTCTCGGGCCGCAGACGGCCAACCATGACGACGCCGCCCTCCTGCCCTGCCTTGAACGCGCCGTGGTCCAGGAACCGCGACACAACCGTCGCCTCCTGCCCGTTGGCGTCCAGGTCGCGGAACACGGTCGCGGACGGCACGCCCAGACGGCTGGCGAATTTCACCCCGGCATCCAGCCCCTGCGGATACAGCAGCAGCCCATAGCCCGCATCCGACAGCGCCCGCGCCAATTGTTCGTTCTGGTCGCGACTGTCCTGCAATCCGGCATCGGGCGATTCCATCACCCCCACCACCTGCGGCATGCGGCGGAACCATTCCTGGGCCGCGACCTCGGTATCCTGGGCGGTGGCGCCTTCGGGCAGGCCGGCCAGGGCCAGCACCTCGAACCCGGCGGCGCGATAGGCACGCATCGCCTCCGCCGCGTCGGGGCGGGCGACATCGACGGCAAAGGTCAGCGGATAGGGGAAACTTCCGAGCGCCTCCGCGCCAATGCCCTCCGGGCCGTCGTCGATCAGCACGATGGCCATGCGGGGGCGGCCGTCATCCGCCTCCGCCGGTTCGGAATTGGCGATGAAGGGCGGCACCGGCCCGGCCCCGGACGCGTCCGCGGGCGCGTCGGTAAAGCGTCGGGCGGGCTGTCCGGGCAGGCTGGCGCCCCCCCCGCCTGCCCGCGCCACGGCGGGCGGCGGTGTGGCGGCTTCACCGGCGTTGTCAGTCGGTGAAGCTTCTTCGGGCGGGTCCGTCGCAATGTCGGACGCGGTTTCGCCCTCTGTGGACTCGGGCGCTGCTTCGGGCGTGTCGCGGATCACCTCCTGCGCGTCCTCCGCCATGGGTTGATCCGCAGCGCCAACCGCGCCGGGCGCGGCTTCGGGCGAAACGGGTTCCACCGGTGAGGATGGCAGCGCGGCCTGGGGCGCGGCCACACCGGGCGCGGTCGCCAGCGCGGACAATTCACCGGCGGGAAAACCCGCGCTGTCGCCCCTGTCATCGCTCGGCGTCGGCGGCACGGCGGGGCCGTCCCCGGCGGGATCAGGACCAGAGGCAGCGGCGGTGGCAGTCGGGGCGATGGCGCTGGTCGTCACATCGGGCCGGGCATCGCCGCGCGGCGCGGTGGGCACCGCGGATTGCGGCGCGGGCTGGACCGGCGTGTCGGGCGCCGGCGCCTGGCCCGGGGCGGCACTGTCCGATGGCTCCTGTGCCAACGCCGTCTCCGCCTGCCCCGTTTCCGGCACGGCAGCGGTGCGCGTCGCGTCCAGGTCCAGCCCCAGCCCGTCGGGGCGGGGCGCGACGGATCGCGAAGCGTCGCGCTGCTCGGGCTGGGCGCCGGTGGCCTGCGGCAACCGCGCGTCCACCGCCCCGACATCGCCAGCGCCCCCGGCGGCGGGCTGATCCGGCGCGGGCGCCTGTGGCACCTCTCCCCCCGGCAGCGGTTCGTTCAACGAGATGAATCCCAGCGTCGCGGTCGAGACGAAAAGCCCCGATATGATGCCCGAGAGGAAACCGCGTGCCATTGCCTGCCCTTTCTTCATCGGCCCGGCACGCTTGCTGCCCGGCCTGTTGTCCCTGCCCGCGCGCGGCACTCTGTCGTGCCTCGCCCGGCTTGCCCCCCATGATCCCCGACCGGAATACCCTGTCCCGGCCAGTTCCGACACCCCGCCTCTTGACGCTGGCGGCGCGACACGGGCAAACAGAGCCCGGCCCGATTGCCTGGCCGAGACGGGACGGATTGCCTAGGCTTGTCCCGGTCTCGACTGGCCCGGCCTCGCCCGGCCTGCCAGGCGCACCCTGTCAAACGGGCGCCTGGCGGGAGTATAAGAACCATATCCGCCCTCGGGAAGAGGCAGGGGAGCATCCATGTCCGAAACCATCAAACCCTTGATCGCCCAGGCGGCGGACCGGCCATTGACCCGGGCAGAGGCCGAAAGCGCCTTCGAGATCCTGTTCAACGGCGAGGCGACGCCCAGTCAGATCGGCGGACTGCTGATGGCCCTGCGCACACGCGGTGAAACGGTCGACGAATACGCCGCCGCCGCCGCCGTGATGCGCGCCCGCTGCACCGCAGTGACCGCGCCGGCCGATGCGATGGACATCGTCGGCACCGGTGGCGACGGCAAGGGCACTTTGAACATCTCGACCGCCACCGCCTTTGTCGTGGCGGGCGCGGGCGTGCCGGTGGCCAAGCACGGCAACCGCAACCTGTCGTCGAAATCCGGCGCCGCCGATGCCCTGGGCCAGATGGGGATCAACGTCATGGTCGGCCCCCGTGTGGTCGAACGGGCATTGGCAGAGGCCGGCATCGCCTTCATGATGGCGCCGATGCATCACCCGGCGATGGCCCATGTCGGTCCCGTCCGGGCAGAGCTGGGCACACGCACGATCTTCAACATTCTCGGCCCTCTGACCAACCCCGCCGGGGTGACCCGCCAGCTGACCGGCGCCTTTTCCCGCGACCTGATCCGCCCGATGGCGGAGACGCTGTTGACCCTGGGGTCCGACCGGGCCTGGCTGGTGCATGGCTCCGACGGCACGGACGAGCTGGCGATTTCCGGCGTCAGTTGGGTCTGCGCCGTGGCGGACGGCACCCTGCGGGAGTTCGAACTGCACCCCGAGGATGCTGGCCTGTCGCCCCATCCGTTCGAGGAGATCCTGGGCGGCACGCCAGAGCAGAACGGCCAGGCGTTCCGCGCCCTGCTGGACGGGGCGCGCACCGCCTATCGCGATGCCGTGCTGCTGAATTCCGCCGCCGCGCTGACCATCGCGGGCAAGGCACGGGATCTGAAGGACGGCGCCGAACAGGCCGCCCACAGCATCGACAGCGGCGCCGCCCGCGACCGGGTTGCCGCGCTGGCGCGGATCACCTCCGAAGGATAGGCCACCGTGACCGATGCCCTGCGGGACCGGATCGGCGACTGGGCCGACCTGCCGTTCTTTACCGAGGATTACCCGGCTATCGCGCGCCGTCTGGCAGCGGAGGGCCAGCCCGTCTTTCCGCCCGAACCGCAGCGGCTGGCGGCACTGGAACTGACGCCGCGCGCCGCCACCCGCGTGGTGATCCTGGGCCAGGACCCCTATCCCACGGCGGGCCATGCCCATGGGCTGGCCTTTTCGGCGGAGCCGCATGTCCGCCCCCTGCCCCGAAGTTTGGGAAATATTTTCAAAGAGTTGCAATCCGATCTTGATGCAGCTCCGGACAACGGTGACCTGCGTTTCTGGGCCCGCCAGGGCGTGCTGTTGCTGAATACCGCATTGACGGTGCCGGAAGGTGACGCGGGCGGCCACACCCGATACGGCTGGGACCGGCTGACCCGGCAGGTGCTTGGCGCGCTGTCCGACCGGCCCCGCGCCTTCGTGCTGTGGGGGGCCAAGGCTCAGGCCTTCGCCCCCGAGATCACCGGCGCGGATCACCTGATCCTGCGCAGCGCGCATCCCTCGCCCCTGTCGGCGCGGCGCGGGTTTTTTGGCTCCCGCCCATTTTCAACCCTCAACAACTGGCTTACAGCAAGGAGGGAGCAGCCGATCAACTGGACCCACCCGGAGGGCGCATGACCGAGACCGTTCTGGACCGCATCAAGGCCTACAAGCTGGAAGAGATTGCCGCCGCCAAGGCCGCGAAACCGCTCGACGTGGTGGCGACGGAGGCCCAGAACGCCCCCGCGATCCGCCCCTTTGCCGACGCCCTGCACGAAGCCGCCCGCGAGGGTTACGGCCTGATCGCGGAAGTGAAGAAAGCAAGCCCGTCCAAAGGCTTGATCCGGGAGGATTTCGATCCTGCCGCGATCGCCAGCGCCTATGCCGCTGCTGGCGCCGCCTGCCTTTCGGTGTTGACTGATACCCCCTCGTTCCAGGGCGCGCCCGACTTCCTGATCACCGCGCGGGAGGCCTGCGACCTGCCGGTGCTGCGCAAGGATTTCATGTATGACCCCTACCAGGTGACGGAGGCGCGCGCGCTTGGCGCCGATTGCATCCTGATCATCCTGGCCTCCGTCTCCGATGCCCAGGCGGCGGAACTCGAAGCCGCCGCGCACGAATGGGGCATGGACGCTCTGCTGGAGGTCCACAACCGCGAGGAACTGGAGCGCGCCGCCCAGCTCGACAGCCGCTTGATCGGCATCAACAACCGCAACCTGCACAATTTCGAAACCAGCCTGGACACCACCCGTGACCTGGCCCGCCGTGTCCCCGAAGACCGCATCATCATCTCCGAAAGCGGGCTGTCCACGCCGCAAGATCTGGCTGACATGGCGCAATATGGCGCCCGCTGCTTCCTGATTGGCGAAAGCCTGATGCGTCAGGACGACGTGGAGGCCGCCACCCGCAAACTGCTGGCCCGCAGCGCACGCCCGGCGGGATCACTCTGATGGCGCTGACACATTTCGACGGCAAGGGCGATGCCCATATGGTCGATGTCTCGGACAAACCCGTGACCGCACGGATCGCCACCGCCCAGGGCTGGGTGAAGATGCGCCCCGAGACCTTGCAGATGATCACTGACGGTCAGGCCGGAAAAGGCGATGTGGCCGCCGTCGCGCGCCTGGCCGGGATCATGGGCGCAAAGAAAACGCCGGACCTGATCCCGCTGTGCCACCCCCTGCCGGTGACCAAGGCAGCGGTGGAGATCACTCCGGATCCCGAGCTGCCCGGCCTGCGGATCGAGGCCAGTGTGAAGACCTCCGGTCAGACCGGGGTGGAGATGGAGGCCCTGACTGCCGTATCCATCGCCGCGCTGACGATCTATGACATGGTCAAGGCCGTCGACCGTGCGATGGAAATCGGAGGCATCCGGGTTTCCCTCAAAGACGGCGGGAAATCAGGCCGTTACGTAGCGGAATGATCCCGGTTTCCCAAGCCCTCGACGCGCTGTTCGAACTCGTCGCGCCGCTCCCCTCCGAAGAAATACCGCTGCGTGCCGCCGCTGGACGGGTGCTGGCCGCTCCGGTCCGGGCCTGGCGTGCGCAGCCGCCGTTCTCCGCCTCCGCCATGGATGGCTACGCAGTGGCGGACCCCGATCCCATCCCCGGCACGCAGTTCAACATCATCGGCGAAAGCGCTGCAGGACATGGATTTTCCGGCAGTATCGGGGGAAATCAGGCGGTGCGTATCTTTACCGGCGCGCCAATTCCCCAGGGCACCGCCCGCGTCATCATTCAAGAAGACATGAGCCGCGAGGGTGATGGTGTTACATTGGTGCAAGACTTAAGTCAGAACATCAATATCCGCCCTCAGGGGTCTGATTTTCCATCAGATTTCACCTTTCCCGCGCCATGTCTCCTGGGGCCGTCGGAAATCGCGCTTCTGGCCTCCATGAACGCGGCGCGGGTGCAGGTCACACGCGCGCCGGAGGTCGCCTTGATCTCTACCGGGGACGAGCTGGTCAACCCCGGCGACAGCCCCGGCCCGGACCAGATCATCGCATCGAACACCTACGGGCTGGACGCAATGCTGCGCGCCATGGGCACCCGCGTTCGCCTGTTGCCCATCGCCCGCGACAGCCGCGACAGCCTGCGCGCCACCTTTGACCTGGCGCGAGGGGCAGACCTGGTGATCACCATAGGCGGCGCCTCCGTCGGCGATCATGATCTGGTCGGCGCGGTTGCGACGGAACTCGGCATGAAGCAGAGCTTCTACAAGGTCGCCATGCGTCCGGGCAAACCGCTGATGGCCGGGCGCATGGGGACGGCAGCCATGATCGGCCTGCCCGGCAATCCCGTCTCTGCCATGGTATGCGGGCATGTCTTCGTGGCCCCGGTGATCCGCGCGTTGCAAGGCCTGCCCGCAGCCCCCGCGCCCCGTCGCCGCGCGCCGCTGGGCACCGCGATGCCTGCAAATGGTTCGCGGGAACATTACTTGCGCGCCAGCCTGACCGCAGGCGGGATCCTGCCCGAATCCCGTCAGGACAGCGCGCTATTGTCGGTGCTGGCGCGATCCGACGCGCTGATCCTGCGCCCGCCCGATGCGCCAGCGGCACCGGAGGGGACCGTGGTGGAGTACATCCCGATCTGACCAGCTATGCAAGTATCCACTCTCGCGCTATTGACACAAAAAGGGAACATGAGTAGAACAAAATCGGACGCAATAGCGGCGGAGCAAGGCAGATGCTGACGAAGAAACAACTAGATCTCCTTGAATTCATTCACAAAAGGATGCAGCGGGACGGTGTCCCCCCTTCTTTCGACGAGATGAAGGAGGCGCTGGACCTCCGCTCAAAATCGGGGATTCACCGGCTGATCACGGCGCTGGAGGAACGTGGGTTCATCCGCCGGCTTGCCCATCGCGCCCGCGCGATCGAGATCGTGAAGCTACCCGACGGGTTCAACCAGAAATTCGGCGGCTTCTCTCCCCGCGTGATCGACGGCGACCGGTCGGAGCCCGCCTCGCGGCCGCGCGACGCCCAGCCGGTGGAGGCCGCGCAGGCGCAAAGCCTGTCGGTCATGGGCAAGATTGCCGCTGGCGTCCCGATCGAGGCGATCAACCAGATGACGCGCAATGTCGCCGTGCCCGCCGACATGCTGTCGGCGCGCGGTAGCCATTACGCGCTGGAGGTCAGCGGCGATTCGATGGTGGAGGCCGGGATCAACAATGGCGACGTGGTCGTTATTCGGGAGACGGAGGTGGCCGATGACGGTGATATCGTCGTCGCCCTGGTGGAGGACCAGGAAGCCACCCTGAAAAAGATCTACCGCAAGGGCGGCACCGTCGAACTGGTCGCCGCCAATCCCGCCTACCCGCCCCGCCTTCTGCCTGCGGATCGGGTCCGGGTTCAGGGGCGGTTGGTCGGCCTGATTCGCACCTATTGACAGATCCGGCCGCCACGCGTTCGCCGGGGGGATCACGGCAGCATCGCCCCGATGTCCATCGCCAAGGGATGCCAAAGGCCGGGGGTATTCCAGAACCTGCGCCCGGTCACCGATTGCGCAGTGATCATGCGCCATCCCTGATCTGAAGTGGCGATACCCGTCGGTTCGGCCGCCCCCGCGCCTGCCGGCCACAGGGCGATCGCTCCGGTCTGGCGCAGACTGTCAGGGTCGAGGATCGTGCAGCCGCGCAGCCCCTCGGGCGCGGGGTGGTTCAGCACCAGGATCGTCCCGGCGGCGCATCCGGTCAGTTCGGCCACCGCGCGTTTGCCGGTGACGTGGATCACCGGGCTGCGACCGGGGCGGCGGGCAGCGGCCTCCTCCTGGCTTGCCGGATCGCCATCGTTCTCCAGCCAGACGCTGGCGATGAACCCGGCGCCGCGTGGCCGGCTGAGCGCACGGCCCTCTCCGGTCATCACTCCAACCAGCCCACCGCTGTCCGCGATCAGGATCGGGGGGCGCGCGGGGCCCACCCAGGCCAGCAGCGCCAGCCCCATCGGGGCCAGCCCCAGCCATCGTCCCGGTCCGCGCCACAGGATCAGCATCAGCGCCCCCGCCGACAGCGTCGTGAGTGCCCAGCCCGGTGGCGATGGCACCATCTGCCGCGCGCCCTCCCATCCCGAGACGCCGCGCGCGACGAACAGGATCCAATCCAATCCCACCCCCATGACGGCCAGCGGCAGCGCCTCCAACCCCAAGGGCATCAGGCAGGCGCTGACCACAGCGGCGGGGATCACCACCAGCCCCATCAAAGGGACAGAGGACAGATTCGCGGCCAACCCATAGGGCGAGACCTGATTGAAATGCGCCGCCCCGAATGGCGCGGTCGCAGCCCCCGCCACGGCGGAGGAGATCAACAGACTGGCCACCGCCCAGACCCAGCCGCGCCCCCGCATCCGCCCGCGCAAGGCGCCGAACACCGCCACCAGCCCCAGCGTCGCGGCAAAGGACATCTGGAACCCCGGGGACAACAAGGCCTCCGGGCGCAGGAACAGCACGATCAATGCCGCGATCGCCACTGACCGCAGGGACATCGCGCGCCGCCGGGCCATCACCGCGATCAGCGCCACCGCCACCATGACAAAGGCCCGTTCTGTCGCGACATTTCCGCCCGACAGCGCCAGGTAGCC
The DNA here is from genome assembly GCF_010614805.1 of Pseudooceanicola aestuarii. Classification (NCBI taxonomy): domain Bacteria; kingdom Pseudomonadati; phylum Pseudomonadota; class Alphaproteobacteria; order Rhodobacterales; family Paracoccaceae; genus Pseudooceanicola; species Pseudooceanicola aestuarii. The sequence goes on from NZ_JAAFZC010000002.1 coordinate 277,848, forward strand.
TGCCGCTGCCGCCAGTGCGACGCCGGCCGACAGCGCCTTGACCGGCCAACGCAGCGCGATACGTTCCGGCAGTACCAGCGCCAACCGCATGGCGCCAAAGACAAATCCGGCCAACAACCCCATGTGCAGGCCCGAGATCGCCAGCAGATGCGCCAGGTTCGACACGCGCAGCGCCTCCAGCGTGGCCGGCGCCATGGCGGAGCGGTCTCCGGTCATCACAGCCGCGGCAAACGCCCCGGTTTCCCCTGGCAAAGCCCCCGTGACCCGCGCCGACAATGCCAGACGGGCACGAAACACCAACGCCTCCGCCCCCTGGGGCGGGGCGTGGGCCATCAACGGCACACGCGTGTAACCGACGGCGCCCAGCCGCAGGAACCAGGCGTGGCGTTGAAAGTCGAAGCCCCCGGGCTCCACCGGGCCGCCGGGGGGCGAGAGATGCCCGGTTGTCATCACCCGCTTGCCCGGTTCGGGCCGGGTGCCTTGCGGACCGCGCAACGAGACCCGGACCCGGCGCGGCACCGGCCAACGCGCGCGGTCCGGCAGGCGCACTCGGTCCAGGGTCACGCGCAGCGCGTCGGAGGCGGAGCGGTCGAGTCCCACGATCCTCCCTTCGATCGTCCCGTAGTACCGACCCTCCAGCACCGGCGCGCCGACCATGCGCGCCCGTCCGCCCGCCAGCGACAGCCCCGCTGCCAGCAACGTCAGTGCCCACAGCAGCGGCCCGGCCACCGCGCCTGCGCGCAGCGCCAGCGCAGCCAGCCCCAGGGCCACGCAGGCCAGTCCCGCCAGCCAGCCGATGCCCGGTTCCGCGCCCAGCAGGAAATAGACCCCGATGCCGGTACCCAGACAGACCGGCGCCCAACCGAACAGCGCACCGCGCTGCGCAATCAGGATCGCCGCCGCAACTTCGCCCAAGCGCCGCACTTGTCACCCCTTCCTCGGGCCGATAGACAATGCCCGACCCTATCCGGGGACAGGTTAAACGAAGGTTAGGATCCCTCCTTGGCAGAACAGATTGTCACCCGTTTCGCACCCTCTCCCACGGGATACCTGCATATCGGCGGGGCGCGGACGGCGCTTTTCAACTGGTTGTTCGCGCGCGGACGCGGCGGCCGCTTCCTGCTCAGGATCGAGGATACGGACCACGAACGGTCCACCCCACAGGCCACCCAGGCAATCATCGACGGCCTGGCCTGGCTCGGCCTCGACCACGACGGAGAGATCGTCAGCCAGGCCGCGCGCGCCGACCGGCACCGCGCCGTCGCGCTGGAGCTGCTGGAAGCGGGCGCAGCCTACAAATGCTTTTCCACGCAGGAAGAAATTCAGGCGTTCCGCGATGCGGCCAAGGCAGAGGGGCGCTCGACGTTGTTCCGCTCCCCTTGGCGGGATACGAATCCGTCGGACCATCCGGACGCCCCCTATGCCCTGCGCCTGAAGGCCCCGCGCGACGGCGAGACTCTGATCGCCGACCAGGTGCAGGGAGACGTGCGAATCCGCAACGACCAGCTGGATGACATGATTCTGCTGCGGTCGGACGGCAGCCCGGTCTACATGCTGGCCGTGGTGGTGGATGACCATGACATGGGCGTCACCCACGTGATCCGCGGTGACGACCACCTGAACAATGCCGCGCGGCAGATGGGGATCTACCAGGCGATGGGCTGGCCCCTGCCCGTCTACGCCCATATCCCGCTGATTCACGGGCCCGACGGCAAGAAATTGTCCAAACGCCACGGCGCGCTTGGGGTCGAGGAATATCGCGACATGGGCTATCCGGCCGCCGGGATGCGCAATTATCTGGCCCGCCTGGGGTGGAGCCATGGCGATGACGAGGTGTTCACCGACACCCAGGCGCAGGATTGGTTCGGCTTTGACGGGATGGGCAAGTCACCCGCGCGGTTCGATTTCAAGAAACTGGAGAATATCTGTGGCCATCACATGGCGGCTGCGGAAGATGCTGCACTGCTGCATGAGTTGGAGGCATGGCTGACCGCGACGGGCCGTGACGCCCTGTCCGATGGGAAAAAATCGCTGCTGGCCCAGGCCATGCCGCTGTTGAAAGAACGCGCGAAGACCTTCCCGGAAGTCATTGAAAAAGCGGCATTTGTCCTGACAGATCGCCCCATCGTGGCAGAAGAGAAAGCCGCCAAACACCTGGACGACAACGCCCGACAGATGCTGTCAGAATTGACGCCGCGCTTGCAAAATGCTAGCTGGAACCGGTCGGAATTGGAGGAAACTCTGAACGGCTTCGCCGAAGGGCAAGGTGTGAAATTCGGGAAACTGGCGGGTCCGCTTCGGGCCGCACTCGCAGGACGGGCCGCCACCCCTAGCGTATTCGATATGTTGCTGGTTCTCGGGCGGGAGGAGTCGATCCTTCGCATCGCGGATGCAGCGACGGCGGCAGGTGCCTGAGGCACCCCGCCCCGTGAGAAAAAAGGGGCGCCCGGCCGGGAAACCGGCCCAAGGCGCGGGAACGAAGGAAGGTTTGATTTCATGGCAGACGCGAACAAAACGGCAACCCTGACGATCGGAGGCGCAAATTACGAGCTGCCGATCCTGTCCCCGACCGAAGGCCCCGACGTGATCGATATCCGCAAGCTTTACGCGCAGGCGGATGTGTTCACCTATGATCCGGGCTTCACCTCCACCGCTTCGTGCGACAGCGAGATCACCTTTATCGACGGCGACAAGGGCGAGCTGCTGCACCGCGGCTACCCGATCGACCAGCTGGCCAGCAAATCGCATTATCTGGAAGTGTGCTACCTGCTGCTGTATGGTGAACTCCCCTCCCCCGCGCAGCTGGAAGATTTCGAAAGCCGCGTGACCAATCACACCATGGTGCATGAACAGATGCACCGTTTCTTCACCGGGTTCCGCCGCGATGCGCATCCGATGGCGATCATGGTGGGCGTGGTCGGCGCCATGTCGGCCTTCTACCACGACAGCACCGATATCTCCGATCCCTGGCAGCGCGAAGTGGCCTCCATCCGGTTGATCGCCAAGATGCCGACGATCGCCGCGATGGCCTACAAGTACACGATCGGCCAGCCCTTCGTGTATCCGCGCAACGATCTGGACTATGCGTCCAACTTCCTGCGCATGTGCTTTGCCGTTCCGGCCGAGGATTACACCCCCAACCCGGTGCTGAGCCGCGCGATGGACCGGATCTTCACGCTGCATGCGGATCACGAGCAGAACGCCTCCACCTCCACGGTGCGGCTGGCGTCGTCCTCCGGGGCGAACCCCTTTGCCTGTATCGCGGCGGGCATCGCCTGTCTCTGGGGTCCGGCCCATGGTGGCGCCAACCAGGCCTGCCTTGAAATGCTGCGCGAAATCGGGACCGTCGACCAGATCCCCGAATACATCCGCCGTGCCAAGGACAAGAACGATCCCTTCCGCCTGATGGGCTTTGGTCACCGCGTCTACAAGAACTTCGACCCCCGGGCGAAGGTCATGAAGGAAAGCGCGGACGAGGTTCTGGACCTGCTGGGGATCGAGGACAACCCGACCCTACAGGTGGCAAAAGAGCTGGAGAAACAGGCGCTTCAGGACGATTACTTCGTCGACAAGAAGCTGTTCCCGAATGTCGATTTCTATTCCGGCATCATCCTCGAGGCGATGGGCTTCCCCACCGCGATGTTCACCCCGATCTTCGCCATGTCGCGAACCATCGGCTGGATCTCGCAGTGGAAAGAGATGATCGAGGATCCGGCGATGAAGATCGGCCGCCCGCGCCAGCTGTACACCGGTGCCGGTGCCCGCGATTACGTGGATGTGGAAAACCGCTAAGGCGGGACCACCTTCCGGAAAATGCAAACGGCAGGCCCTGGGGCCTGCCGTTTTTCGTTCCGGATCAGAGGACGGACAGGGATCGCCCCGGATGCCCCTGCGGCGCGGTCAGCGCCCTTCGAAATGCGGCGGGCGTTTTTCAAGGAAAGCGACCACGCCTTCCTTGAAATCGCGGGATTGACCGCAATCTCCCTGGCGCTTGCCTTCATCATCAAGCTGCGCGGCCAGCGTGTTTTCCCAGCTTCCCCGGATCGATTCGCGGATATGGCGGTAGGCCAGCGTCGGCCCCTTGGCCAGGTGCAGCGCGCGCGCCTGCCAGCGGTCGGCAAAGCTGTCGTCGGCGACCGCCTCCCAGATCAGCCCCCATTCATCGGCCTGGCGGGCGCTGATCTTGTCGGCGAACAGCGCCGCGCCCATCGCCTTGGCCTGGCCCATCAGCCGCGGCATGGTCCAGGTGCCACCCGCGTCGGGGATCAAGCCGATCCGGCTGAACGCCTGAAGGAAATAGGCGCTTTCCGCCGCAATCACCACATCGCAGCACAGCGCAAGGTTGGCCCCGGCCCCGGCGGCGGCACCGTTGACGGCGGCGATGGTGGGCACGGGGCTGTCGACGATGGCGCGGATCATCGGCTGGTATTCGTCGCGCAGCGTGCGTTCCAGATCAGGGTTGGACACATCGCGCCGGTCGGTCAGGTCCTGGCCCGAGCAGAAAGCCCGGCCCTGTGCTGTCAGAACGATCACCCGTGCCTCCGCCCCGGCGCGGCGCACGGCATCGGTAAGTTCCGCCCGCATCTGGGTGTTCAGCGCGTTCATAACGTCGGGCCGGTTCAGGGTGATCACCGCGATACCGCTGTCGGCAATGTCCAGAGTGATGGTGTCGTAGTTCATGGCGCCTCTCCTCGTCGTCACGTCGCCGATGTGGCGATTTGTCCGTCAGCAGACCCCGACGCCGCCGCCAGGTAAACCGGAACGGGGCGTCATCGGTCCAGTATTTCGCGCAGCCTGGCCTGCTCTTCCGCGTTCAAGGGATCAGAGCCGCCCGTAGCGCGAGACCGGCGGCGGATGAACAGCCCACCGGCGCCAAGCGCCAGCAGCAGCATCACCGGGCCTGCCGCCCACAACACCCAGGTCGAACCGCCAAGCCGTGGTTGCAGCAGCACATATTCGCCGTAGCGATCGACCACGAAATCCACCACCTGCGCATCCGTATCCCCAGCGACCAGCCGTTCGCGCACCAGCAGGCGCAGGTCGCGGGCCAGCTCTGCATTGCTGTCGTCGATATTCTCGTTGCGGCAGACCAGGCAGCGCAACCCTTTGGAGATTTCACGGGCCCGTGTCTCCAGCGCCGCGTCGGGCAGAACCTCATCCGGCTGCACGGCCAGCGCCGGGGTGGACAGCGGCACCAGCAGCAGCAGAAGGAACAAAACCAGCCGTTTCATTCCGCCGGCACCCCCGCGGCAGAGCCCCGTCTAGCGCCAGCCGCCACCCGGTGACGGCGGTCGCTCAATGACAGCGCGCCGCCCAGAGCCATCAGGATGGAGCCGCCCCAGATCCAGTTGGCCAACGGTTTGACATGGGTCCGCAAGGCCCAGCCACCGCCCTCCTGCGGGTCACCGATCACCACGTAGACGTCTCGCAGGAACCCGTTGTCGATCGCCGCCTCCGTGGTCGGCATCCCGGCCACCGGATACACCCGTTTCTCAGGGTAGAGCGTGGCAATCCGGTCCCCGCTATCCGCATCCGCCAAGGTCACGTCGGCCATGGTGGACAGGTAGTTCGGGCCCTGCGTCTCCGCCACGCTGTTCAGGGTGACGGCATAGCCTGCCAAAGTCACCGTATCGCCGGAGCGGACGATGCGGATATCCTCGCTTTCCCAGGCAAGCATCCCGGCGATGCCCGCAATGGTGACGCCCAGTCCCGCATGAGCCACGGCCTTCCCCCAATCGGCGCGGGGCAGCCGCAGCAGCCGCGCCGCACCGCTGCGCCCGGTGCGCGACCACAGGTCCACGGCAGAGCCCGCCACCAGCCAGGCGCCCAGAGCCAGCCCCAGTGGCCCGCCGGCCGTGCGCCCGGTGCCAAGCGCCCAGACCGCCGCGCCGATTGCGACCGCCAGCCCGGCCGCAGGCATCAATTGTCGCAGAACACGCCCGACCTTGGCCCGTTTCCACGGCAGCATCGCCCCCACTGGCAGCACCAGCCCCAGGGCAATCATGAAAGGTGTGAAGGCCATGTTGAAAAACGGTGCCCCGACGGACAATTTGCGATCGAACGCCAGCTCGGACACCAGCGGCCAGACCGTCCCGACAAAGACGACAAAGGCCGAGACCGCCAGAAGCACATTGTTCAGCACCAGACCACTTTCGCGACTGACGAGAGAGAACACACCCTTGGAGGACAGCGCCTCGGCGCGCGCGGCAAACAGGGTCAGTGCCCCGCCCGTCAGCACCACGGTGATCGCCAAAAGGAAGACGCCCCGCTCCGGATCCGTCGCGAAGGCATGGACCGAGGTCAGCACCCCGGACCGCGTGATGAAGGCCCCCACGAGGGAAAAGCCGAAGGCGATGATGGCCAGAAGGATGGTCCAGCTTTTCAGGCTTTCGCGTTTTTCCACCACGACGGCCGAATGCAGCAGCGCCGCCGAGATCAGCCAGGGCATGAAGGAGGCGTTTTCCACAGGGTCCCAGAACCAGAACCCGCCCCAGCCCAATTCGTAATAGGCCCACCACGATCCCAGGCCGATGCCGATGGTCAGGAAGATCCACGCCGCCAGCGTCCAGGGCCGCACCCAGCGACCCCAGGCCGCATCGACGTGGCCTTCGATCAGGGCGGCGACGGCAAAGGAAAACGCCATCGAAAGGCCCACGTAGCCAAGGTAGAGAAACGGCGGATGAAAGGCCAGGCCGGGATCTTGCAGCAACGGGTTCAGATCCTGCCCGTCAAAGGGCGGCCGCGCCAGCCGCAGGAACGGGTTCGAGGTGAAGATCAGGAACGCAAGGAAGGCCACGCCAACCCCGCCCTGCACCGCCAGCACCCGCGCCTTCAACCGGGGGGGCAGCGCGCCGCCGAACCACGCGGCCGAAGCGCCGAACAGCGCCAGGATCAGGCACCACAACAGCATGGAGCCCTCGTGATTCCCCCAGACCCCCGTCACTTTGTAAAGCATCGGCTTCAGCGAATGGGAGTTCTGCATCACCAGCCGGACCGAGAAGTCGGAGGTCACGAAGGCATGAGTCAGTGCCGCGAAGGCAAAGGCCAGCAGCAGGAATTGCACACTGGCCGCCGCGCTGCCCGCCGCCATCCACCCCGGGCGGTGCAGATGCGCACCCACCAGCGGCACAAGGGTCTGGAACAGCGCCACGGCAAAGGCAAGGATCAGGGCGAAATGGCCAAGTTCGGTCAACATGCCCCGGTTATAGATGCCCCGCAGCGGCGGGCCAATCGAAATGGCCCGCCAGGGGTGATCACATTGTCGCGGCTCGGGCCGCTTGTCGCCCTGAGCAGGGCGGATCCTGGGGGATCAGGGACGGCCACCCGAGGCCTGGGCCGGATCAGCGTTCGTCGCGGGCGCGTTGCCAATCGACGATGGCGGGATTGGGGTCGGTGCCAGCGCGCCCCTCGACCTCCGACGCGGTGGCGCCCGCGCCAGTCTCCAACGCCCGCAGGTTGCGGGTGACGCCCGGCAGCTGTGCGAGGGTACGGGCGACATCGCGTTGAAACCCCTGCGATTTCGCTTGGTGACGGGCGCCGAAATAGAACGACACGATCGCGCCCAGCAGCCACCAAAGCGGGTCCGGCACAAGGGCGATCCCCTGCATCCGGGCGGCAAACCAGACCGGATCGACCATCGCGGCACCGAACAGGCCCAGCGTGCCCAGGGCCAGCGCCGGACGCGGCAGACGGTTGATCGCATCCATCACCCGATCGAACCGGGACCGGCGGTCGCGGAATTCCAGCCCGTGCTGGGCCAGCGCCGCCTCCAGCCGCGCCTGGTCGCGGCGCGCGGCGCCCTCGGCGTTCTGGGAGAAAACCTCGACCGTATCGCGAACCACGTTGCGGCCCGACCCGAACAGCAGATCGAAAACCGGAGCAATCATTCGGCACGCTCCGCCCAATGGGCCGTGCGCTCCCGGAAATCCGCATCGCTCAGGTGATATTTCTCGGACATGAAGGTCTCCGCCCGCAGGATCCAGCCGCCTTTGCTGCCAGCGCGGGTGCGGGCAAATTTGCGGCTGGCCGGGCGCCGATCGGCGAGGCGGAAGTAGAAGTTGCGCCGGGCGATGGCATAAGCGTCGCGCAGCTGTTGCGGCGCGGCCTCGGCCGCCTGCCCGGCGGCGGCGATGGTGCGCGGCCCGACACGTCCGTCGATGGCCAACGGCCACCCCATCCGCCGCAGTACCTGTTGCAAAAGCTTCACCGCGCGGTTGCCCGCGTTCACCTGCATGTCGAAGATACTGTCCCACAGCACCTGCGGCAGTGCGTCCAGACCCGGCGCGTGGAAATAATGTTCAAGAAAGATCCCCACCGCCTGATCACGGTTCAGCGCCAGCAGATCCGCGTGATCGACCCGGCCGTCGCCGGTAAGGTCCCGCGCCAGGCCGCGCAGGGCGGCCAGCGTGACGCCATATTTGGTGGCACCGCCGGGATCGTCGGGATCGTTGACGTAACCGCCCTCGCGGTTGACGATTTCCTCGGCGATGGTGCGGACATCCAGTGGCATGGCGCGTCTCTCCTGCATCCTGTGCGATGCGGTCAGACTGCGCCGCGCGGGTTAACCGCCCGTACCCCCGGCGTCCGGTGCCTGGTAGACGCCCTGCTCCTTGAGCGCGTCCATGACCTCCTTGGGCATGTAGGTCTCATCATGTTTGGCAAGAATTTCAGAGGCTTCAAAGACACCGTTGATGTATCTTCCGGTGCCGATCATGCCTTGGTTCTCTGCAAAAAGGTCGGGCAGGATGCCGGAGAAGACCACCGGAATCGCCGCACCGCCATCAGTCACCCGGAACTCTGCCCGGTCGCCCGCGCGCAACAGCGATCCGTCCTCCACAAGTCCGCCAAGGCGAAAGGTCTCCCCCGCCGCGGGCGGAGCCTCGGCCACCTGGCTGGGCGAGCGGAAGTAGTTGATCCCGTCCCGCATCGCGTAGCCAATCAGCGCCGTGGACAGCGCCAGCGCAGCAAAAGCCAGCACGATGACCTGGATCCGGCGCTGTTTCTTCAGGCTTTTCATGCCGCCCTCACGGGAACAGCGGGGCCATCATCAGCCCCTGGGTTTCGGGCAGGCCCAGCATCAGGTTGGCATTCTGCACCGCCTGCCCGCTGGAGCCCTTGCACAGGTTGTCCAGCGCGGTGACGACGATGGCGCGCCCCTCGATCCGGTCGCCGGCCACACCGATATGCACGAAGTTCGATCCCCGCACATGGTGGGTGGAGGGGGTTTCCCCGAACGGCAGAACCTCGACAAAGGGTTCGTCCGAATAGGCTGCGGACAGCGCGTCATGCACCGCTTGTGCCTGACCGCTGACATAGGCCGTGGACAGGATGCCGCGATTGACCGGTACCAGGTGCGGCGTGAACTGAATCCGAACCGGCCGCCCGGCAAGGGCGCTGAATTCCTGGTCGAACTCGCCCAGGTGCCGATGCGTGCCACCGACGGCATAGGCGTTGTAGCCCTCGGACAATTCGGCGTGCAGCAGGTTTTCCTTCAGCGACCGGCCTGCACCGGAGACAGCGCATTTCATGTCCAGGATGATGTCGTCCAGACCGATCACTCCGGCGGCGATCAGCGGGCGCAGGGTGAATTGCCCGGTGGCCGCGTTGCAGCCCGTGCCCGCCACCAGCCGCGCGCCGGCGATCTGATCGCGGTAGAATTCGGTCAGGCCGTAGACGGCCTCCTCCTGCATGTCGACGGCGGCATGTGGATTGCCGTACCATTTCCGGTACTCTTCGGGATCGCGCAGCCGGAAATCGGCGGAGAGATCGACGATCTTCAATCCGCGCGGCAGTTGGGAGATCACCTCCTGCGAGGTCTTGTGCGGCAGGGCGCAAAACGCCAGGTCGATCCGGTCAAAATCGATGTCCTCCCAGGTCACGAGGTCCGGCAGGTCCAGGTGACGGAGGAACGGGAACACGGCCGCCATGTCCATCCCGGCCTTGGAATTGGCGGCCAGCGCGGCCACCTCCATCCCGGGATGAGAGGCGATAAGGCGGATAAGTTCTGCCCCGGTATAGCCGGAGGCACCGATGATTGCGATCTGCTTTGCCATAATCTGGCCCTTTCCCTCGGGCGCGGGTGATCCCGGTCCCGGTAGTATGACGGATTTGCGCGGGCTGTGCCCTGCGACCGAGTTTCGCGGCGCACCCCTGGTCAGGCGGCGTAGAAGTCGATCTTTCGTCGCAGGAACTGTGTCGCATGGACCGACACCCGCGCCGGGTCGCCGGTGGTCAGGAACATCGGCACCTCGCCCGGACCACGCCGGTCCGGGTAGCGGTCCAGGTAATCGGCAAGCGAGGCCGCCACCAGATCCGCCTGCGAATAGACCGCGACATCGGGGCCAAGGGCATCCTGAAACACCTCCTGCACCAGCGGATAATGGGTGCAGCCCAGGATCGCCGCCTCGGGCGTGGGCATCTTGCGTTTCAGCGCGGCGACATGGGACCGCACCAGTGCCTCTGCCAGGATCATGTCGCCCTCTTCGATGGCATCCACCACCCCACCGCAGGCCTGTGCCTCCACATCGACACCGATAGCACGGAAGGCCAGTTCGCGCTGAAATGCGCGCGACGCGACGGTGGCCGGCGTAGCGAACAGCGCGACATGTTTGACCGCCACTTCACGCGGCGGGGAATTGTCGCCCCATTGCCGTTCGGTCAGCGCCTCGATCAGCGGGACAAAGACGCCCAGCACCCGCTTCCCTTCGGGAATCCAGGCCTCCTGCATCCGGCGCAGGGCTGCGGCAGAGGCGGTGTTGCAGGCCAGGATTACCAGATCGCACCCGGCCTGGAACAGCCGGTCGGTGCAGCGGGTGGTCAGGTCGTAGATGTCATCGGCATCGCGCACGCCATAAGGCGTATGCGCATTGTCGCCCAGATAGACAAAGGGTACCTCCGGCAGGCGCTTCTGACAGGCGTCCAGCACCGTCAGCCCACCCAGCCCCGAATCGAAAATTCCTACTGCCATCCTGCCGCCCTGCCCGCGCCTGTTACGACCTGTGCTTCTGTTCGAATTCGAACCCGTAGCCGTAGTTTTTCAACGGCTCCGGAGACAGGTCATACGTCGCCTTGCGCAGGAAATCCATCATCCCCTTCGTATCGCCGGAAAACTGGTCCAGCGTGCTGCGCGGGATCGGTGCGCCCACGGCGATCTGCACCGGGGTGCCGATACGGGCGCGGAACTCCTTGAGCAACAGGCCCATGCGCAGGTTCGAATGCAGATGCGACGCCAGTTGAAACAGCCGCGAGGTGCGCCCGGCAAAGAACACCGGCACCACCGTGGCGTCGGACTTGGCGATCATCCGGGCGGTAAAGCCGCGCCAGCCCGGATCCATCGGCTGGGAAAACGGCTTCAGCCCGGTGGAGACGGTACCACCGGGAAAGATGCCGATGGCGCCGCCCTCTGACAGGTAGCGGATGCACTCCTTGCGGGTCTGGATATTCTCCTGCTGGGCCGCGCGCGTCTCGTCAAAGGAGATGGGCAGGATCACGCGGTTCAGATCCTCGGACTTGCGAAAGACGCGGTTGGCCAGGATGCGGAAATCGCCGCGCCGCTGGTGCAGGATATGGCCCATCATCAGCCCGTCCAGCACGCCGTAGGGATGGTTGGCGATCAGGATCAATGGCCCCTTGTCCGGGATGTTGTCCAGGCTGCCGCCCACCACCTCCAGGCTGAGCATATAACGTTCGAGCATCACCGACCAGAAGTCCCGGCCGGCCGCGACCTCCCGATCATAACCGTCGGCGCGGCGGATCAACGTCGGGCGTCCGGTGACGTTTTCCATCACCCGGATCAGGGCACGCCCGCCCTTGGACGCCGCGCTATGGGCGTAGGAGAGATCGCGAGCGATGTGGCGCCGTGACGAGGGGCGTCCGCCCGAAGGAATTGTTTCTGTTGCCATTCTCGGTATTCCGTCCCGTCCCGACCGCAAAACGGGGCCGGGACAGGAAACCAGTAGCGAAGCGTTCCTGTCCTGTCTACTCCGCAGCCTGCGCGCGGGTTCCATCGCGCAGCACGGCCAGCAAGGCCTCCCGTTGTTTCGCGGCCTTGGCCTCGTTCGTGGCCTTGACCGGGCCGAAGCCGCGGATCGACAAGGGCAGTTCCGCCAGGGCCACGGCGGTATCGTGCTGTTCGGGCCCTGTGGTCAGAAGCGTTTCCGCATCTGCCTCGTATTGCGCGATCAAGGCGCGTTCCATCCGCCGTTCGGCCGTTCGTCCGAACGGATCCAGCGGCGTGCCGCGCAACATCTTCATCCGGGCCATCACCGACAGCGGCAGGCGCATCCATTCGCCGAACTGCCGTTTCACCGGGCGCCCGTCGCTGCCGGTCTTTTCGATCACCGGGGGCGCCATGTGGTAGGACATCTTGAAGTCGCCGCCGAACTGCTCCTGCGCCTTGGCACGGGTGGTCAGCAACAGGCGGGCGACCTCGTATTCATCCTTGTAGGCAAGAACCTTGTGATAGCCCTTGGCGACGGCCTCCTTCAGCGCCGGATCGGTGAATCTGTCGACCATCTTGCGATAGCGTTTCGCCAGCCGCCGGGACTGGTAGGCCGCCAGATGATCGGCGCGATACGCGATCCGCTCTTCCAGCGACCTGGGCAGCGCAACGACGTTTTCCGCCGGCGCAGTCAGGCGGGCGGCCTCCTCGGGGTGCAGCACCGCCCAGCGACCGATGTCGAAGGCGCGCAGGTTCCGGTCCACCGCCTGCCCGTTCAGCTCCACCGCGCGGCGGATCGCATCAAAGGACAGCGGGAGCAGCCCGCGCTGCCAGGCGCCGCCGAGGATCATCATGTTGGAATAGATCGAATCGCCCATCGCCACCTTGGCCAGGTCGGAGGCGTCGAACAGCACCACGTCCTCCTTCATCCGGGCCTGCAATTGCAACGCCAGCCGGTCGGCGGGCAGCGCGAATTCCGTGTCACGGGTGAAATCGCCGGTGATGATCTCGTGGCTGTTGACCACACCGCCGGTGCGGCCCTGCCGTGTCAGGCCCAGCGTCTTGGCCCCGGCCGAGACAACCAGATCCCCCCCGATCAGGGCATGGGCCTCGCCCGTGGCCACGCGAATGGCGGTGATGTCCTCCGGCCGGTTGGCAAGGCGCAGGTGGATATGCACCGCGCCGCCCTTCTGGGCGAGGCCCGCCATCTCCATCATGCCGGCGCCCTTGCCGTCGATCTGCGCGGCCTGGGCCAGAACAGCGCCGATAGTGACGACGCCCGTGCCACCGACGCCGGTGATCACGATGTTATGGGTGCCGTCGATCGCGGGCAGGTCGGGCTGCGGCAGATCGGGCAGCTCCAGCTGCGCCGTTTCCGCCGTCTCCTTGCGCGGGGTGGCACCCTCCAGCGTGACAAAGGATGGGCAGAACCCCTTGAGACAGGAGAAATCCTTGTTGCAGGAGGATTGGTCGATCGCGCGTTTGCGGCCCAGTTCGGTTTCGACCGGCACGATGGAAACGCAGTTGGATTGCACGCCGCAATCGCCGCAGCCCTCGCAGACGTCGGTGTTGATGAACACGCGCTTGTCCGGGTCGGGGAATTGCCCGCGCTTGCGGCGGCGGCGCTTTTCGGCGGCGCAGGTCTGGACGTAGATGATGGCCGACACGCCCGCGACGTCCCGCATCTGTTTCTGCACCGCCTCCATGTCGCGGCGTTCGTGCCAGCCCACGGATTTCGGGAAATCCTCCTGCCGGGGTTCTTCCTTCTCGTCATAGACCACGGCGATCTTGCCGACGCCCATGGCGTCCAGCTCCCGCGCGATGCGGTCGGGGGTCAACCCGCCCTCGTTCTTCTGGCCGCCGGTCATGGCGACGGCGTCGTTGAACAGGATCTTGTAGGTGATGTTCGTCCCTGCGGCGAGCGCCGCGCGGATCGCCTGAACCCCGGAATGGTTGTAGGTGCCGTCGCCCAGATTCTGGAAGACGTGATCGCGGGTGGAAAACGGCGCCTCCCCGATCCAGTTGGCCCCTTCGGCGCCCATGTGCGTGAACCCCTGGGTCTCCCGGTCCATCCATTGCACCATGTAGTGACAGCCGATCCCGGCATAGGCGCGGGAGCCTTCGGGCACCTTGGTCGAGCTGTTGTGCGGACAGCCCGAGCAGAAATAGGGCAGCCGCGCCGCGATATCCTGCACGTTGTCGTTGCGCCGCACCTCTGCCAAGGCGCCCAGCCCGGCCTTGATCCGGTCCGTCTCCCGGCCCTCTTCGATCAGGATGGCGCCCAGTCGTTCGGCAATCAGGATCGGATCCAGCGCGCCCTTGGTCTGGAACAGTTCCGGCCCGTGCATGGACCCGGCGCCGCCGCCCTTGTGCCAGCCATAGACCCGGCGCCCGCGACGATCGTCAAAGATCGCCTCCTTCACCTGCACCTCGATCAGCTTGCGCTTTTCTTCCACCACAACGATCAGGTCCAGCCCCTCGGCCCAGTCGTGAAAGCCGCGCATGTCCAGCGGGAAGACCTGCGCCACCTTGTAGGTGGTTAGGCCCAGCCGCTCCGCCTCCGCTTCGTCGATATTCAGCAGGGACAGGGCGTGTTGCAGATCCAGCCAGTTCTTGCCCGCCGCGACAAAGCCGATCTTGGCGCCGGGCTTGCCCCAGACGCGCTTGTCGATGCCGTTGGCGCGGGCAAAGGCCTCGGCCGCAAAGCGTTTGTGATCGATCATCCGGGCTTCCTGCTCCGTCGGAGTATCCCCCAGCCGGATGTTCAGCCCGCCCGGCGGCAGCGCGTGATCCTGCGGCATCAGCAGCTTCATCCGGTGCGGATCGCCGTCCACCACCGATGTCGCCTCCACCGTGTCCTTCATCGTCTTCAGCCCGACCCACAGCCCGGAATAGCGTGACAGCGCATAGCCATAGACGCCCAGGTCGATGATCTCCTGCACGCCCGCGGGGCTGACCACGGGCATGTAGGCATCCACCAATGCCCATTCGGATTGGTGCAGCACCGTGGAGCTTTCGCCGGTGTGGTCGTCGCCCATGGCCATCAGCACCCCGCCATGGGCCGAGGTGCCCGCCATGTTGGCATGGCGCATCACGTCCCCGGACCGGTCCACCCCCGGCCCCTTGCCGTACCACAGGCCAAAGACGCCATCATACTTGCCCTCGCCCCGCATTTCGGCCTGTTGCGCCCCCCACAGGGCGGTCGCGGCGAGATCCTCGTTCAAACCTTCGTGAAAGGTGACGTTCGCCCCGGCCAGATGCTTGGCCGCGCGGGCCATCTGCAAGTCCACCGCGCCCAGCGGAGAGCCCCGGTAGCCGGTCACGTAACCGGCGGTATTCAGCCCGGCGGCACGGTCGCGCGCATTCTGCGTCAGCATCAGGCGCACCAGCGCCTGTGTCCCGTTCAACAGAACCGGCGATTTCGTCAGGTCGAACCGATCTTCTAGCGTGATTGCGTTGCTGGTCATGAGTTCCTCCCCCTCGTGCCTATATATAGGGCGAATGATAGGTCACTAATGGTGACCTTTCATAGAAAATTTTTCTTTCGACTTTGCCGTCCGGCCTGGTTCAGTTTAGGAGACGGAAAAAGTCGGTGTCGGGCGGAACACATTTCGGAAACTTGCCAAGATGGATTGGGACAAGCTCAGAATCTTTCACGCGGTCGCGGATGCGGGCAGCCTGACCCATGCGGGTGAGGTGCTGCACCTGTCGCAATCCGCCGTGTCGCGACAAATCAGGGGGCTGGAGGAAAGCCTGAATGCCACCCTGTTTCACCGCCACGCACGGGGGCTGATTCTCACCGAACAGGGCGAACTGCTGTTCGACGCGACCAAGGCGATGATCAAGCGCCTGGACACCGCCACCGCACGCATCCGCGACAGTGAGGAGGAAGTGTTCGGCGAATTGCGGGTGACCACCACCACGGGCTTCGGCTCGCTCTGGCTGGCGCCGCGTCTGCCCAAACTGTACGAACGCTTCCCCAATCTGAAGATCGACCTGATGCTGGAGGAACGTGTGCTGGATCTGCCGATGCGCGAGGCCGACGTCGCCATCCGCATGAAGGAACCCAGCCAGGCGGACCTGATCCGCAAACGGCTGATGTCGGTGCGGATGCGCTGTTATGCCAGCCCGGAGTACCTGGACCGGCACGGCCGCCCCGAACGGATCGAGGACATCCACAATCACCGGCTGATCTGCCAGAATCCGGCCTCGGCCCAGGTGGCTGCGGGCGCCACGATGGTCGGCCAGCTGATGACCCATGACATTCCGTCACTTCTGACGGTGAACAATTACTTCGGCGTGCTGCAAGGCGTGATCCACGACCTGGGCATCGGGGTCTTGCCCGACTACCTGACGGAGAACTTTCCCGAACTGGAACGCGTGTTGCCCGATATCGAGAGCAACGAGGTGCCCGTGTTCCTCGCCTTCCCTGAAGAATTGCGCCATTCCAAGCGGATTGCCGCTTTCCGCGATTTCATCCACACCGAGGTGACAACCCACCGCAAGCGGATCAGGGAACAGCAGGGCGACGACGACTAGTCCCGCTGACGCCTGCGCTGCCCCGACCCTCCGGCCCCCGTGCCAGACCCACCGCCACAGGGCTGTTTGCGCAGCTTTCGCGACCATTGCCCAGGGCGGTCCCTGGCACGTTGGTGCCCCCTAGCCATGGCATTTCCGCGTGCCCTGCGCGGTGCCTCCCGGACCCTGCCGTGCCAGACATGCCACTAGCGCATAGCGGGCATGATGCTGCTGCGGCAATTTGTGCCTTGATCGATTCAACTTCGACGCTTAGGTCAGCTCTCGACGGTGATGCGATGAATTTTGCATCATCTTCATACCTCCCTGTTGGACTTGGCCGAGCTTTTATAGCTCGGCCTTTTTTTTGGCTTGCGCCCGGTGCCCGAACACGCTTGCGGGCTGTGCTGCGCTGCGGCTCTCCTCATGAGTGTGGAAATGACTCGACACGGACGCGACCGCGCACGCGTCCCGCAGGTGGAGGGGGCGCTCGTTTTCCCGGCGATGCGCCTTGGACTGCGCCCCCTGTGCGGCACCGCCCGCCGCGCGGAACTGACCGGGCTGGCCGATAACCTGCCGCGGAATTTTCGGAACCTTTCCCTCTGACCCCGCATTGTCACTCCAACGCCGCGACGCCGATGGGCAGACGCGGCAAAACGACAGAGAAAGGAAAGTCACATGACCTTCAAGACGATGCTCGCCTCCGTTTCCACCGCCGCCCTTCTGGCCCTGCCGGTCGCCGCGCAGGAGCAGATCAAGAGCGAAGACAACGTCAGCGGCGTTCCCGCCGAAGAGCTGAACCAGGCCGCAGATTCGAACTATTCCGAACTGACCGACCAGGGCGCCAAGGCCGAGGCCGAAGCCGTCAAGCAGGACAACCCCGACGGCGTTCCCGCTGAAGAACTGGCCGCAGGCGACACCGCCCCCGAGGCGATGGACGACTACACCCTGGGCAAGACCGACAGCCTGGACGATTGGATCGACGGCGCGACCGAAGACACGCAGAACGCATGGATCGGCAATGACGTCCGCACCTCCGACGGCGTGAGCGTTGGTACGGTGGACCGTGTCTATACCGATGGCACGACGCAGACCGCCGTGATCTCTCTGGACCAGACGCTGGGGCTGGATGATGACGAATTCCTGATCCGCATGGGCGCCGCAAGCTCGGCCGATTCCGAGATCATGCTGCCCATCGGCTCCGTCGAGTTCAAACACCAGTACAGTCAGATCGCCGGGCTGGACGCCAGCGCCGTGGCTGACTGAGCCACCCAATGACAGAGGTCCGGGCCGTCACGGCCCGCCTCGCACCATCCGGGCCGGGGCGTCATTCTGTGCGCCCCGGCCTTTTTTCATGCGCCGCCGGCCTGCGCGAACCGCGTCGTCATCTCCGCGCCCGGACCGCCCTTTTTCACGCGCCGCGCCGGGTTGCGGCATGTGCGGCCCTTTCCCCGGCTTCGCCAACGTCGTAAAGGGGGCGCAAATGCGCTTTGGGCGCCATCCGCACGAGGGAAAACATGGTGGAACACATGCAGGAACCGGCCATTACCGACGAGCTGATCGAAAGCCACGGGATCAAGCCCGACGAATATTCCGAGATCCTGCGAATCCTGAACCGGGCGCCCACATTTACCGAGCTGGGGATCTTCTCGGCCATGTGGAACGAGCATTGTTCCTACAAGTCCTCCAAGAAATGGCTGCGCACCCTGCCCACTACCGGCCCGCAGGTGATCTGCGGCCCCGGAGAGAACGCGGGCATCGTCGATATTGGCGACGGTCAGGCGGTGGTGTTCAAGATGGAAAGCCACAACCACCCCTCCTATATCGAACCCTATCAGGGCGCCGCGACCGGCGTGGGTGGCATCCTGCGCGACGTCTTCACCATGGGTGCGCGGCCCGTGGCAGCGATGAACTCGCTGTCCTTCGGGGAAAAGGACCACCCCAAGACCCGGCAACTGGTGCATGGCGTGGTCGAGGGTGTGGGCGGCTACGGAAATTGCTTTGGCGTGCCCACCGTGGGCGGCGAAGTCCGGTTCGATCCCGCCTATAACGGCAATTGCCTGGTCAACGCCTTTGCCGCCGGTCTCGCCGATGCCGACAAGATCTTCTATTCCGCCGCCTCGGGCGTGGGCATGCCGGTGGTCTATCTGGGCGCCAAGACGGGCCGCGATGGCGTGGGCGGGGCGACCATGGCCTCCGCCGAATTCGACGACACGATCGAGGAAAAGCGCCCCACCGTGCAGGTCGGTGACCCCTTTACCGAAAAACGGCTGATGGAGGCCACGCTGGAGCTGATGCAGACCGGCGCCGTGATCTCCATCCAGGACATGGGCGCCGCCGGGCTGACCTGTTCCGCCGTGGAGATGGGCGACAAGGGCGAACTGGGCGTGCGCCTGACCCTGGATGCCGTTCCCTGCCGCGAGGCGGGCATGACCGCCTACGAAATGATGCTTTCCGAAAGCCAGGAGCGGATGCTGATGGTCCTGCGCCCGGAAAAGGAGGCCGAGGCCAAGGCCGTCTTTGACAAGTGGGATCTGGATTTCGCCATCGTCGGCGAAACCATCGCCGAGGACCGTTTCATCATCGAACACAAGGGCAAGGTCATGGCGGACCTGCCCCTGCGCGCCCTGTCGGGCAAGGCGCCCGAATATGACCGCCCGTGGGAACCCACGCCCCCTGCCGCCCCGCTGGAGGACATCGCCGCCGCCGATCCGATCGACGCGCTGAAGATGCTGATCGGCAATGTGAACTATTGCTCGCGCCAGTGGGTGTACCAGCAATACGACACCATGGTGATGGCCGACACGATCCAGGGCCCGGGGCTGGGCGCCGGGCTGATCCGGGTGCATGGCACCTCCAAGGCGCTGGCCTTCACCTCCGACGTGACACCGCGCTACGTTGCCGCCAACCCCGTCGAAGGGGGCAAGCAAGCAGTGGCCGAGGCCTATCGCAACCTGACCGCCACCGGCGCCCTGCCCCTGGCCACCACCGACAACCTGAATTTCGGCAATCCCGAAAAGCCGGAGATCATGGGCCAGTTCGTCGGCGCCCTTCAGGGCATCGGCGCGGCGGTCTCCGCGCTGGATATGCCCATCGTGTCGGGCAATGTCTCGCTCTACAACGAGACGGATGGCCAGGCGATCCTGCCCACACCCACCATTGGCGCCGTCGGCCTGATCGAGGATGCGCAAACCGCCATCACCGGTGCCGCCCGCGACGGCCATGTCGCCCTTCTGGTCGGCGAGACGCTGGGCCATCTGGGCCAATCCGCCCTGCTGGCCACCGTCTTCAACCGGGTGGAAGGCGATGCCCCGCCCGTCGATCTGGCCGCAGAAAAGCGCAACGGCGATTTCATCCGCGAGAACCGCGACTTCATCCGCGCCTGTACCGATCTGTCCGACGGCGGGCTGGCGCTGGCCGCCTTCGAGATGGCAGAGGCCGGCGGCGTGGGTGTCACCATCGACGTCAGCGACCAGCCGACGCTTTATGGCGAGGATCAGGCGCGCTACCTGATCGCGTGCAATTTCGACCAGGCCGAGGCCTTGATGGTCGCCGCAGGCCGGGCCGGAGTGCCGTTGCTGACCGTCGGCAGCTTTGGCGGCAGCGACGTGACCCTGGGCGGCGTCTCCGCCCCGCTGGAGGAACTGTCGGCCCTCTATCGCGGCGCGTTCGGCGAAACCTTCGGCTAAAAGCCCGCCGCGACACCCCGTCCGGCGCTGCGGTGCCGCACCCCGCCCCGGTCCGGCCCTTGCAGTGGGCCGGGCGGGGTTCTACATCTGTCCCATCAACACCGGAGCCCGACCATGCCCATCGACGCCAAGGAAATCGAAACCCTCATCCGCGCAGGCTTCCCTGACGCCCAGGTCGAGGTTCAGGGCGACGACGGCGCCCATTTCGCCGCCACGGTGATCGACGAGAGCTTTCGCGGCATGAACCGGGTACAGCAACAACGCGCCGTCTATGCCGCGCTGAAGGGCAAGATGGATGGTTCTCAGGGGGAATTGCACGCGCTGGCCCTGACAACGCGCGCGCCCTGACCGCCCTTGCCCATCCGAACGATCGCCCGCAAATAGACCGGACGACCCAGCAAAAGCCCGGATCCGGGCCACGAAAAGGGGATAAAGATGACTGATGCAAAGACCGCCATCGACGAGGTGGTGAAATCCAATGACGTCGTGCTCTACATGAAGGGCACCAAGGAAATGCCGCAATGCGGCTTCTCCTCCCGCGTGGCCGGGGTACTGAATTACATGGGCGTCGATTTCAAGGATGTGAACGTCCTGGCGGACGAGACCCTGCGCCAGGGGATCAAGGATTATTCCGATTGGCCGACAATCCCGCAGCTTTACGTCAAGGGCGAGTTCGTCGGCGGCTGCGACATCATCACCGAGATGACGCTGTCCGGGGAGCTCGACACCCTGTTCGAACAGAACAGCGTCACCTTCGACAAGGATGCCGCGGAAAAGATCCGCGCCGCCAACGGCTAAGCCGAAGCGCAACACTATGAACAAGGCCCCGTGGCGCTTTCCATGGGGCCTTTCTCATGTCGTGCAGCTGGTCGCCCCGTGGTTTCGGGACAAGGATCCGACCGAATGCGGCCCCAACCGATCGCACGCTGCGCTGCCCTGCCCCGTCATGCCCGGATTCTGCCCCCTTCGGGCAGAAATACCACCGCGCGGAGCGCACCGCCCGTCAGGGCGGTCCTGATCCACACCGTCACAACCGATGCTTTCTCCGCTTTCAAGCTTCCCGGCCCTGCCGAGCCGAGACGCGGCAGCCGCGATCAATCTTCCCGTTCGCGGGCCTTTTCCGTGACATCTGCCGCCAGGCTTTCCGCCCGGGCGGCCAGTTCGGCCAGCGTGTCGGTCACGCTGGCGGGCACCACCGGCACCTCGATCCGCTCAGGCTCGGGCGGGGGAAGGTTGCGCAGCCGCTCGACCTCCCGGTGCAGGGCGTCCAGCTGTTCCTCGGCGGCGCGCAGGCGGTCCTCGCTTCCGGCGGCACGGTCAGCCAGCATCAGCCCGGCCATCAGCAGCATCCGCCCCTCGGGGATGCGCCCCGTCGCCTCCACCACGGCCGAGGCCTCCCGGTCCAGAATGGCCGCGGCGGATTGCAGGAAATGCTCCTCGCCTTCCTGGCAGGCCACGTCGAAACTGCGGCCGCCGACCCTGATCACGACTTCGGGCATTATCCGTCCTCCCCGATCGCTGCGGCCTGTGCATCATCGGCCAGCAGGGTCTGCAATTCCGTCTTGATCGCCAACGCTTCGGACTGGCTGGCGGCATGATCGGCCCGCAACCCTTCGAGTTCGGCCAGCATCGCGCGGTCGATCAGCTCAGGCTCCACCAGCCCTTCGGCATTGGCCTCCCGGAGGGCACGCACGGTTTCGCGCAACTCGTTGTTGACGCGGCGCAGGCGGACGACGGCGGTGTCCAGTTTCTCCATCATCAGGCGATGATCGGCCTCCGCCTGTTCCAGCGCGACGATGCGGTCGTTCTGGCGCGACTTGATGGCGCGCACCCGTTCCTGCAACTGGGCATTGACGACGCGCTCGTCATCCAGCGCAGCGGTCAGCCGGGCGATCTCTTCGGGATCGGCGACGGGCGTGCCGGGCGCCTCTTCGACTACAGGCTCCGCCTGCGGGCGGTCCAAGCGGTCCACCCCCGCCGCAATCTCGTCCATTGCCGCTGTCAGGCGGCGCTGCAATTCATCCAGTGCCTCGCTCATCCGGTGCCTTTCTGCCCCTCATGCCGGGCCGACCCGTAACAGGGGCCACAACCCAAACCAAACCGATCCGCATCCGCGCGTACAACCGCACGAACCGCCGGGTCCGACACGACCTTTAGCGCAGCCCGCGCCAAAGCGGAACCGATCCAGCGAATCAAATAGCTTACGGTCCGTTCCTCAAGTGTAGCCAATCGCGCTGGAAATCCCAATCACGGGCCCAGACGCCGGGCCGGCCAAGGGCGCGATGGCGGGCTCTCGCACTTCCACCCCATTCCTTCCGGCCGACCGTTGAACCGCTCTCACCGGCAGGGTTTTGCCCGATGGTCGCTTGCCTTTCGCGGTGGGGTTGGTAAGAGCGCAGGCACCGCACAACACGGGCCCGCCGCCCGTGAATGCCCGTGAAAGAAGGAGTGTCCCCGTGGATATCGACGCCCTGCGCAATGCCCATCCCGACCATTGGTCCCACGCCACGGCCATCCGCGCCCTGACGCTCGACGCCGTTGCCGCCGCGAATTCCGGCCATTCCGGCATGCCGATCGGCATGGCCGACGTGGCCACCGTGCTGTTCGGCAAGCACATGAAATTCGACGCCAGCCACCCGAACTGGCCCGACCGCGACCGGTTCATCCTGTCCGCCGGTCACGGCTCGATGTTGCTGTATTCCCTGTTGCACCTGACCGGGGACGAGCAATTCCCGATCGAGGAACTGCGCAATTTCCGTCAATGGGGCGCCCGCACCGCCGGCCATCCCGAAAACTTCCTGGCCAACGGGATTGAAACGACGACCGGACCGCTGGGCCAGGGGATTGCCAATTCCGTCGGCTTCGCCATGGCGGAGGAAATGCTGCGCGCACGCCATGGCGCCAAGGTGTTCGACCACCACACCTATGTCATTGCCGGCGACGGCTGCCTGATGGAGGGTGTCAGCCAGGAGGCCATCGCGCTGGCCGGACGGCAGAAACTGTCGCGGCTGGTCGTGTTCTGGGACAACAACAACATCACCATCGACGGCGAGGTGGGTCTGTCCGACAATACCGACCAGGTCGCCCGTTTCCAGGCCTCCAACTGGCATGTCCAGGAGATCGACGGCCACGACCCGGCGGCCATCGACGCTGCGATCACCGCGGCCAAGGCCGATGACCGCCCCTCGATGATCGCCTGCAAGACCCATATCGCCCTGGGCCACGCCGCGCAGGATACCTCCAAGGGGCACGGCGCGCTGACCAACGAGGATCAGAACCGCGCCGCCAAGGCGGCCTGGGGCTGGGACGCCGCCACATTCGAGGTTCCCGCCGAGATCAAGGATTGGTGGGAAGAGGCCGGGCGTCGCGGCGCGAAGGCACGTTTCGCCTGGGAGGGCCGTTTCGGCGCCCTGTCCGAACGCAAGCAGACGGAAATCAACCGGATGCTGGACGGTGACATGCCGACGAAACTCGCCTCCACCATCCGGGCGCTGAAAAAGCAGGTCGCCGAAAGCCAACCCAAGGTCGCGACCCGCAAGGCCTCCGAAATGGTGCTGGAAGTGGTCAACCCGGTGCTGCCGGAAACCGTCGGCGGCTCGGCCGATCTGACCGGATCCAACAACACCAAGACCGCCGATCTGGGCGTCTTTGACGTCGACAACCGCAAGGGCCGGTTCGTGCATTGGGGTATCCGCGAACACGGCATGGCCTCGGCGATGAACGGCATGGCGCTGCACGGTGGGCTGCGGCCCTATTCCGGCACCTTCATGTGTTTCACCGATTACGCCCGCCCCGCGATGCGTCTGTCTGCGCTGATGCAGGTGCCCACGGTCTATGTCATGACCCATGACAGCATCGGCCTGGGCGAAGACGGCCCGACCCACCAGCCGGTGGAACACCTGGCCATGCTGCGCGCGACGCCCAACATGCTGGTGTTCCGCCCCGCCGACGTGACCGAAACCGCCGAGGCCTGGGAACTGGCCCTGTCGCAGAAGGGCACGCCGTCGGTCCTGTCGCTGACCCGTCAGGGCGTACCGGCGGTGCGCACGACCTACAAGTCCAAGAACATGGTCGCCCAGGGCGCCTATGTGCTGGCGGAGGCCGAGGCGAAGCGCCAGGCGATCCTGCTGGCGTCCGGCTCTGAAATCGCCATCGCGATGGAGGCCAAGGCCCTGCTGGAGGCCGAAGGGATCGGCACCCGTGTCGTCTCCATGCCCTGCTGGGAGCTGTTCGAGATGCAGGACGAAGCGGTGCGCAAACGTGTCTTGCCCGCCGGGTCCGTGCGCGTGGGGATCGAGGCCGGGGTGCGCCAGGGTTGGGACCGCTGGCTGCTGGGCGAACGTGGCCGGGAGCACAAGTCAGCCTTTGTCGGGATGGAGGGCTTTGGCGCCTCGGCCCCGGCTGAAACGCTGTACGAGAAATTCGGGATCACCGCCGCCAATGTGGCGGAGAAGGTCAAGGGTCTGCTCTGACAGGGCCATCCGTACGTCAGGGCCCATCTGTTTTTGGTGACGAGTACTCCCCCCGCCAGGCACAGCCTTGGCGGGGCTTTTTTTGACGGGTGGGGCAAGTGCTACCTCCCGGCGGGGCCTTGTGGCGACGGGCAGCGCCCCTGCCCCGGCGCGCGCCCACCCGATCGTGATTGAACTTCGCGCCGCCGTTCGGCGTTCTGATCCTGACGATGACAGAAAGGACCGCCGATGCCCCGCCGCCCCCTTGTGACCGCCGCCGCCCTCTCCCTGCTGGGGACACTGCCCCTTGCCGCACAGGACTTCACCCGCCAGCCGCGCAACACCGACCTGCCCCCGGCTTTCCCCGCGCAGTTCCGCGCCCCGCTGGAGGTCAGTGACATCGCCCTGCGCACGGAAACCATCGCCGATGGGCTGGTCCACCCCTGGGGGATGGAGGTTCTGCCCGACGGCGCCGGCTACCTGGTGACCGAGCGCGCGGGACGGATGCGCCACATTGCCCCGGACGGCAGTCAAAGTGACCCGATCAGCGGTCTGCCCCAGGTTGCCGCCCGCGACCAGGGCGGTCTACTGGACGTTGCCCTGGCCCCTGATTTCGTGCAAAGCCGCGAAATCTGGTGGAGCTACGCAAAACGGACCAGCGATGGCTATGTCACCGCCGCCGCCCGTGGCATCCTGGCCGAGGATTTCAGCGCCCTCACGCAGGTGGAGGAGGTCTTTGTCCAGACCCCAGCCGCCGACGTGGCCAAGCATTTCGGCTCCCGCATCGTGTTCGACACGGCCGGGCATGTCTTCATCACCACCGGGGAGCATTCGGCCCGCAAATGGCGCGGCTTGGCCCAGGAGAAGGGCGCCACCTTCGGCAAGGTTATCCGCCTTTCCCGCGACGGCACTGCCCCCGAGGACAATCCCTTTTTCAACGAGCCGGGCGCCATCGACACGATCTGGTCCTATGGCCATCGCAACATCCAGGGCGCCACGATGATCGACGGCGCGCTATGGACCATCGAACACGGGCCGCGTGGCGGCGACGAGTTGAACCGCCCCGAGGCCGGAAAGAACTACGGCTGGCCCGTCATCACCCATGGCCAGAACTACGACGGCTCCCCCGTGGGCGCGGGCCTGTCGGAGAAGGAGGGGATGGAACAGCCGGTCTATTTCTGGGATCCGGTGATCGCGCCTGCCGGGATGATGGTCTATGAGGGCGAGCAATTTGGCGAATGGACGGGCGATCTGCTCATCTCGTCGCTCAACCCCGGCGGCATCGTCCGCCTTGAGCTGTCGGAGGGCCGCGTCACGGCCGAGGAACGGCTGCTGATGGATCTGGGCCGCGTCCGCGATCTGGCGGTGGATGCCGACGGCAGCATTCTGGCGCTGACCGACCAGCAGAACGGCCGCCTGGTGCGGATCGCCCCGCAGCAGTGACAGGCTGACTTGAGCCTCGGATTCAACCCGCAGCGCCGCCGTCGGGCCGCAGGGCAAAACGTCCCGATCCATGGGCGGCCAGCACCAGGCAGCCGCCGGCAATGGCCCAGTTCTTGACGAAGATCGTCATCTGCCACGGATCCTCCGGCAGGAAATGAAAGACCGAGGTCACGCCGCAATAGAGCGCCAGCGCAGCCGCCACCGGCCGCACCCAAAGTCCCAGCACCAGTGCCAGCCCGGCCGCCGCGTTCCAGATCAGCGCCGGCCAGACCAACCAGCCCGGCCAGCCCAATCGCGCCAGCAGTTCCACCACCGATCCCGGGTCACCGGCCTTCTGCGCCGCCCCGCCAAGGAACAGCAGCGCGATCAGGATGCGCCCCACCAATACCGCCGAATCCGTCATTGCGCGCCCTTTCTCCTGCCTCCAGGGGATGTTAGCGCGAACCCTCCCAAGGTCATCGGCGCGGTTAGCGCAATCATGCAGACATCCCGCCAAGTTAACGCTAACACATTGGAGAAAAAAGAAAATCCAGCCTTATCTTTGCCGCATCCAACCGCTATAGACACGCCAACCAGCACGATGGAGTTTGCGACATGACCGTCACCTTGGGGATCAACGGATTTGGCCGGATCGGACGCTGCACCCTGGCCCATATCGCCGAAGCCGCGCGCAACGACGTCCAGGTGGTGAAGCTGAACGCGACCGGCCCGCTGGAAACCAACGCTCACCTGCTGCGCTATGACAGCGTGCACGGCCGGTTCGGCGGAGAGGTCCGGCTGGGCGATGGCACGATGGATATCGGGCGCGGCCCGATGCAGGTCTTTTCCACCTACGATCCCGCCGAACTGGACTGGTCCGGCTGCGACGTGGTGCTGGAATGCACCGGCCAGTTCAATGACGGCGCCAAGGCCGGCGTCCACCTTGAGCGCGGCGCGAAATCCGTGCTGATCTCCGCCCCGGCCAAGAACGTGGAAAAGACCATCGTCTACGGCGTCAACCACCGCGACCTGGCCGAGGGCGACACCATGATCTCCAACGGATCGTGCACCACCAATTGCCTGGCCCCGCTGGTCAAGGTGCTGAACGACGCCATCGGTATCGACAGCGGCATCATGACCACCATTCACAGCTACACCGGGGATCAACCGACGCTGGATCGCCGCCACGGCGATCTGTACCGCGCCCGCGCGGCGGCGATGTCGATGATCCCGACCTCGACCGGCGCCGCACGCGCCCTTGGGGAAGTCCTGCCGGAGATGAAGGGAAAGCTCGACGGCTCCGCCATCCGGGTGCCGACGCCGAACGTGTCGGCCGTGGACCTGACCTTTGTCGCCGGCAAGGACGTGACCGAGGCCGACGTGAACGAAGTGGTGCGGGAGGCCGTCGCCGGCCACATGGGTGCTGTCCTGGCCTATGACCCGGAGCCCAAGGTCTCCGTCGATTTCTGCCATACGGAGCATTCGTCGATCTTTGCCCCCGACCAGACCAAGGTGACGGGCAAGCGGCTGGTGCGGGTGCTGGCCTGGTACGACAACGAATGGGGTTTTTCCTGCCGCATGGCGGATGTGGCGGCAGCTCTGGGCCGGTTGCAGTAACCCCTTGATCGCAGAACATTTCAAAGGCGCCAGGTCTCGTCCTCGGCGCCTTTTTCCGTTTGGCCTGCGCCTGTGTGTCACCACCGGCGCCGCCTGTGCGAATGGCGTCTCCCTGCCGCTTGGCCGCCAGCACCCTGCCCCGCCACGCGACCCTCTTGCGAAGCCAGTTTGTTCGCGCTAACATTCGCGCGAGTTAGCGCTAACGTATCACGCGGGGCCGCTGCGGGGCGCCCCAGAAGGAGGCTCCCATGACCACAATCGCCATCAACGGCTTTGGCCGGATCGGACGAAATGTCCTGCGCGCGATCCACGAAAGCGGACGCGACGATCTGGACATCGTGGCGATCAACGATCTTTACGACACCACGACCAACGCCCATCTTCTGCGCCACGACAGCGTGCACGGGCGGTTCCCCCACACCGTGAGCGAGGGTGCCGACTGGATCGACGCAGGGCGCGGCCGCATCCGCGTCACGGCTGAACGTGCGCTCTCGGGGTTGGATTGGCAGGGCGTGGACGTGGTGCTGGAATGCACCGGCATTTTCACCGATGGCGAGAAGGCCAAACAGCACCTGGACCAGGGCGCCGGGCGTGTCCTGATTTCGGCCCCTGGCAAGAACGTCGATCGCACCGCCGTCATGGGCGTCAACCACAAGACGCTGGAAGCCGGGGATCGCCTCGTCTCCAACGCGTCCTGCACCACCAATTGCCTGGCCCCGGTGGCCAAGGTGCTGAACGAGACCGTGGGTCTGACGCGCGGTTTCATGACCACGGTACATTCCTATACCGGCGATCAACCGACGCTGGATACCGGGCACAAGGATCTCTATCGCGCGCGGGCGGCTGCGATGTCGATGATCCCGACCTCCACCGGCGCAGCCAAGGCCGTGGGGCTGGTGCTGCCCGAACTGGCCGGGAAACTTGACGGTGTGGCGATCCGGGTGCCCACGCCCAATGTCTCCTGCGTGGATCTGACCTTCGAGGCCGGGCGCGACACCGATGCCGAAGAGATCAACGCCGCCATGCGTGCCGCCGCCGAAGGCCCGTTGAAGGGTATTCTGGGCATCGTCGACACGCCGCTGGTGTCGGTTGATTTCAACCACGACCCCCATTCCGCCAGCTTTGCCCTGGACCAGACACGGGTCATGGACGGGCGCATGGTGCGGGTGCTGGCCTGGTACGACAATGAATGGGGGTTCTCCAATCGGATGGCCGACATGGCGGCGCAGATGGGCCTGCTGGCCTGATCCCGGCGGCCGGGGCGCCTGATAGGCGCCGCCCCGGTTGGTGGCCCGCTCCGCCCTGACCGTCAGACGCGAAAAAGGCGCCCTTTCGGGGCGCCTTTTGCATACCAGGTCATGCTGCGCATCGGCGCACGAGCCGGGCGGAAGATCCGGCCGGCCGCCGCGCCTATTCCGCCGCCTGGGAGGATGGACCGGAGGTCTCGCCAGAGCCGCCACCCTCGGGCGTTTCGGTTTTCTTCTTGCGCGGCGCGCGTTTGCGTGGCTTGGGCTTTTCCGCCGCCTCGGGTGTTTCCACCAGCCCGCTGTCGGCATCGCCATCGATCACGGGTGCGGCGTCGGCATCAGGGTCAGGTTGCTTGGGCGCGCGGCGCTCGGAGGGTTTGCGCCCTTCTGATCGCGGGGTGCCGGAGGTGGATTTGCCGCTGCCATCACCGGAATTGGCCGCGTTGGCATTGCCGCCGTTTCCGCCATTCCCGTTCCCACCGCTGTTGCCAGCTTCGCCAGTGTCCCCGTCCGAACCGGAATTGTCCCGGTCCTGCCGTGCGGCGCGATCACGGTCGCGATCGGCCTGGCGCTGACGGTTTTCCTGTTCCTGTTGTTCGCGGCGGGCGTCCTGGTCGCGCTGCGCCTCTCCCAACATCCGCAGGTAGTGTTCCGCGTGTTGCTGGAAATTCTCGGTCGCCACGCGATCACCGGCCAATTGGGCATCGCGCGCCAGCTGGTTGTACTTGTCGATGATCTGTTGCGGCGTGCCGCGCACCTTGCCCTCGGGGCCCGAGGAGTCAAAGACGCGGTTGACGATATTGCCAACCGAACGGTTGCGGTTGGACTTGTTCCGCGAACGTGATTTCGAAGATCTCATATTTCTTAATTTCCAGCCTTTTTTGCCTCAGCTGTCGCTGCTCCGCACTATGCGCCCAATCGCGCGGGGTCTGCGGGTTGCGACTGTGTCTGGCTTGGTCGCGGGGGGGAGGCCGAATAGTGGCATCCACCGCCCCGGTCTCTCTTGGATAATCATGAGTACCGCCCCGTGACAAGGGGGGAAGCGGTGTTTTCCACGCAAACCCATGCGTTTTATGCGCGAATATCGGGATTTCGGAGCTTTTCCGCCGCAATGACACGATCGCGCCCGTCAAGGTCGGGCAGAACGCGCACCCGGCTCAGCCCGGCGGCGGAGAACATGGCGGCGACGGCCCCCCCCTGGGTCGGGCCGATCTCCACCAGCAGCCGCCCGCCGGGCGCGAGATGGGCCGCTGCCCCCTTGGCAATGGCGCGGTACGCATCCAGCCCGTCACCGCCCGGGGTCAGCGCCATGCGCGGTTCATGGCCGAGTTCCGGCGACAGGCCGGCCATCTCCGTCTCCGCGATATAGGGCGGGTTGGAGACGACGAGATCCCATTGCCCTGTCACCGCCTCCCACCAGTCGGAGGGGCCGAACACGGCGCGATCCCCCAGCCCCAGCAGCACCGCATTCTGCGCCGCCACGGCCAGTGCGGCGGCGGACAGATCGACGCCGAGCCCGGTGGCCTGTGGGCGTTCGGCCAGCAGCGTCAGCAGGATGCAGCCCGACCCGGTACCCAGATCCAGGATACGGTCGGCCGTGCCGGTCAGCGCCTCCGCCACCAGGGATTCGGTTTCGGGGCGCGGGTCCAGCACATCCGCAGTGACGCGGAAGTCGCGCCCCCAGAAGGCACGGCGACCGATCAGGTGGCTGACCGGCTCCCGCGTCAGCCGGCGGGCCAGCATCCTGTCCAGCATCTCTGCCGCCGCGGGGTCCAGCGGATCGTCCAAATGCAGCGCCAACCGGTCGCGGGCCAGGCCTGTGGCATGGGCCAGCAACCACCGCGCATCCCCCGCCGGGTCCGGGATGCCGCCTTGCGCCAACCTGCGCCGGGCCGCGTCCAGCGCGGCGCGCAGCGGCTGGGTCATGCCTCGTCCTCGGCCAGCAGGCGGGCCTGGTTGTCGGCGGTCAGCGCGTCGATGACCTCATCCAGATCGCCCTGCATCACCTGCTCCAGCTTGTAGAGGGTCAGGTTGATCCGGTGGTCGGTCATCCGGCCCTGCGGAAAGTTGTAGGTGCGGATGCGTTCGCTGCGGTCGCCGCTGCCCACCTGCGCCTTGCGGTCGGCGGCGCGTTCCTCGCTGGCCTTCTGCCGTTCCAGATCGAACAGACGGTTGCGCAGCACCTGCATGGCGATGGCGCGGTTCTGGTGCTGCGATTTCTCCGAGGAGGTGACCACGATACCGGTGGGTTCGTGGGTGATGCGCACTGCGCTGTCGGTGGTGTTGACATGCTGTCCCCCCGCGCCGGAGGCCCGCATCGTATCGATGCGGATGTCGGCCGGGTCGATGCGGATGTCGACTTCCTCCGCTTCCGGCAGGACTGCGACGGTGGCGGCGGAAGTATGGATGCGCCCACCGCTTTCGGTGGTGGGCACACGCTGTACCCGGTGCACGCCGCTTTCGTATTTCAGCCGGGCAAAGACGTTCTGGCCGCGCACCGCCGCCGTGACCTCCTTGATCCCGCCCAGCTCCGTCAGCTGCTGTTCAACGATCTCCATCGTCCAGCCGCGCGCCTCCGCATAGCGTTGGTACATGCGCAGCAGGTCGCCGGCGAACAGCGCCGCCTCGTCGCCACCGGTGCCGGGGCGGATCTCCACCATGGCCGGGCGGGCATCGGCGGCATCGCGCGGCAGCAGCGCGACCTGCACCGCATGTTCCAGATCCGGCAAGGCAGCGCGCAGGCGGGGAAGCTCCTCCTCCGCCAGTGGGGCCATGTCGGGATCGGAGAGCATCTGCTCCGCCTCCGCCAGGTCATCGCGGGTGGCGATGTAGCGGCGCACCGCCTCCACCACCGGGCGCAATTCCGCATATTCGCGCGACAGCGCGGCGAAATCGCCTCCGCCCTCGGCCAGCCTGGCCTCCAGGTATTCGTAGCGCCCGATGATCCGGGCCAGCCTGTCTTCGGAAATCATGCCTGTTCCTGTCTCCCAAACACCGCGCTTGGTCAAGCGGGAAGGTCCGTGGTATCCTGCCCCGATGACCCGCCTTGCCCCCCACCCGGCGCCAAGGTCGCTGATCGCGGCGCTTCTGCTGACACTGGCCCCCGCCGGGCCGGTCACCGCCGACGCCAATATCGGCGGAAAGATCGTGGATTGCTACTGCACCGACACCTCCGGCTCGCGCAAGGAACTGGGAGAAGTCATCTGCCTGCAAGTCGACGGGCGGATGTTCACCGCGCAATGCCAGATGTCGCTGAACGTACCCATGTGGCGCGAGTTGCAGAATGGCTGCCTGTCGTCCGGGCTGGCACCGCGCGATGCGCGCCGGCCGCTGGGCCAATCCGCGCCGGTCGCCGCGCTTTCCGGTAGATGAACCGGCCCCCGCTCCCGCGCGAACTAGGCGCGCGGCTCCTCGGCCCCGGCCTCAAGGCTGGCCTGCCAGGCATTCAGACGCTTGGCATTCACGCCGAAATCCTCGGTCCCGAAACGCTGGCGCCCCCATAGCCGCAGTTGGTCGCCGGTCAGTTGAACGGTGGTATAATCGGGATAGCCGATCAGCCCGCTGCGCGTGACATAGGTGATCATCCCCTCCGCCGGGCTGCCGGCCAGCCGGCGGGTGCGCGGCCAGTCCAGCGCGATCCGGTCCAGCCGGGACAGGGCATCGCCTTTGGCGGGGATCTCCACCACCGCGCCGCGCGCCACCTCTTGCGGCAGACGGTGCCAGCGCACCGGATCGGACGGCGCCAGCCGCACATAGGCCAGCGCCCCGATGATCAGCCCAAGGGCCAGCCCGATGATCCATGCCATGATCGCATCCTTTCGCATCGCCCCTCCGACACCCCGACTGAACCGGAACCGGACAGCCGCGCGCCCCGCCCCGACAGCGCCGGGCCAGATCAGGCCATTTCGATCCGGTAGCTTTCGATCACGGTGTTGGCGAGCAGCTTCTCGCACATCTCGCGCACCGTCTCTTCGCCGGTGTCGGGCGCCAGGTCCAGTTCGATCACCTTGCCCTGACGGACGCCTTCAACCCCGTCAAAACCCATGCCGCCCAGGGCCCGGCGCACGGCCTCCCCCTGCGGGTCCAGCACACCGTCCTTCAGCATTACATGCACGCGCGCCTTCATGGCTGTCTCCTTGGGTCTTGTCAGTTCAGTTGATCAGCCGCGGCTTGGCCGGGCCGTTGGTCTTTGGCAGCACGCCCAGGCGTTTGGCGACCTCGGTATAGGCATCCGTCAGATTGCCCAGATCGCGGCGGAAGACATCCTTGTCCAGCTTCTCGCCGGTTTCGATGTCCCACAGGCGGCAGCTGTCGGGGCTGATCTCGTCGGCCACGACAAGGCGCTGAAAATCGCCCTCGTAGACGCGGCCGACCTCGATCTTGAAATCCACCAGCCGGATGCCGACGCCGCGCATGACGCCTGACAGGAAATCGTTCACCCGCAGTGCCAGGTGGATGATATCGTCCAGATCCTGCTGCGTGGCCCAGTTGAAGGCCAGGATATGTTCCTCGCTGACCAGCGGGTCGCCCAGGCTGTCATCCTTGAAGCAATATTCCACGATCGGGCGCGGCAGGCGTGTGCCTTCCTCGATCCCCAGCCGTTGCGACATGGAGCCGGCGGCAAAGTTGCGCACGATGATTTCCAGCGGAATGATCTCGCAGGCGCGTACCAATTGTTCGCGCATGTTCAGGCGGCGCAGGAAATGCGTCGGCACACCGACATCGGCCAGCCCGACCATGAAGAATTCGGACAGGCGGTTGTTCAGCACCCCCTTGCCTTCGATCACGTCCTTTTTCTGGGCGTTGAAAGCGGTGGCATCGTCCTTGAAATACTGCACGATCGTGCCCGGTTCGGGGCCTTCATACAGGATCTTGGCCTTGCCTTCGTATATTTTCTTGCGTCTTGCCATGCGGATCGCATCTCCGGCCCGGGCGGGGCGACTCCCCCGCGGTTGCGCCCTCTTACGGCATGGACGGATTTGTCGCAAGGCGGCCCCCGGACTTGCGCCGGGGCGCCGGGGTGGGCATATCGGGGGTGACCTTCACCGTACCAGGGACAAGCCGGATGAGCACATTCGACGATCGCGAGAACGCATTCGAAAACAAGTATGCCCACGACCAGGAAATGCAGTTCAAGGCCGAGGCGCGCCGGAACAAGCTGCTGGGCCTCTGGGCCGCAGAGCTGCTGGGCAAATCGGGCGAGGACGCCCAGACCTATGCCCGCGAAGTGGTCAAGGCCGATTTCGAGGAGGCCGGCAGCGAGGATGTCGTGCGCAAGGTCTCCGGCGACCTGGGCGACAAGGCCAGCGCCGACGAGATCCGGGCCAAGCTGGCGGAACTCATGGCCGTGGCCAAGGGGCAGTTGCTGGAGGAATGATCCCCGCCCGGCGTTCATCGCCGCCCCTTCGATCCCGACCCCCGGCGTCCGGAACGGCGCCGGGGGTTTTTCATGCGCCTGCCGCATCCCTCCGCCGCCCCCCCTCGGGCGGCATTGCGGCGCCGCCATCGCTGCGCCAACCCAGATTGCGATTCCCGCACACATGTGGGATGACGCGCCCAGTTCCGCCCCATCATCAGGACCGACCCCATGACCAACGCCCTTACCCGCCTGCTGGAAACCCGCGACTGGCTGCTGGCCGACGGTGCCACCGGCACCAACCTGTTCAACATGGGGCTGTCCTCGGGCGATGCGCCTGAAATGTGGAACACCGACCATCCTGACCGCATCCGTGCGCTCTATCGTGGCGCGGTCGATGCCGGGTCGGACCTCTTTCTGACCAATTCCTTTGGCGGCAACGCCTCCCGGCTGAAACTGCACGGCGCCCAGGATCGCGCGCGCGAATTGTCCCGCGTGGCGGCGGAGCTGGGGCGCGAGGTCGCCGATACGGCGGGCCGACCGGTGATCGTCGCCGGATCTGTCGGACCGACGGGGGATATCATGGCGCCCATGGGCCCGCTGACCCACGAGGTCGCGGTGGAGATCTTCCACGAACAGGCAGAGGGGCTGAAAGAAGGCGGCGCCGATGTGCTGTGGCTGGAAACCATCTCCGCCCCGGAAGAATACCGCGCCGCGGCGGAGGCCTTCGCCCTGGCCGACATGCCCTGGTGCGGCACCATGAGCTTTGACACCGCCGGACGTACCATGATGGGCGTCACCTCCGAGGACATGGTGAAGATGGTCGACAAGCTGCCCAACCCGCCGCAGGCCTTCGGCGCCAATTGCGGCGTCGGCGCAGCGGACCTGCTGCGCACCGTGCTGGGCTTTGCCGCCCAAGGGTCCGAGACACCGCTGATCGCCAAGGGCAACGCCGGCATCCCGAAATATGTCGACGGCCATATCCATTACGACGGCACGCCCGAGCTGATGGCCGATTACGCCGTGATGGCCCGCGATTGCGGCGCCACCATCATCGGCGGCTGCTGCGGCACCATGCCCGACCACCTGCGCCACATGCGCGAGGCGCTGGAAACCCGCCCCCGTGGCGCGCGCCCGACGCTGGAGCAGATCACCGAAGCCCTGGGCGGATTTTCCTCGGCCAATGACGGCACCGGCGACATGTCCGACGCCCCCGCGCGCCGCAAGACCCGCCGCCGCAGCTAATCCCTTTGCGGCGCCTGCACCCAGGGTAGACGCCGCCTGCCCCCCAGTCTACTGCCCGCAGGTCCACACCTCCCGGCAGCCCCCCCTGTCGGGCTGCGCGCGCACTGGCTTCCTCCAAACGTCCGCGCCCCCTTCGGGCGGAAAAATACCGCCCCCGGAGGGTCGCCGCACAGCGGCGAATTCCCACGGACCCAGATCAAAACAACGCCAGCTGATCCCCGACCCGCGCCGGCGGTGCAAAAAGATCGCAGCGCAACGCGGGCTGCGCCTGATCCAACCCCAGCCGACGCGCCGCCGCCTCGAACCGGCGGGCGATGATGCGGGCATAGGGCCCCTCCCCGCGCATCCGGGCCTGCCAGCGCGGGTCATAATCCTTCCCGCCATGCATCTCCCGCACCCGGTTCATCACCCGCGCGGCGCGGTCCGGCAGATGCTGCGCCAGCCAGTCGCGAAACAGCGGCGAGACCTCCAGCGGCAGCCGCAGCATGATCCAGCTGGCCGATCCGGCCCCGGCATCGCGCCCGGCCTCCAGGATCGCCTCCAGCTCGTGGTCGGTCAGCGCCGGGATCATCGGGCTGGCCATCAGCCGCACCGGCACCCCGGCCTGTGCCAGTGCCGCGATCACCTGCAACCTTTTTTCCGGCGCCGGCACGCGGGGTTCCATCTTGCGGGCCAGATCGCGGTCCAGCGTGGTCACCGAAATCCCCACCCGTACCAGCCCGTCGCGCGCCATTTCCGACAGGATGTCGAGGTCGCGCAGAATCCCCGACCCCTTGGTCACGATGGCAACGGGATGGCGAAAGTCGCGCAACACCTCCAGACAGGCGCGCATGATGCCGCGCTCCTTCTCGATCGGCTGATAGGGATCGGTGTTGGTCCCTATGGCGATCGGTGCCACGGCATAGCGTTTCGCCCGCAACTCCCCCGCCAGAACCTTCGGCGCTTCGGGCCGGGCGATCAGGCGGGTTTCGAAATCCAGCCCCGGCGACAGGCCCAGATAGGCATGGGTGGGTCGGGCAAAGCAGTAGATGCAACCGTGTTCACAGCCGCGATAAGGGTTGATCGACCGATCAAACGGCAGATCCGGCGACCGGTTGTAGGTGATCACGCTGCGCGGCACCTCTTCCGTTACCTCGGTGCGCAGCACATCCGGCGCCTCCTCCACCGGCCAGCCGTCGTCGAAGGCCTCCCGCTTCAGCCGGTCATAGCGGGAGGTAGCGTTGCTGGCGGCGGCGCGGCCCCGGCGGATTTCAGGCGGATGCATCGACATTTTCACGCTATTCCGAGTCGGAGAGAGAACATAGCGCGAACATATCGTCTCCACCACATGATCTCCATGAGAATTTTTCGCACTTTCCCGCCTCGCTTCCCCCTATAAGTCGAATTACCCTCGCGCTATGTCGCAATTCGGCCAGTGCCCTGTCGCCAAATAGCGAACAAGCGGAACAGGGCCGCAGCCACCCGCGACGCATCAGGATATGACCATGGCATCAGACGACGAAGACGAGATCATCCTGTCGGAACTGGACGACGACGAACTGGTCCAGCAGATGTTCGACGACCTCTACGACGGTCTCAAGGAAGAGATCGAAGAGGGCGTGAACATCTTCCTTGAACGGGGATGGCCCCCCTACCGCATCCTGACGGAGGCGCTGGTGGGCGGCATGACCATCGTCGGCCATGATTTCCGGGACGGCATCCTGTTCGTGCCGGAGGTCCTGCTGGCCGCCAACGCGATGAAGGGCGGGATGACCATCCTGAAACCGCTGCTGGCCGAAACCGGCGCGCCCCGCATGGGCAAGATGGTCATCGGCACGGTCAAGGGCGACATCCACGACATCGGCAAGAACCTGGTCGCAATGATGATGGAGGGCGCGGGGTTCGAGGTGGTCGACCTGGGCATCAACAACGCGGTTGAGGAATATCTTGAGGCGCTGAACACCGAGGATGCCGATATTCTGGGCATGTCCGCACTGCTGACCACCACCATGCCTTACATGAAGGTGGTGATCGACACGCTGAAGGAAAAGGGAATCCGCGAGGATTACATCGTGCTGGTCGGCGGCGCGCCCCTGAACGAGGAATTCGGCCGCGCCATCGGCGCCGACGCCTATTGCCGCGATGCTGCCGTCGCGGTGGAAACCGCCAAGACCTTTGTCGCGCGCAAGCATAACCAGGCCGCGGCCGGCTGATTTGGCCCGATCGGCGGCGGGGCGTTGAGCATGCCCCGCCCCGTGCCTATCTCTGGGACAGGAGGTGCCGCATGCCCGCACGACCCGTTCTGATTCTCATCCTTGCCGTTCTGGCCGCCGCCGCCGTGACCGTGGCGCTGATCCGGGCACTGGCTCCCGGTCTGTTCGGAGCCGGTGGTCTGTGGCTGCTGGTCGCGCTGCCGCTGGTGGCGCTGCTGCTGCGCGGGGCGCTGGCGCGTCGACGCGACGATGACTGACACCGCCCCCCCTCCGGACGAGGTTCTGACCCGGCGCGGCGCCGATCTGCGCGCGAAGCTGCCGGACACCCCGCGACCCGTGCTGTTGATCGCCTGCGGGGCATTGGCCCGCGAGGTTCTGGCACTGATCCGCACCAATGGCTGGGACCACATGCATCTGGTCTGCCTGCCGGCCATCCTGCACAATCACCCGGAGCGGATCGCCCAGGCCGTGCGCGAAAAAGTCGCCGAGAACAAAGCGGCTTATGACCGGATCTTCATCCTCTATGCCGATTGCGGCACCGGCGGCGAACTGGAACGAACCTGCGCCGAACTTGGTGTCACCATGCTGGCCGGGCCGCATTGCTATTCCTTCTTTGACGGCAATGACGATTTCGCCGCGCGCGGCGAGGTCACCAAGTTCTACCTCACCGATTTCCTGGCCCGGCAATTCGATGCTTTCGTCTGGCGCCCCATGGGGCTGGACCGCCACCCCCAATTGCGGGAGATGTATTTCGGCAATTACACCCATCTGGTCTACCTGGCGCAGACCGATGATCCGGCCCTGACCGCGCAGGCCCGCGCCTGTGCCGATCGGCTGGGCCTGGCGTTCGAACGGCGGTTTACCGGCTATGGCGACCTGGCCCGCGAACTGGCGCGGGACGCCGCACGGTGAGGGCTCTGCACGCCGATTGCGGCGCCTGTGCCGCATTGTGCTGCCTTGCGCTGGCGCTGGACCGTGGGCCGTCCTTTGCCATCGACAAAGCCGCCGGCGCCCCCTGCCCCAACCTGTCCGGGCATCTGTGCGGCATCCATTCGCAGCTGGCCGACCGGGGCTTTTCCGGCTGCACGCGCTACGATTGCCTGGGCGCAGGGCAGCGGGTGGTGCAGGAGCTGTTCGCCGGACGCAGCTGGCAGGACGACCCGGCGCTGGCGCGACCGATGATGGCGGCCTTTGCCGACATGCGCGCGGTGCATGAACGGATGGAACTGTTGCGCGCCGCCGCCGTCCTGCCGCTGGATCCCGATGCGGAGGCGCAGCGCCGAACCTATCTGGAACAACTTGACGACCCGGCGCTGGACGCGGCCGGGATCGCCGGGTTCGGCGCCTCCCCCCGCGCGGCGCGGATCGACGGGTTCATCCGGGGTTTGCGCCGGTTCGTCGCCTGAAAACCGTCAGGCCACGGCGGCAGCGGTTTCGCGCACACGGGTGATCATCGCGCGCAGCCCATTCGACCGCTGCGCCGACAGATGGTCCTGCAAGCCAAGCCGCGCCAGCTCTGCCGGAGCATCGACCGCGCCGACCTGATCGACCGGCAACCCGCTATAAAGCGCACGCAGAACTGCGATCAAACCGCGCACGATCAGGGCGTCGCTGTCGCCTTCGAACCGAAAGATCCCGTCCGCGATCTGCGGATGCAGCCAAACCTGGCTGGCGCAGCCGTCGACCTTGGTCGCGGGCACTTTCAGCGCGTCGTCCAGCGGATCCATGGCGCGCCCCAGCTCGATCACATGACGGTAGCGTTCTTCCCAATCCTCCAGGAACTCGAAATCCGCCACGATGTCTTCAAACTGTGCCTGTGCCATGTCATCCTCCGGCTTTGTCCATCAGGTAAGAGACCACGGGCAGGAGGTCCAGACCCCCGCCGGCCTCTATTCGTCTTTTCAACCAAGGGTCTTTCTTGTAGCTCTGAGACAAGAGACCATAACGGGTTGAGGGACATGACACGGATATTGACCACGCTGACCATCGCCGCCTTCCTTCTCAGCGGCTGCGGGGCCATCCGCGACAGTCGGATCAACCCGTTCAACTGGTTCGGCCGCGCCGAAAGCCGCGCGATCCCGGCGGAGGAGGTCAACCCCCTGATCCCGCGCCAGAACCGGATGAGCAGCAGCTACCAGCCCGAAACCCGCGTGCCCGTCGCCCGGATCGACGATCTGGTGGTGGAACGCGTGCCCGGCGGCGCCATCCTGCGCGTCACCGCGACGGCGGCCTACCAGGACAGTTTCAACGTCGGCCTGGTGCCCGCCCGGGAAACCGGCCCTGTGGATGGTGTGGCCTCCTACACGCTGTTGGCCAACCTGCCCGGCGGGCGTCATCGCCTGCGCGTCGGAGCGGAACAAACGCGCGTGATGACAGAGGCGCTGTACCTTTCCGACAAGGACCTGGAAGAGATCCGCGTGATCGAGGTGCGCGGTGCGCAGAACAGCCTGACCGTGCGGCGCTGATGCGGGGCGGCGCACGACGCCGAATGTATTCCCGAACGAAAACGGGCGCCCTGCTGCCGGGGCGCCCGCTTTTCGGTTCAAGCCGCGCCACCGCATGGCAGCGGGCCGGAATCACAACCGCGATCACAGATCGACGGTAAAGACCTTCTGCCCCTTGGCAGCCAGCGCGACCTCCCCGTCACACAAACGCAGGGCATCGGCGCCGAAGACATCGCGCCGCCACCCGCTCAGCGCGGGTACGTCGCGTTCACCGGCCGACAGCGCATCCAGATCCGAGGTCGGGGCGATCAGCTTGGCCGCGACGCCGCATTCCTCGGCCTTGGCTTTCAGCAGGACGCGCAGCAGATCGGCGATGGCGGGGTTCACCTGCAACTTCTCGCGCGATTGCTCCCCCTGGGGGAGGTCGGCGGACGGGCAATCAAGCCCGGACTTGACCGCCGCGATGATCCCTTCGGCAATCTCGCCCTTGCGGGCCTCCCGAAGCAACAGGCGCGCGCGGGACAGATCCTGAAGGCTCTGCGGTTTGGTGGAGGCCAGCTCTACCAGCGCATCGTCCTTGTAGACCCGGTTGCGCGGCACGTTGCGCCGCTGGGCATAGGATTCGCGGAACCGCGCCAATTCGCGCAGAATGGCCAGGAAACGGCCGGAATGAGTGCGGGTGCGGACCCGTTTCCACGCGTTTTCCGGGTCTGTCACATAGGTGTCGGGATCTTCGAGGATGGCCATTTCCTCGGCCACCCATTTCTCCCGCCCGGCCTTGCGGATCTCGGCCGAGAGGTGTTCGTAGATCTTGCGCAGATGGGTCACGTCGGCGATGGCGTATTTCTTCTGCGCCTCGGTCAGCGGACGCCGTGACCAATCGGTAAAGCGCGAGGATTTGTCCAGCCCTTCGCGCGCGATCTTGCGCACCAGCGTCTCGTAACCCACCTGTTCGCCGAAACCGCAGACCATCGCCGCGACCTGGGTGTCGAACAGCGGTTCGGGGATCACCCCGGCTGCGACGTAGAAGATTTCCAGATCCTGGCGCGCCGCGTGGAACACCTTGACCACGTCGGGATTGCGGAACAATTCGTACAGCGGTTCCAGCGACAGATCGCCGGCAATCGGATCGACCAGCACCGCGTCATCTTCGCTTTCGCCCGGCAGGGCCAGCTGGATCAGGCAAAGCTGCGAATAATACGTGCGTTCCCGAAGGAATTCGGTGTCGACTGTCACGTAATCATGACCGGCGGCTCGCGTGCAGAATTCGGCCAGCGCCTCGGTCGTCGTCAATGTCTTCATGCCGTTTGTCCGGGCCTTCTTGTTATTCCGTTGCTACCCGCATGTTTCCCCATTACCGGAAATTCCGCGGGATGGAAAGCTGACCTTATGGTAAATCACGCCGCGCCCGATCGCCGGCGGCAAACCGGCGCAGACAGGCGGGATAAAGAGCGTGTTCCCGCACCAGAACGCGGGCGGCCAGGCTGTCGGCATCGTCCTCGGGGCGGATCGCAACGCGGGCCTGGCCAAGGATCGGGCCGTCGTCCAGTTCGGCGGTGACCTCGTGCACGGTGCAGCCGGCCACGTCATCCCCGGCATCGAGCGCGCGTTGGTGGGTGTGCAGCCCGCGATATTTCGGCAACAGCGAAGGGTGGATGTTCAGCATCCGCCCGGCAAATCGCTGGGTGAATTCCGGCGTCAGAATCCGCATGAAACCCGCCAGGCACAGGATGTCGGGACGCGCCGCCAGC
Source organism: Pseudooceanicola aestuarii (assembly GCF_010614805.1). Classification (NCBI taxonomy): domain Bacteria; kingdom Pseudomonadati; phylum Pseudomonadota; class Alphaproteobacteria; order Rhodobacterales; family Paracoccaceae; genus Pseudooceanicola; species Pseudooceanicola aestuarii. The sequence goes on from NZ_JAAFZC010000002.1 coordinate 319,715, forward strand.
AGCGGCTCCAGCAGCGCCGCCTCGAAAGCCGCGCGGTCGCGGCCAAAGGGGCGGTGGTCCACGGCGGCCACCGGCACGCCACGTTCGGCGGCGCGCGCCAGCCCCCCTGCCGCCGGATCGTTGGAGGCCACCAGCACCGGGCGCGCCGGGTGATCGCCCGTCATGCTGTCCACCAGGCGCAGCATGTTGGAGCCGCCACCAGAGATCAGGATCGCCACCCGCGTCGGCGCGCTCACGCGCTCAGTTCCCCGCTGTAGCGGATCGCGGCCTCTTCCGTCACGGTGCCAATGCGGGCGACGGTCTCGCCCTCTGCGCGCAGCAGCTCGGCCAGCGCATCGGCGCGGTCGGGCGCCACGACCAGCACCATGCCGATCCCGCAGTTGAAGGTTTTCAGCATCTCGCCGCGATCCAGCCCGCCGGTGCGTGCCAGCCAGTCGAAGACGCCGGGCAATTCCCAGGCACCCAGGTCGATCCGCGCGCCCAGCCCCGACAGGACACGGGGCAGGTTCTCAGTCAGGCCACCGCCGGTGATATGGGCCAGCGCATGCACCCCGCCCGCGCGCACCGCCGCCAGCGACGGATTGACGTATAGCCGCGTCGGCGTCAGCAGCGCCTGCCCCAGCGTGCCGTCGGACCAGGGGCAATCTGCCTCCCAGCCCAGGCCCGAGACCTCCACCAGCTTGCGCACCAGCGAATAGCCATTGGAATGGACCCCGTCCGAGGCCAGCCCCAGCAGCACGTCCCCGGCAGCCACGTCGCGGGGAAGGTCCTGCCCCCGCTCCATCGCGCCGACGGCAAAGCCCGCCAGGTCGAAATCGCCGCCCGCATACATGCCCGGCATCTCGGCGGTTTCGCCACCGATCAGGGCACAGCCCGATCCGGCACAGCCCGCGGCGATGCCTTCGATGATGGCAGTTGCGGCGTCCAGCTCCAGCTTGCCGGTGGCGAAGTAATCCAGGAAGAACAGCGGCTCCGCCCCCTGGCAGACCAGGTCGTTCACACACATCGCCACCAGATCCACACCGATGGAGGAAACGTTGCCGGTGTCGATGGCGATCCGCAGCTTGGTCCCGACACCGTCGGTCGCGGCGACAAGGATCGGATCCTCGTAGCCCGCGCCCTTCAGGTCGAACAGCGCACCAAAGCCGCCCAGCCCGGACATCACGCCGGGGCGTTTGGTGCGGGCGGCGGCGGGCTTGATCCGCTCCACCAACTCGTTGCCCGCGTCGATGTCGACGCCTGCGTCGGCATAGGTGATCCCGTTGCGCGTGCTGTCGTCGCTCATGCTGATGGCCTCCGGCTGGTTTGCGCGCGAGCTACCCCATCCCCCGACCGGAGGCAACGGCAAAGGCGTCTCCGCCTGCGGGCACCATGCCCTGCGGCGCTGCCGATCGTGGCGATGTGCCCGCCCCGCCCTGCGCGCCGCGATACCACTGTCACCACGTCACGCCGCCCCGGCGCGGGGCCGAACTATCCCGCCGCTTGACCCTGCCGCGCGCGGGGCCTAATCAACAAGGCGGCGGGCCTGTAGCTCAATTGGTTAGAGCAGAGCGCTCATAACGCTTTGGTTGCGGGTTCAAGTCCTGCCGGGCCTACCATTCCCCGCCTTACCGGATGCCCCGGCCTATGCTGACGGGCCGCGCCGCGCGCTATCGTGCCAGCACCAGATCGGCGCAAAGCCCGCCCAGCTCCTCCGCCACGCCCAGCCGCAAAACGCCACCGTGGGCGCGGGCGACGTCATTGGCGATCGACAATCCCAAGCCGACGCCGGAGCCGCGATTCTGATTTCGCGATGCTTCCAGCCGGGTGAAGGGCCGCATCGCCTCCTCCCGGCTTTCGGCGGGAATGCCGGGGCCGTCATCCTCCACCCGGATACGCAGCGCCCGATCGCCCAGATGCGCCGAGACCACCGCCCGGTCGCCGTAGCGCACCGCGTTGCCGATCAGGTTCTCCACCGCGCGGCGCACCGCAAGTGGACGAAGCGGCATGGTGCCCGACCCCTGCACAATGCCGAGGGTCACCGGCTGGCCGGCGCGCTGCGCATCCTCCACCAACTCCCGCACCAGGGCGGCGGGATCGACCGGCTTGGCTTCCTCCTGGGCGGTGCCACGGGCAAAGGACAGGAATTCGTCCAACATCCGCTGCATGTCCTCGATGTCGCGCTCCATCGGTTCGCGGTCTTCGTCCGGCAGCATCGATACCGCCAGCCGCAGCCGTGTCAGGGGCGTGCGCAGATCGTGGCTGACCCCCGACAACAGCAGGGTGCGCTGTTCGATCTGGCGTTCCAGCCGCGCCCGCATGTCCAGAAAGGCATGTCCGGCCGACCGAACCTCCACCGCGCCGCCAGGCCGGTACGGCAGATTGCGCCCCCGGCCGAACGCCTCGGCCGCGCGGGCCAGTCGGGTAATCGGCCGCAGCTGGTTGCGCAGGTAGATGAAGGCGATGACCGTCATCAGCACCCCGAAGAACCCCATGTTCACCAGAAGCTGATGCGGGTTCGACGCCGACACCCGGCTGCGATCAAAGGTGAACCGCAGCACCCGGCCCGGATCGCCTGCCGCGTAGACATGCACCCGGTAATCATCGGGCAGGATCACCGCCTGCAAGCCCGGCACATGGTCCTTCAACGTGCGGATCACCACGCGCCCCGACAGGTCGTACCAGCGCGAACGGTCGACCTCGGGCGCGCCTGCCGCCGCGATGTCGGTGACGGCGACGTTCAGGATCGCCTCCACCGTTGCGCCGCCGGCCCGGTCATGGGCGCGGCGCAACAGGTTCAGGTCGCGGCTGACGGTGCGGGTCATCTGCACGGTCACATCCTCGAAATGGCGCTGGATGAAGACCACGGACACCACCAGTTGCAACGTGACCACCGGTAGAACCAGGATCAGCGCCGCCCGCCCGTAAAGTCCGCGCGGGACATATCGTTTGAGCCATGCGAAAGACATGCGCTAATGGTAAGCCGAGGTCGCGCCGGAGAAAAGCGGCCCCGTACCGCACAGGTCAAAAGGCAGACAGCAGATGAACGATTTCAACCCGACCCCCGGCCTTCCTCAGCAGGTTGCCCCCGGCCTGCGCCGCATCCTGTGCCCGAACCCATCGGCCTTTACCTGGCGTGGGACGAACACCTACCTGCTGGGTCAGCGCGATATCGCCGTGATCGACCCCGGCCCCGCGAACGACACCCACCTGGACGCGATCCTGGACGCGCTGGAGGACGGGCAGCGCATCACCCATATCCTGGTGACCCATTCGCACCTGGACCATTCCCCTCTTGCCCGGCCGCTGGCCGCGGCCACCGGCGCGCCGATCCTGGCCTATGGCGACAGTGCCGCCGGGCAATCGGCTGTCATGCAGCGCCTGGCCGCCACGGCCGACCTGGGCGGTGGTGAGGGGTACGACCCCGACTTCACCCCCGACATCGCCCTGCCCGACCAGGCCGAAGTCAAGGTCGCCGATTGGCAGGTCCGCGCCCATTGGACGCCGGGCCATTTCGGCAACCACATGTGTTTCGAGGTAACCGCCGGCCCGGCCAGAGGCGCTGTCTTCACCGGCGACCTGGTAATGGATTGGGCGACCTCCATCGTGTCACCCCCCGATGGCGACCTGACCGATTTCATGGCCTCCTGCGCCCGGCTGCGCACCCTGCCCGCGACGGTGTACCTGCCCGGCCATGGCGACGTGATCCACGAAACCCACGCCCGGATCGACTGGCTGATCGCCCACCGCCAAGGCCGCGAAGCCGATATCCTGACCGCCCTGGCCACCGCCCCCGGCACCCCCGCCGAGATCGCGACCCGCGTCTACACCGACGTCGACCCTCGCCTTCTGCCCGCCGCCACCCGGAACGTGCTGGCCCATCTCATTGATCTGACCGGGAAATCCCGTGTGACCCCCGAAAACGACCTGACCCCCGACGCCATCTTCCGCCTGACCTGAGGGAAGGTGCGGAAAATGTCATCCCACCTTCACTTATGCCCTTGCCCCCCCTGAATCACATTGCTAAAAGCCACCTCGTGTTCCGGCGTAGCTCAGCGGTAGAGCAGTTGACTGTTAATCAATTGGTCGTAGGTTCGATCCCTACCGCCGGAGCCAAAATCCCTCAGATATAGGCGAAACGCCTTATTTCATTGGGTTTCCCATGAGGTGACCTCCGACCAGAGTCGGAGCCACCTGTGCACGTGCACAAATTGGTGCACAAACGCGTGCCCGAACCGGTGCACGGATCCCGACTCCACGATGCCCTGGAACCTGTTTCGGAGGCTTCCCGCATGGCCGGAGTCGCACACACCCCCCACCTCGAAAAACGCCCCTCGGGCTACTTCTTCCGCCGCCGGCTTCCGTGCGCGTTCCGGGAGATATCGAACCCTGGTCAAAGTTCGGCCCTCTGTCTCAGCCTTCGGACCGACGTCCTCTCCGAAGCGAAGATCCTCGTCGCGCGCCTGACGGTGCTCACTGACGCGGCCTTCGCGCTGACGACGGAGAGACCGGTGGATCATCTGAAGCCCGAACATGTTGCCCTGCTGACCGAGCTGGCGCGCTGCCAGATCGCGGCGCACGAGGCTTTGCGCGCCTGTGCCGAGCCGCGTTCGGACGAGGCGGCGAATTTTGCGGCGCAGGTGGAACGTAATACGCAGGACATGCTGCGCCGAGCCCTGGCGCTCGGCGACCGGGGGCCGGTCACGGAACCTCTGCGCGAGATGGCCAATCGCATGGGCGTGACGCTCGACGAGGGCACCGCCGACTGGCGCGCACTCGCCTTCGAGGCTCTCCGTGTCATGCTGGACGTGTCCCGCGAACGGGAACGGCGCGAGGTCGGGACCTACGAGGAACCGACACCGATCTTTCGGTCGGTGATGGCGCACAGGTCGGCCTCCCCGACAGCCGCCCTGCCCGTGGCTGCCTCCCAATCGCACTCCCCCGCCTTGGGCATCCTGGCAGCAGCCGTATCGGATGTGACCTCCATCGCCGTGCCGCCCATGACGGCGGCTTCCATGCCCCAGACGGCAACAGAGGCGGCTGCTCCTCTTCGGGCGCCGGTCGACACTGCCGCAGCCCCGGCCGCGATTGCAGACACAGTGCCGGAGGCACCGGCAACGCCCCAGCCCGCGGCCGGGGACGCGTCCCCGGACACCGCGGGCAAGGATGACGACACCGCGTTCCGGATCAAGCTGCGCCCACCGCTCCTGAAGAACATCGACCTGCGGGACCTCTCGCCCGAAACGCGGGAAGTCGTTCTCACAAAGCCCCGGGGCATCACGCTTCTCGAGGGGATCAAGCTCATGAAGGAGCTCAAGATGGCCGGATACGGAGACGACTTCTCCATGGAGCAGACCGGCGATGCCGATGCCGGCAAGAAATGGACGTCCAACAGTGGCAGCAAGGCGAATGTCGCGGAAAAATTCTGGGTGGAGTTCGTCGGAGATGTCCCGTTCGAGGACGCGGATCGAGATGATATCCGCGACGCCCTGAAGATCCTGCCCGAGCTGCCCTTTCAGCATTCCAAGGGGAAGACGAAATTCGTCTCGGAATTCGGGTTCAAGGCGTTGATCGAAGATCTCGAAGCTGAAGAGGAACGCCTTGAGAAGGAAGCACTGGAGCTGCTTGCTCTGGATGGCAATGCAACCGAAGCTGATCGGGAAAAGGCCGCCCTGGATGCCCGCATTCCGCGTATCCGCGCGGAGACCCGCGCAAAGCACCGCGGCTACATCAAGTCTGTCGGGAAGATGCTCTACGACCTCCAGCTGATCGACCAGAATCCCTTCGAGATCTGCGGTGTGTCCAACAAGCTGAAGGACAAGTGGAAAAAAAGCGAAGAGAAGCGCAAACGCGTCTGCTGGGATGATCGCATCTACACCTTCTTGGGGTCGCCCGCCTTCCAGGGGCCGTTCGAAGATGAGGGCGAACCTCTCTACTGGATACCGCTCATCGCACGCCTCATGGGCCTGCGCGAGGAAGAGGCCTGCCAGCTCGGCCCCAAGGATTTCGGCACCGACAAGGGCATCGCCTATGTCGACGTGAAATGCCGCGATGCAAACAACGTCAAGACCATCGACTCCCAGCGCCGCATCCCGGTTCATCCGACGCTGATCGAGCTTGGCCTCCTGAAGCTGGTGGAACTCCGTCGAGGGGAGGACGCGCATCGCTTGTTCGTGAACCTGACGCGTGGAGAAACGAAGAAGACCTATTCGGAGAACTTCTCCAAGAAGTTCACCTATTACAGGAAGACGAATGACTGCTACTGGGAAGGCCTGGACCTGCACGCGATGCGTACCTCGTTCAACTCCGACCTCATGAACCAGGACAAGTCCGACGCGATCCGCTGCGTCCTGATGGGGCACGACCCCGTCGACGAAGGCGCAAGATCCTATGCCCAAGGGCTCACGCTCAAGGCGCTCTACGAGCGCATCTGCGACGTCGAGCTCGACGTCTCCATGATCGCGCGGCCCTTCGACGACACGGGGCGCTTCCGTAACGAAGAGAAGGTAGTCGATTTCCGGAGCGCCGCGCGCTGATGCGATCTCCGGCGGAAGAACCGGGACAGGAAGGCGAATGCCCGGTTGATTTGCAGGGGAGCGCCTTGGCCGCTCCTGGCAACCGTGCGCTCACGAAGGCGTGATATCTTGGCGGAAATAACGGCCGGAAATTTTGACCCAGATCAACTTTTTCCCGCGAATCCGGGGCATAGGGGCGGCATTCCAACACTCACGGAGATACAGGAAATGCGCGACATCCTCGCCACCCGAATTGACATCGCTATGCACCAGGAAACGGCCTCCAGGCGGACATCCCGGTCCCTACTCGAGGCCGCCAATCTCACAAAACAATCGAAGGCGATCCTTGCAGGCGAGCTGGAGATCTGCGTCGAGACGGCTTTCGACCTATATATCGAGGCGCGGTCGGTGGGCTATCGACCCGATATCCGACGGCTCGATACCGCTCATGGTGAACGATGGCGCCGGAGCAGCGGTGCGAATACCGAGAGCGCGAAGCGTGTCTGGACGCGCGCCCTCGGGAACCCGTTCTTTTCCCACATCGCACGGGGAGATGTCTTCGACGCCCTGACGGAAATCCGAAACCTGCCGAAATACCACGGGAAACGCCGCAGTGGTGCCGGAAATAAAGGTGGGCCTGTGGAAGAGCTGTCTGTTCCCGACCGTATCAGGATATCGACTTTCCTGAGATTCGGGCGGACAGCCCGTCGGGTTGGCGATTTCCTTGTCGAGCTTGGGCTCGAAGAGGAGAACCCGTTCGATGTCTGTGCCTGGTCGACGGTCGAAGAGGCCTGTCTGCGGCGGCAGGAGCGACCGCTCGAACCCCGTGCCTGGTCAGAGGCACTCCAGAACTATCTGTCATCACCGATTTTCAAGGGAGAAATCCAAGACGCCGGTGATCCCCTGTTCTGGGTGCCGCTCCTGATGCGGCTCGGAGGCCTGCGGCTCGACGAAGCCGTGAACCTGGCGACCCGGGATCTGCTGTATCGTGACAGCATGCCGGTCCTCTTCATCGATCGCGATGCGAAGACGCCCGCCGCCCGACGGGAGGTTCCTGTCTCTCCGCAGTTGCAGGACCTTGGTCTCCTTGGCCTGTTCGAGTTGCGGCGGGACCAGAACGAGGCATTGCTCTTTCCGCAACTCGTGGCAGACCGGCCCGGAACTGGCACAGCGCGGTTCCGGAAGAATTTCATTCGCTACTGCGACACACACGGCATCGGCGCCTCCGCCATTCAAGCACATGATTTTCGACGCGCCTTGCGTCGGGAGCTCATTGAGCACGAATGCGCAGATCACGTCGTCAGAGCGATTATGGGACAAATGACCCCGGACTGGGGAATACCGTTTCTGGCAAGCAGTCTCCGCAGGGTAATTGACGGGGCGCTGTCAGAGATCGGCGCCGATCTTCCGGATATCGCCTGTCCGTTCCGGTAACCCGGAGTTCCGAAAAGGCCCGGGCTCCTGCCCGGGCCTTCTCGTCATGTGCCATGGCGTTACAAGAAGCGCCTGCACGAGATCGCGGTCTTATGGCCTCGAGCCAAGCCTCATGCGTCCTCCCAAAAAAACCCGTCCATCGCCGCAAGAATCCGCTTCCTGCCGTTTCCGCCGGAAAACCGATCGACCGATTTCCTGATCACAACCCGAGCAGCAACGGAGATCAGGAATGCTTGCCCGCATCAAGTCCCTCGTCGGCAGGGTCGACGCCAAAGCGTCGAAGCCGAACTTTTCAGTCCCGCATGGAGAAACGGCCGCTCCACCACGAGAGCCCACGCCGCTGCCCCACGCGGAGCCGCCCGCCAGTGCCTTCCCCCTCGACTGCCTGACACCGAAGCTCCGCAGCGCGGCTGAGGCAATCGTCAGGAAGACGCAGGGGCCGGCCGCCCTTGCCGCGCAATCCGTCTTGTCCGTGGCCTCGCTCGTCGCAGGGAGCCGGGCGAAGGTCCAGACACTCGGATCGCCCTCGAACGCGACTGCAGCTTTCGTCACGATCGCATTGTCGGGCGAGCGGAAGAGTGCCGCGGACAAGATCGCCAAGACCGGTATCGACCGGGTGATCATGCGTCTCCGGAAGGAACACGAGATCGCCATGGCGCTGCACAAGTCCGAGATTGCAAGCGCCGGGCGAGGAGAAGAGAAACCTGCGGTTCCGGTCTGTCCCAGCTTCCTGGTGACAGAACCCACGGTCGAGGGTGCCTTCAAGGCAATCGCGTCCGGATGCGGTTTCCTGGGCTGGTTCACCGACGAAGCGGCGAGCTTCTGGGGAGGCCATTCCATGTCGAAAGACCAACGTGCAAAGACCAGCGGCATCGTGTCGAAATTCTGGGACGGCGATTACTTCTTCCGTCCGCGTGCCGGTCAGGAGGGCGACGGCTATGTCCCTCCCACTGCAACCACGATCAACCTCATGTTCCAGCCGACGCTGATCCGTGACACCTACGGCGACGAATTCCTGATCGGTCAGGGCATCCTGGCGAGGATGCTGCCGTGCTGGCCCGTCAGCAACATGGGCAACCGAAAATATCGGCGTCCGACGGCCGAGGACGAGGCTGCCGCGGAACGCTTCCATGACGAAGTCGAGGCAGCTCTGATGGACACCCTGGCGGATCCCACCCAGCGGTTTCTGTCCCTTTCGGAGGATGCCCTGTCCATCTGCGTCGAATTTCATGACAACGTCGAGGCTGAGCTCGGTCGAGGTGGCTGGGCTACGGACATCTCCGGCTTTGCCTCCAAGGCGCCGGAGCACGCATGCCGGCTGGCCGCGATCATGACGCTCTTCGAGGACGGGGCGGCTGAGACGGTCTCCGGCGAGGTCATGAAAGCGGCCTGCGAGATGGTCAAATACTACCTGAGCCAGTACAAATTCCTGTGCATCGCGGCCACGAACGAGACCGAGATCGCCCAGGCCCAGGCCCTTCTTGACTGGCTTCGGAAGAACCTGCAGCCCGGCGACGGGTTCGCGACCGACCGGGTTCTGCAGTTCGGGCCGGTCGCCGCCCGGCGGTCGAAGGCTCTCGATCGGCAGCTGGCCGTCCTGATGCAATATGGATGGATCCAGGACCTTCCCGCAGGCACGAAAATCGACGGCAAGAAGCGGCGCAAGGCCTTCCGGCTCAGCCCGAAGGCATGACGGCCGGATGGTGGCCGGCATTCCTGCCGGCCACCGGGACGCCTTTGGAAGGTGGACTCACCGTCCCAGCAGCACCTTCTCGGCATCGATCCGGGCCCGGCAGATGGAGCGGATATGCGCGATGCGCCTCAGGGACCTGACGCATGCGTCGATCGCCTGTCCCCTGTCCGTCAGGTCCAGCATCTCTCGCACTTCCCCGACGGCGCCGAGTTCGGGATCGTCCCGGCCATCGAAAACCGCGAACGTGCCCAGGGTCTCGCGTTCGCGCTCCCGGTCCAGAACGGCCGACAGGAGGTCCACGTCCGTGTCGTCGCGACGCGAGAGTCCGGCACCGGCACGCATCCCCTCGAGGGTGCGGCGCAGCGACCCGCGCTCGAGCGCATCGGCGGCAATCTCGTTGACAGGGAAATGGTCGATGAAGCTCCGGGTCATCCCGATCAGCAGCGAGCAGAGCTCATCGAGGGGCATCTGGTAATAGGTCTGCATGTCTTTCTCCAGAAGAGTCGGTCGCTGCGAAAATGCGGCGCCTTCAAGCTGCCGGCCCATGCGGGCCGACTGCGTCATGCAGCAGAGAGGTCGAACAGCTCTCCCAGGACGACATCGCACCCGGGATCCAGATCCGAGATCGCGACGAGAAGATCGTAGAGGCGGTCGGCCTCGAGGCAGATCTCCTCGACCCGCGGATCCAGCAGGTCGATCATCGCGAAGCGGGCTGTTTCCTCGGTCTCCGGATCCCCGACGAAATCGAGGCAGACAAGCCGATGCAGCCAGACCAGCTCCTGTCTGAGCGCTCGCGTGAGCGAGGAGCTCTCCGAAATTCCTGACAGAAGACGGAGGCAGCGACGGTGCCCGGAGGGACCGCCGAGCAAGGCGGCGGCATTGAGCAGCGCGGAGCCGTGCTCCTGGAAGAAGATTCTGGTTGCGACGATCGCGGGATCGCGGCCCGCCGGGACGGAATTGCTCGAGAAGTTGAACATGGGGGTCTCCTGTGGAGGTCGACGCCGTTCGTGGCAGTCAAGGCCCCGAGAAATCTCCTTTCTGTATCGGGGGTGTCTTGCCGGCGCATCTGTAGCAGCAGGAGGGGTTGTTGCCGGCTTGGTTGATTTCGTTGATCGCGAGGCGCCGCGTTTCCGTTGGCCGCGCTCTCGCCCCGAGGAGCGCGGCCAACGGAATGACGGTGCCCATTCCCTCTCTTCACCCTCGGCTGGACGTTTCCGGACCTGAAATTGTAGAAATGGCAATCTCGGTCCGGATGTTGCGGCACGTTGCGGCAGAAGACGGAAAAAATTGAGAAGGGGCACATCCTACCCCATGCGGGTGGAAACGACCCTTCTTCAATTGAACCGGAAAAATGCAGATATTACGGTATTTTGCGGCAGTGAGCGGCGGCCACCTACAACCGCCGGTCAGGGAACGGCATCATCATGTCCGCATGTCGATGGCCTCTCGGTAGCTTCGACCGACACTGCATTCATGGCGTTCCCGACCCTCGAGATTGCCGCGAGGCGCTGGTGAGCGGACAGCGTGTGCCCTTCACCCTGAACGAATATCGACCAGACGTCTCGCCCCTCCGGCTTCAGCGTCCACCCCAACGCCTGCAGGGATCTCTCGGCCTTCGCCCGCAGTCTTTGGCGTGCCTCCGGCTCCGTCACATGGGGCACGACATGCGCGATCTCGTGGTCCCCGCAGCCATGATGCCGCTGGATCTCGAGGCGGACGAGAATGCCGGGCGCCCGGGCCGCGAGCCAGATGGCAACGTGGCGGGTGTCCGTCTCCAGTTGCCTGGCCGCCGCCCGGGTCCTTTCCATGGCAGCAAGAGTTTCGGGAGACCTGGGAGGGTAGTCGTGCATAGGTTTCTTCCTGATCGTTCATGCCTGACGCCGGGTGTCCGATCGGCCGGGAAGGGACCGGCAGCGCATACCGTCCCTCTCAGTGTCCATTCGGGCTCTCCTTCGTGGGCACTTTCGGCGTCTGTAAGCCAGACCGCCTCGGGGGCAAGGGAAGCCGGCTCTGAGGCTACACGCGCAATGTCGTGGGGGCAGACCTCAGGCCGGCAATGCGTGCGCCATGTTCTCGTGCGGCTCTCATCCCTTGCGCGTGATCGTAGCTGTCCATGGTCGTGGCGGCGCTCCTGTTGCCGATGAGGGCTGGCGCCAGGTATCCGCCGCTCTGAATTTCCTCTGAGGCCTCGGTCGCGGCATTGTCCCTGACCCGATGAATGCTCACGCGCACGCCGAGGTGCTTGCAGGTGAGATCGCCGACCAGGCGGCCAAGTTGCGCCGAGGTGATGGCCGCGCCCATATCGATCATGCTCGGAAAGAGCGCCGGCCCGTCATCGAACAGTGGCCGGAAACTCCGTTTGTAGTCGTCGAGAGCCGACCATAGCACCGGGTTGCACAAGACTTTGTCATAGCCAGCGAACCGCTTCTTCGCCTCACGCATTTTCAGCACGCGCCCGGGAAGCACGACTTGAACGTAGGGATTCTCGAGGAGCACGACGGTCGGGCCGAAGGCGAGGTGCGAAAGGGCCCGAGCCCGCTGCGGCAGGGCCGCGGCAAAGGACAACAGCAGGCCGTTGCGGAAGTCGCGTGCGACATGCAGACCGCGAGGGCCATTCTCCCGGGCCGTGTCCATCAGATCGACGCCGAGATCGAAAATCGTCGACGCCCCGACGATCTGCGCGCCGGTCTTCGTCGGCCGGCCCGCGATCTTCGCGAGAGCATCATGACGCGCGATAACATGGTCGCATCCCGCGCTACGGAAGCCGGGATCCGCCGCGACACGGAAGCCGGAGAGGATGCGCGACAGATAGTCGGAGACGCTCCGATCCGAGACGCCGTCAGCCCTCAGGTCGGTCGCGTAGACGTGGAACGAGGAACCCGAGGGCCGCACCTCTCGACCGAGAACGGCCGACGCGCGACACCATCGCGCCAGGGCATGCGCCACGGCCTGAACATGGTTCGCGCTCCATTTTTTGGAGTGAGGTCCGGGTTCACTGATCAGTTTCGCGATGAGCTTCCCTTGCCATTCGTCCGGGAGCGACGAGATGGCGGACCGGGCCCGCTCGTCGATCGACTTCGCCGCGACCTTCGAAGTGCACCGGCTCTGCCGGAGGACCTGACCGATCATGCCCGCGACCGGGACGCCCCACAGGACGGGGGCGCCGAGCTGAATGTAGGCGAGCTCGGAAGCAGCGTATTCTGCCCCGACGCGCGCGGAGAGCCCGCCGAGATAGCCGGATATTTCCATGCGGTCCGGCACAGGCATGGGCCAGCCCATGTCGCCGCGCCACACCGCAAAGCCGCGCACCGACCGGAGAACGGGTCCGGGATCGACGCCTGGTCGATCCCGGCCGAAGGCCTCGCGGAATTCCTCAGGTGAGGACGGTGCGGCCCGCCCGCACTGAGATTTCATGGCCCGCATCAGTAGATCTCCCGTTTCACTATATTGGCCGATTGTTCCGGTCGCGCCGCCTGAAGGGCCAGGCAGGTGCACCCGGATCCCGGCTCAGGGTCGACGACGAGACGGGAATATTGGTCGACGATTGCGTCCACGCGGGTGCTGAGTAGCTTTCCTTGGTCCGATCGCTTCTGGAGTTGGGTCTTCATCCTGTTTTCCTTTTCTTCTTGTTTTTTTCGGGCTGCCGGGACTTCTGATCGGCGAGGTATTTGCTCCACCTGTCGAGAGCGAGATCCTCGTCTATCTCGGCATAGTGCGCGAGGGTCGTCTCGAGCCGCTTGTGACCGAGGAGACGCTGGACATCTGGCAGCCGGTCCGGATCTTCCCTGAGCCAGAGCCAGCCCAGAAAGTGTCGATAGAGGTGGGGATTCATCTTGAACCCCACGATCCGTTTCGTGTGCCGGACGAGACGCTCGAGCAAGCCGGCATAGGGTTGCCCAGGATTGCCCCCTTCCCCCTGCGACGGGAAGAGGAATGGATTTTCGTCGTCTCCTGCTCGCAGAGCCTTCGGCCGGACCTTCTCGATGAACGATTCCAACCTGGCCGAAGCATGCTCATCGAGCGGTATATGCAGATCCGGATCGTCGCTGTCGCGCCCTTTCACCTGCACATTGGGAACGACGATGCGTGCCGTTCCACCCGCCCAGGAAATCCAGGACATGCGGATGCCAGTGATGTTGGCCCGCCGTGGTGCCCGCGCCAGTAGAATATCACTGGCGATGGCACACATGATGTCCCGGGCCTCTTCAGGGCCGAGCAGGTCCATTCTCATCTTGCCGCGGCACTTCCGTTTCCGATTGTCGATGATCGAGTTGACCTCGTCGGTCAGGATGTCGCCCAGATCGATCAGCCGCTGCTGGCGGTCACCGATGATCTGCCGCAGCCGTGCCTTGTTGCGACGCGAGATGCCAGTCTCGCCGATCGCATGTTCCTTGATATGCCCGGCGATGGCATTCACGTCGTCGGCGCTTCGACCGATGTAGTCCCGCGCCAGCTTCTTCAGCGTCTTCCCGACCGACTCGGCATAACTGCTGGGAAATTCGTCGTCGGAATTCCCGGAACTCAGAACATCGAGGACGCTCTCGATCACATCGGGATCCGTATACTCGGTCAGATCCTCGATCAGATACCCCGTTGCGGCATAAAGTGCCTTGGCTCCTGCGATGAGCTGGTAGCGTCGGTTTTCGAGCGTCCTCGCGCTCCATGTCTGTCCGGGCAGGAGGAAGCCAGCCGACTGCCGCTCTTCCTCGGTGCGCTTTCGGCCGCCGTTCTTCTTTTTCAGCAGGGACTTCTTCGGGTTCACCGGACGCGTGGTCTCGGCGGAATCCAACTGCGCGAGGAACGCTTCTTCCGACAACCCGTCACGAGATGCCTCTCCCCGCAGCCAGCGACTGACGGGACCGTCGAACTCGGACAGCAGCTCGGAAAAGACCGACGCATCAATACAATACTTGTTCCGGCCGTCCGGGAACGGGTGCTTCGCTACCTTGAACCCGTAAGAACTAAAATCCGGATCGGCCGCGAGGCGCGTGCAGAGCGCAGAGATGCGTCGCACGTGCTTCCTGCATGTCGCTTCGTCTTTCGGGCTGACCGCCAGCCGATGCAGATAGTATTTGTTGAAGACCTCCGTCCCGACGTCACCCGGAGCAATTTCGCGCTCGTCGAGGAACCGGAAGAACGTCCCGGAAATCAGCTTCAGGTCCTCCGGGTAATCTGACTCGGACAGCTTATCGTGGATTTCGCGATAGATGCCTGTCACGTCCCGAATTCCGGACGGCCGGTTTCGACCGCCATGAGAGTGAATGGCCGCCAGGATGTCGGACTTGTAGGTGGCGAAGCTGTTTTCCGTCAGATCGAGGGTTGCAGCCGACCAACTCGACAATTTCTCGATCGCGCGCCGGCGGTCCACGATTTCAATCTCGGCCACCCAGCCCGCGGCTTTCAGAAATGCCTTGAGGCGGGAGAGGAGCACACGGTTGCGGCTGTCGGTTTTCTCATCCCCTGCCGGACGGGCCAGGTCGCTCATGAGGCGCGCGTAAGTCATCTGACCCGTCGGCGTCGGCAGATGGATACCCATTACAGCGCCGAGCGCATCGAGAGTTTTCCTGTCCGATCGAATTCCGGCGATCTCGAGAATATTCTTCACGGCCTTCGGATTCAGGCCGGCTTGCAAGGCCAGCGCGTGCTTGGTGACCCCGGTTTCGTCGAGATAATCCCGGATTTGATCTTGAACCGTCATGTCTTCACTCCCGTGCTGGCTCGGGGCTCACTCGAGATCGAGATCCGCCCTCCTCACGGGGCGGATCCGATGCTCGAAGAGCGCCAGCCAATCGGGGTGCACGAGCCAGCTCTTGCCAGCTTTCGTGCCGTCGAGGAAAACTCTGCCGCGTTCAGTCACGGTCCCGTTCACGATCCAGTCGCGGATCGTCCGTGGGTGTCGCCGCAGTTTCTTGGCGACGTCTGCTGTTGTCAGGTATTCGTCGTGGTTTTCATCTTCGGACATCTTGGTCTCCTCTTTGCTACAGAAGGGACCTACGCCCCGGCGGGGCGGCTCCAAAACACGCACGCAATCTTTTTTGGAGGCTCGGCGAAAACCCGGCGATGAGCGGCACGAGGAGATCTGCTAATCTTGCGAATTCCGTTTCAGGTTAGCCTGATTAGCAATGCACGTATCGCCGCCGATCCCCGTTATCTCGCCGCACCCAGAAGGGCTGAGCCAGGCCTGCTCTCCAGAGCGACCAAGCGCTCGATAAGAGGCTGATAGTTCGGCAGGTGGCCGGCCCCTCAATCTCGAATGGCGATCTCGTCCATCTTCTCGCGGTGCCACGCCATTGGTGCAGCGTGGTCAGCGGCCAAGGCAATGCGCGGCGCGGAGGTCACACCCAAGGCCCTTGCGGCGGCCTCCGACAACTTGGGTGACGGAACCGCCCGGCCCTCTCCGTCGAAGCTGACCAGGAAGGCGTCGAATGCGGCGTCCCAGTGGGCGGCCAGCAGCAGGCCGTTGAAGACGTCGAGGCGCTGGCCGTCACTCTTGCACTCGGCCCAGGGGACGATGTGGCTGGCGCGCAGCAGGGCGCGGTCCGTGATGCCAGTCAGCGGGCAGCGGCCACCCCAATAGTCGTCGAGAGCGGCGCGGAAGGTTTTCTGGCCGACCCGGAGGCGGACCTGGGCCCCGCGGGTGGTGGCGCGGTTGGGGTCGAGGTCTTGGGAGTCCGGACCGGACCAGGACTGCCCTTCCCGTTTCAACTCGGCCTCGAATGCGGTCTCGGGGGCATCCGGCAGGGCGCGAAACAGGTGCCAGGCGCGCAGGCAGGCGGCACGTAGCTCGGCGAGCGTCTCGAACCGCAGATGGTCGGCCTCGAGAGTGCCCAGCTCCTCCTCGGCCAGCCGGCGTAGAACGCGGGGAGTGGTGCGCAGTGCGTAGCCGGGAGGCGCGATGGCGAGGGCAATCAGGCCGGGAGCGTTCTGCGAGCGGAGCGTCATCCAGGGCGGATCGTCGAGCGCAGCGGGGATCGTGCCCTCGGGTTGCAGCGTCCAGCCGCCATCGTAGCCTGCCTTCTGCAGCATGAGGCGCGCCGGGCCGGAGGGGGCGAGGTCGAAGCTCACACGTCCTCGCCGAGGCCCACGGCGCTCCAGTCGGCCGAAAGCCGGTCCCAGGCCTCGAGCACCAACCGTTCGGTGCGGTATTCGCCGTAGAGCCGCTCTTCCTTCTGCTTCAGCACCCGGAAGGTTTCCGAGGGGTAGTCGGCGCCCATCACACTGGCTGGGTCGAGGATGTAGCGCAGCTCGTCCCGGGTCAGGCCGTAGGCGCGGGCGTAGAAGGCGTCGAGCTCGGCGCGGAGGAGCGCGCGGCGCTCCTCGTCCCAGGCGAAGGGCGGGCCGTCATGGCCGAGGTCGCGTGCGAAGGGTGCCAGCGCGCGGGAGGTGTAGGTAAGTTCGAGGACGCGAGGGGTGACGAAAGCAAGGCGCTCGGGTGTGTAGAAGGTGGGCGCGAAGATAGGAAGCTGCCGCCAGTTGTCGACGGTGAAGTGAGTGCCACCAATCTTCTGTCGCGCTACGTAATCCAAGACCAAAGCCTGTGATGAACCAAGAAAACCGCAAACTTCGCCGGACTTGCTTGCGACAGCCATTAGGCGGAGTGTGTGTCCAACTGCGGTGCGCGGCACCAAAGACGCGATCAATGTGCGTTCGTCGGTCGAGCGAGCAATGTCTCTCCATCCCATCAGCCATCGACGAGGCCAGCCTTTTGCCTTCAGCCGTCTTTCTACCTCCATCTCGGTCACCCAATAGCGGGGCATCGGCTCCCAGCCCGGGTCTGCCTTTTCCAGCGGCGTAGCATCGCGAGCGCTTTCGCCGTCATAGGTGGCCCAGCGGTGATCCAACTGGTGGATCATCTTCGCTTCGTAGAGCGGCACCATCCGATCTTCAGCCTGGGCGAGCGGCAGGGAGCGAGTATCGCTACCGTCCAAGTCCATGGCGGCCTGTGCAGGCCGAGCCGCCGCTGGCCGAGGAGCGTGGGTGCGGGGGCGGGTCCAGTAGGTGCCGTCGCGCCGCCATCCTTCATCTTCCAGCTGCGAGGAGGAACAAAACAGGCCAGAATCATCGGACATGTCGAACAACTTCGTGGCGTAGTCGAAGCTCCACGGATTTCCGTCGGTCCGCCCCTCTTCGATCAGAACAGGCGCGGCGTCGTAGATCTTCGCCGTCAACTCGGCGTCGTGGCGGGAGCGGAAAACCGGCGCAGTCTTGGTGTTCGGGTTGATGCGGGCGATCTGCTCTGGCGTAAGAACGAAGGAACGTTCGCGATGCGCGAGTTGCAAGGGATCGGTCAGGAAGAAGGCAAAGCGCGCCTCGTCCTCGTCATGGCCAAGGGTCAGCAGGGCAAACTTGAAGCTGCGGTGAACACCGGGGAAAATCGGCGCCGAGTTCTCGAAGTCCACCAGCCGCGCCAACCTCCGCTCTTCCACCAGCCACCCGAAAAACGGGGCTGTGGTTGCGTCAGTGGCAATCCCTGTGGGCACGATCACCCCGGCCCGGCCATGCCGGTTCACCGACCGTGCGAAATGCTCGGCGAACAGCGCATAGGTGTTCACGTCGCCCCGTCCGGTCAGCGGATAGCGCCCGCCCTCGGCCCTGGCAAACTCGCTCGCCGCCTCGGCCGTCCGCTTGGCGTGCCAGAATGCGGCGTGAAGCTGCTGCTCGGGTGTGCCTGGCTCAGCCTCTGCCAGCGCCTTGATCATCCGTCCCCGCGCCGCGGCGTTCGGGGCTTCGGCGATATCGGGCGCACGGGATGCGAAGAATTCCTGTTCCTGTAGCTTAATCCGCTCCCATGGCGGATTGCCCAGCAACACGTCGAAGCCGCCGCGCGCCCAGATCGCCGGGAACGCGATCGGCCAGTGCAGCACATGCGCTTCGGCCGCGGTGTCAGCGACGCCTTGCACCAGCACCGGGTCGCCTTCGCGAGTCAGTATGCGACCGATATCCGCCGTGGTCGGCACCTGCACATTCGGCTTCTTCGGCAGCAGGAACGCCGCCACCCAGGCATCCGCCGCCCGCCGCACCCGCCGTCGCTCGGCATCCGCACCGCGCGCCTCGAAGCTGGCGCGAAGCCGCTCGACCTCCTCCAGCGTGTCTTGGCTGGCGGCATGGAGCCGCTCGTCGAAGGCCACCAGCGCGGGCGGGAGCCCGCCGGGACCATCGAGACCCAGATCGCCCTGCCCCTCGCGCTCTGCCTTGTTGCGCTTGCGCAGGTCCGAGGCGATGCCCTTGTCGTCCCCGGTCAGTGCCTTGTAGGCCGCATCCGGAATTCCCTCGGTCAGCATGGTGAGGTCCGACAGTCCCAGCAATGCATCACCATGCCGGATGTTGGCGTCGAGAAAGCCCAGGGGCCGCCCAGGCTCCACGCTTTCGATCCAGAGCGCGACACGGGCGAGTTCGACGGCGAAATCGTTGCGATCCACCCCGAAAATGCAGCGCGCCACAACTTCGCGCAGGGCATGGCGGAATGCAGGAGGGTCGAAGGTCTCGCCCTCGGCCTCTGCCCGTGTCCTGGCCACTGCGTCCGCGATGCGGCGCGCGGCGGCGAGCAGGAAGTGTCCCGAGCCGCAGGCCGGGTCGCAGACGGTCATGGTCAGAATGCCGTCCGCGCCGGTCTCGCCATTCGGCGTGCCAATGCCGCGGCGGCGGTCGGCGATCACTGGGTCGAGCGCGCTGTCGAGCAGCGTCTGCACCAGGCTGTCGGGCGTGTAGTAGGATCCGGTGGTCTTGCGCTGATTGCCCCGTGTCTCTGCCCCGCCCGCATAGTCGAGCAGAGTATGGTTCTCTGCGAGACGCGGCACGAGTTCGAGGAGAGATTCATAGACCGATCCCAGTTCCTCGGTCTGCATGTCACGCCAGTTGATCCGTGCCAGCGCGTAGCCGTCCCGAATCCAAGCGAGGTGGAACAGCGCGTCGAGGAAATGGGGGTTGGGCAGAGTAGCCGTGTCGAGGATCGGCGTCAGACCTTCTCTGAACAGGCCACCGAGGGCGGGAAGGCCCAGGAGCGGCTCGCCTTTCTGGAGCGCACGGAACAGGACCTTGACCCCTTCCCATGCGTCGTGGTGCCTATCGCGACTGGCCCGCCTACGGGCACGCAGGGCGAGGCGCGAGAGGGCGTAGCCCTCGGCGTATGTCTCACGCGCCTCATCGGTGGCGTCGGGAGTGTGCAGAAGGTTGCGATCCTCGGTAGTGAGCACGAAAATCAACCGGTAGACCACGCGCAGAGCTTCGGCATGGAGCGCCTCGGCCGGGTTTTCCTCGGCCTCGATCCGGGCTCGGGTGGCGGGGTCCGCCAGTGCACCGGCTCCGAGAGCTCGAAGCGCCGCCTCGACGCCGTCACGCAGCCTGTCACGGGCGGCAACGCCTTGCTCGGCGGCGACTTTGCTCCAGCGTTCCAGCGGGCCTTCCCCGGCCTCGCCGCGTCCGAAGCGGGTTCGGTGGATCAACCGCCAGAGACCGGCAAAGGCGCCGAGATCGTCGGTATCGACGATCGCGCCAAGGTCTGCCTCGAGGAACGCCGGACGGCCGAGGCGCACGGAGTCGCGCATGAGCCGGATACGCTTGCCGTCGATGACGAGCCCCCAGAGTGCGTCATCCGAGGCGTTGAGCGCGTCCTGCAGGAGCAGCGCGGGCGAGCGGAACCGCCCGGCCGGCCCGCCCTCATGCCGCGCGCGGTCGAGCCCCCCTTCCGGCGCGATGACCACCGGGACACGGCCATCCCCTGTCAACAGGTCGACCGGAAAGTGGCGATCGCCCGCCATCAGTGGCCCGGTCTTCAAGTCGTCGAATCCGAAGGCTCGAAGCACCGCACGGACCTGGGCGGTAGCGTCGGCCGACGGCTCATCATTGGCCGCGCAGGCCATGCGAAAAGCCCGCTCGATTTCGTCGTTGAGGGTAAGTCCCTTCGGCACACCATAGTCTGTCGCCGCCTGTTCGGCGGCCTGTCCGCGGGCGATCTTTGCGATCATATCTGACGGGATCAGCCCTCCTTCCAGGATCAGGCCGGCGCCAATCTCGACGGGGCGGTGCATCGTCTCGTGGCGCATCATCTGGCCTCCGGCAAGATTACGTGGAGGGCAATGAGGTCCGGCGGCAGCACTGGCTCGACAATCGTGCGACCCCGGGTGGAGGAGGCAACACGCAGACGGTCGTGATCCGCAGTCAACGTTTCGGCGCGAGACTGAGCGATTGCGGTGAGGGCGTCCGAGTCATCGATACGGGCACGGGCCCGCAGCACCTGGGTTCTCCGCACCGGCTCGGGCAAGGTCGCGCCGACCTCCTCGTCGAGCACCTTCAGCGCATCGAGGCCGATGGCGGCGTGGCCCGCGGCCGTGCCTTCCCAGAGAACTGGCACAATCTCTTCAGCCAGTAGGAAGTCATCTGATGCGGCCGAAGCGCGTCGGATGCGATGGCGGACCCTGAGAAGAGCCAGCGTTCGCATCATGGTAGCAGCTCGGCTGATCCAGGCGCCGGATCGCGATAGAGCGTCCGGGGCGTCCTCCAGGGCTCCTTCGGATAGGGCGTCGGACAGCGTTGCGACTATGGGATGCGTGCGATGCAACACCTCGACTCCTGGCTGGGCGACAGGGTCGAACGAAACTCGGGTTCGCCCTTGGATGCCCCGCGAGGAGAGAGCTTCGCGCACCATTTCGGGTAGCGCATCGACCGGGACGGATTTTCCGTCGAACGTGATGCCGACCCGGTCCAGGGCACGGCGTACGAACCGCCGAACATCCTCGGTATCGCCCAAAAGGTCGCGCACGCGCTGCCATTCCGGTATCACTTCTTCGGGCTTCAGGCGTCTTTGCGCAAAGCGTGCCCGGGATGCCTTTTCGTTCTCCTCCGCATCGCGCCAGAGTCGTTCGAGATCGGCCGCGGGATCGAGGTCGCGAAACAGGTCGCCCTGACGACCCGAGGCTGCGCCGGACTTCAATACCAGTGCATGCATCAGCGCCTCGGACACCGTCCCTCGATCATCCAGCATGCTGACCGAGACATTCGTGGCTTTCCGGATGGCCGCAGCCTTTCTCAGGATGACGTCGAGTACGGCCCCGTCTATGGCCGAGTTGCTGCCATAGATCGTCAAGGAGCGCACCTGATCGGCCGGCTGCCCGAACCGATCGACCCGGCCTTCGCGCTGTTGGTGCCGCGTCGGATTCCACGACAGATCGTAGTGCACGACAGCATCGAATAGGGTCTGGAGGTTGATACCTTCTGACAGGCAATCGGTTGCAACGAGTATTCGACGCTCCGCGTCCGCCATGCCTTCGACGCGGACCCTCCGCTCCGTGCCTGGAAGCCGGCCGGTGACGACCTCGATCGTCCGGTCCTTGAAGGACTTATCTTTCCTGAGCGCGCCGGCCACGGCCTCGGCTGTGGCAATGTAGCGGCAGAACACGACAGGCTGATGGCCCTGAGAACAGAGCTCCGCCAGTTCGCGCTTGAGGAGTGACAGCTTGGCGTCCTCCTGAGGTCTGGCTTCGAGATCTCGTGCCATCCGCAGAAGGTCGTCGAGGCCAGCCATGTCTTCTGCCGCTGTCCCCGGTTCCAGATCGTCATCCGTCAGCTGGCCCTCATCCTCGTCAAAGATCGCGGCTTCCAGATCAGAATCGTCGATCGGGCCGCGCCGGGCCTCCAGCGTGGCAATCGCAGCGGCCGGCGAGGAACCGACACATCGCATCAGGGCCAGGGTAGCCCAGATCGCCAGCCGCCGCCGGCGCGCATCATGTCCGGATTTCGCGGCGCGCTCGGTGCACCACGCCAAGACGGCCTCGTGGAACGCCAGGTGTGAGGGCGTCAACTGAAACGCCCTCTCGCCGACATCATGCTTGGGAAAGGTCCGCTTCGCGCCGGGAACTTCCCAGCCTTCTTCCCTGACATCGATACGTCGCCTCTGGACAAAATGCTGGGCGAGCTCTTCCCGAGCTCGGGACAAGGCGCCATGAGAGAAGTCCGGGCGAAGCAAAGCCAGAATGTCGTCGAAAGCTTCCGCGTCACCGGAATGCGGCGTCGCGGTGAGCAGAACCATGTGACGGTTCGGGTCCTTTGCGAGACCGTTCAACAGGACCTGCCTCTGGGTTGTGCCGCGTCCGCCGCCGACACAGGCATGCGCCTCGTCCACGATAACGAAATTCGGGCAGGACCTTGCGAAGTCAGCCCGGCGGCGGTCGGCCTTAATGTAGTCCAGGCTGACAACGGTGACCGGATGGGCGTCGAAAGGACTCTCGTCCAATGCGAGCCCGCGTTCGAGACGTGGCGCAGTCGTGGCGGTCACGGCGGTCGCATGCAGATCGAATTTTTCGCGCAGTTCATCGACCCATTGCTCGACCAGGTGCGGCGGACACAGCACGCAGGCTCGCGTTGCCTCGCCTCGGTCCCACATCTCCCGGAGGATTAGGCCGGCCTCGATGGTCTTACCATTGCCCACATCGTCGGCGATCAGCAGCCGGATCGGGTCGAGGCGCAGCGCCATGATCAACGGGACCAGCTGATAGGATCGCGGCTCGAACGCGATCCGACCGGAGGAGCGGAACGGGCCCGCGCCGCGGCGAAGGCTGAGGCGCAACGCGTCCGACAGCAAGCGCGCTTCCGAGGAAGTGCCCATACGCGATGCGTCCGGCGCCTTGAAGATTGCCGGCTCGGGCGGAACCGACTCGAGTGCCGGCAGAACTACCGTGGAATCGCTCTCCGTGCCCGATAGCGGTCGCAGGCGCAGGCGGTCGGGTCCCGATCCGGGCAGGACGACCCATTCCCTGCCGCGTGCACGGATCAGGCTGCCTGGGCTTGTAAGGGCGCTGGTAGCCGAAGTCATGAAGTCACCTTGTCGATATGCGCGAGTTCTTCCGGCATCTCATCGGGCGGCGCGGCCGCTCCGAGGATAATGTAACCTTCGTTCGACAGCTCGGCGGAAAGGCCTGCGTCCTCGGTCACGGCGGTGTAGAACTTGCTCCACGACGCCTGCGCGACCTTGCCGCCCCGTGCAATGGGGTCCACGTCCGGCGGTACGATTCCCCACCTGCGCGCCGCGTTTGCCCACGGCCCTTCCGAGGCCGGTGTGCGAACTGGACTCGTCTTTTCAATCGGCGCGACCACCTCGACCTTGGCCGATAGAAGGTCAGCCAACAAACGCCGGACCTCGCTCCGCCTCCGGTCGATCAACTCATGATCAGGCTGGTTGAAATATGTAAGGATGCAGCGATAGCAGCCCTCGACGCAGGGGGCGTCGTCGCGGTCACGCCATTCGCCGTCAGTCTCTTCCAGGTGCATGATCTCGAGACTGGCGCGGACCACCGCTTGCAGGTCCTCCTGGCGCGAGATCCGCGACAGCACACCCGCGCCACCTTCGGACGCCTCGTAGAATAGAAGCCCGTTGCGCGCATCCCGATCCGGAACGGGATCCACGGCAATTTCACCTTCCTCAAGACGGAAAACTCGCTCGAGGCCTCGGGCAAGGGCGCTCTGCAAGGTTGCGACGTCCTCGACCTCCAAGTGACGCGAGGGAACCAGAAGCATGGCATTCTTGCGATCCTCCACCATCGGCAGGACCGTCTGCTCGGGCTCGGCGCTGGGGCGTAAATCCGGGTCGGTATCATCACCGCCTGCCGAACCGCGCCAGCGACCACTATGGGTTCCGATCTTGAAACCGTAGAGGTCCTTGTCTCGACGTCGCCGCAGTCCCTTGTTGATCCTGGCAATACGGGTGCGCGGTCCGTAGGAGATCGCTGCCAGGTCTTTCCCTTCACCATCGCGCAACCGAACCCTTTGTGGTTCGCCCTGGAACGCAAAAGCGGTCTGAATATCGAAGCCCTGGCGCTGGCGCTCCTCGTCATTGGCGGAAATTCGTTCCGCCGGAGCGGCCTCGACATTCTCGACGCGAAATGCGCCGTCGAGGCGGATAGGATCGGCCAGTCCGGCCCCACATGCATCACAGCGCTCGGGAGCATCCGAACCCTGGATCGAGCCGCAGTTTGGGCAGAGAAGCAATACATCGGTGTTGAGGCCGACTCCGTCGCCAGCGCGCACTTGTGGAGGTAGCATGGCGCGCGTCACGCGGAACGACTGCCCTTCGTGATAGATCATGCTCCCCGGCCCGAACTCGGAAATTGCCAGGAAACGCGCCCTCGAGAGGAAATCGCCACGGCCACGTCGTTCGGCACCGGGAACGAAAGCCGTGAGCGGCAGGCGGGGAAAATTGTATCCAGGCAAGAAGCCTTCCGTTGCCAGATAGCGGTAGGTGAAGAAGTCCGAGGAGTTTGAATCCTTGCCGCTTTTGAGCAATTCGATCTGCCGTCGTGCGCTGTTATAAGATCGGTCCCCTTGCCGTCGTTCCTCGGCGCTTGCCTGGGTGCTCTTCGACAACCGGTAGCCGCGATCTCTCTGGTCTTCGGCGGCGCTCAACCGCCGTCTCCACGAGTCGAAAGCCCGGTCGAATCTCTCGAAGGCATCGCGCGCGGTGCTTTCTGCGAGGTCATGTCCGAAGGGTCGACCGGCAATCTGGCTGAGGACAGCCACCATGCGCTCTGCCGCACGAGGGGCGAGTTCGGGGACTGATAGAGCTGCCGCTACTTCATCTCGGAGTGGATACTTGCCGTCTCCTTGAGTGAGGTCCAGCACTTCGGCGATCGCCGGTGCAAGTTCCACTCCGGATTCCGCCAGCCAGATGGCGTGACAGTGGGATACGACGAGTTCCTCATTGCCGAGATCGAGAAGCGGCGGCTGCACCGTTCCCGCGACCATCTGGCCTGGATCAGCGAAATAATACTGATCATGGGGGCTCTGTGCGGCGCAATAGGTCGTGATCAGCGCCGCCTGTCCAGCGCGGCCTGCACGCCCTGCCCGCTGCGTGTAGTTGGCCGGCGTCGGCGGCACGTTTCTAAGGTGCACATGTTCGAGTGTGGAGATGTCGACCCCGAGCTCCATTGTTGGCGAGCAAATTAGCAGGGGAAGACGCCGGGAGGTTTCGTTGTCATGCGGCATCTCCTGCATTTGCTTCCGGTCGTCTTCTTCGAAACGGAACCGGCGCTCCCGGTGCTGCCGGAGGTCCTTGTCCACCTGTGCGGTGTGTTCCCTTGCCTCCAGGCCCCGCAGCGGTGCGCGCCTGGCCAACATGTTGTCGGCAACCCTTGTGTAGAGTTCGCGAAAATAGGGGTTCGGCGGAGCTTTTTCGCCTTCTTCGGCCACGGGCTCTCTCGCGGCGCAGAGCTTCAGGGCGCCGGGGTCAAGTTTCCAGCCCATGGGGCCAAAGGGCGTTCGCTGAGCCCGGACATAGGCGTAGTCGTCATGGGCCGTCGCCTGGAGAAGCGCTTCGATGACTTCGGTCACCTCACCCCGCCGCAGCCGACGACCCCAGAGGCGTTCATCGACGAGGGCCTTGCCCAGAGCCGACTGGGCGCTGCCGCGAAGCACGATGCCTTCATCCCGAAGCGAGATGTTTGCACGCGATGTGCCTTCGAGCATCAGCCACGCGGCTTCCCTTGGGCGTTCTTTCTCATGGATGGCCCAGGGCGCTTGGAGGTAGCGTCGCGACTCCTCGGCAATCTCCTCGAAGCGTTGCCGGTCCAGAGCTTCTACATCAATTGCGAGGCCGGTTCGCATGTGTTCCAGAAGGATCCGCAATGCCTTCAAGCGGATATCAGACGTCGTATCGCGCAACACCTCGGGAGCGCCGGCGAAGATGGCGTCATCCTCGGCCAGTTCCGAAAGCATCGCGTATTCGACCCGAACAAGTTCGAGGTCCTCCAGATTGGGGTTCGTAAAGCGCCAGCCGCGGCGCTGATCCGTCCAGACGCGATGGGCGATGATCCGCGATAGCAGCACCTCAGCCTCAGTCGCTTTGCGTCCACGCACATCATCCCGCAGCCATTCTTCGTGACTGTCTTCGTTCGACCAAGCATAACCCAGAGCCCTCCGGACAGCGTCTCCGAAATCGCGACCGGCCAACCCGCCGCTGCCAGCGTCGCGAACGGCCGCAAATACGGCTGCGCGCAGCTTCGTGACGAAGACGTGGTCGTTGAAATGACCTGCCTGCAAGGCCGCGTCTTGGCGGTTGTCGGTAAAGGTCAGAAGCTTGCCGCGGCCGGCTTCCGCAGCTTCCATTTCCTCGAGTGCTACTGAGTTAAGTATCGTTGTCGCCGAGGAGCGACCTTCGGCGGAGAGGCCCGACAGCCTGTTGCGATCCCGACCTTGCCCCGGCGGCGTGTCTCCGCAGCGCAGACACAGCGTGAATTTTCCCTTCATGAACCACATATCGATGCCGGAGCCTTCGACACCTTGGGAATCTACTGAAACCTGGAATGGAACGCGTTCGCGATAGGTTTTCTTGATACGGGTCGATCCGTTTGCCGTTTCCTCGAGCCAGGACGACGGAAGATCCTGATCTCCCTCAAAGGGCAGCCCTTCCGCGCGACATAGAAAGCCTGTCTCGTCATCATCGTCGAGCGGTTCCTCGTCGATCGAGCGAGGGACGTATCGACGTCCGGCACCATCCAGAAACGCGCGGACAGGGTGATAGTCCTGCCCGCACTTCCGGCAGAAACGAACCTCGAACAGCCGCGCTTCTGCCTTCGGGTCGGTTTTCTGCTTGTCGAACCGGATCGTCCGTCCATGCTCCGGACCCAAGGTCGCATACAGACTGTCCGGACCGGACAGATACTGGTGAAGCTTGTAGGCCAGGAAGCCGCGATCCGATGAGCCTTGCCGCAGGGTCTCGGGCATCGAGGCAACGGAAAGCGCGCGCTCAAGCGCGGCGACGCACTCGAGCACCGGCTCGCCTGACTCTTCCGCGAGTTGGGATGCCGCCTCACTGAGGGTGCGGGGCTTGCGGCGTTGCGGTATCGGATCGTCCGTCAAGCCAATGCGAGTTTCGGCCCAGACGATGATCGGTTCGGTCTTCAGGCGGTCATCCGACAAATTCGCAAGCGGCGTGCATATGGACTTCTTCAAGTCAGCTCGATCCACATGTCCTTCGGTGGCCCGGACCAGGGTCTCGCCAATCACGGCCTCAGGTTCAATTCGGTCACCGAAGATCATCGTCGCTGTATTCGCCACAACTGTTGCCGGGTCTTCCGCGACTGCATCCGAAGAGGCCATGGTGGCGGACGTTCCGATGCACCGAAGGTGGTCCGGCGACAGTCGATCTCGCAGACGACGAACCAGCATCGCTACGTCGGCACCCTGGCGCCCGCGATAGGTGTGTAGCTCGTCGAGAACGAGCCAATCGAGGCCGCGAGCGTTCGCCAGGACCTGGCGCCCTTTTCGATCGGCGCGGGTGAGCAGCAGTTCCAGCATCATGAAGTTGGTAAGCAGAATATCGGGGGGATTTGCGGCGATCCTCTCCCGGTCAGCTTCAGATTCTTGACCGGTGTATCTCTCGACGACAGGAGGATCGCCCAGACCGGAGTCACGCAGAAAACCGTTGATTTCCTCGAGCTGAGAATTCGCGAGTGCGTTCATCGGATAAATGATGATTGCGCGGGTGCGACGCTTCTCTCCCGCCGCACGCGCCCGAATGGCAGCGTCGATCAATGGAATAAAGAAACAGAGCGACTTGCCTGAACCCGTTCCGGTGGTGACGACGAAGCCCTTTCCGGACTGCGCCATGCCAAGCGCCAGGTCCTGGTGGACGTAGAGATCGATGGGGCTGCCATCTTTGCGGCGAAAGACCTTGGCTGTATCCGGAAGGACTGTACCGTCAGCAGCTCTCTCATCCACTGACGCACCAGGTCTAAACCGGGGATTCAGACTTATGAGCGGCTCGCGGACGTATCGGCGCTCATTGTAGGCCTTATCGATTGCTGCCTGGAGATCTTCCGATCGAATATTTGCAAAGGAGCGGGAGAAATTCTCATATCGCTCGATCGATTTCTGGTTAAGTGAAAATACGTCCATCAGCCTTTTCTCTTGCCCCGCCCCATCGGTCGCATCTTAGCCAAGTTGTTGCAGAAAAATGTAGGCTTTTCGAGGGCTTTGATGCGCATGAGCGGTGGGGTCCGCGCTCGTCCTTGTCCCCGGCACTACGCAGTCCGTTTCATGCGCGACAAGGTTGCGGGATGACCCCGGCGCTGAAGCGCGACCTCCGGCACCGCAGCGCAATTGAGCCCGCTATCGGACGCGTGAAAACCGACGGCCGGCTCGCCCGCAGCCTGCTGAAGGGATCGCTTGGCAATGCCCTCCGCACGGCGCTCTGCAGCTTCGGCCACAACATCCACCTGATCTTCGTCCATCTATGGGCTCTCATGGTCGAAATCCTGTGGCTGCTCTTCCGTACCATCGCCGCTACCGCAGTTGCGAAAGGAATCTCACCTTTTTCGGACCGCGCCCGCAGCGTGATGCTCGACACCGACTGAAAGAAGGCGAGCGCCCTCAGCGCTTGGGAGCCGCGACGCAAGAAAAAGATCATGTCGGAGAGCGGACACCCCTTGCGAGTAGCATTGCCAATACACACATCATGTTGTGCCGTTTAGCAGCAAATCGGAGTTTGGATGAGTCGCCAGCACGTTGATCATCGAGAAATCGCGGCATTCGCGCAGGACCGGGTGAACCTTCCATCGGACAAGGCCAAGGAATACCGTGCTCAGGCGAAACGCCTGCGCGACAAGCTTGAAGGCTACCTTCGGGATCATCCAGATTTCTCGCTGAAGAAGATGCTGCTGTCCGGTAGCCTGGCGAAGGGCACCGCGCTTCGCACCCTGAACGATATCGACGTGGCTTGCTACGTGAGTGGCGCGGACGCACCGGAAGATACCCAGGCTCTTCTCGACTACCTTGCAGAGAAACTTCGGAAGGCGTTCCCGAATTTCAGTCCTGATCAGGTGCAACCGCAGACCTACTGCGTGACCGTTTCTTTTCGGGGCACCGGCCTGGATGTCGACGTGGTGCCGATCCTCTACGATGGCGATCCGAACTGGTATGGGAACCTTGTCAGCCAGGAGGACGGAAGTTTTCTGCGCACCAGTATCCCGCGTCACCTCGAGTTCGCGTCCGTCCGGAAGAAGCGCCATGACAAGGACTACGCTCAAGTGGTTCGTCTGGCCAAATTCTGGGCACGGCGGATGAAGAGCGAGCAGGACGGCTTCCGCTTCAAGTCGTTCATGATCGAGATGATCATGTCGAAGCTCTCCGATGATGGCGTGGACTTCTCGGATTATCCGGACGCCCTTCAGGCATTCTTCACCTACATCGCGAACAGCGACATGAGGGAACGCATCGTCTTTTCGGACTACTACGCTCCCTCCAGCGTCCCGAGCACCTCCGACCCCATCCAGATCATCGATCCGGTGAATCAGGAAAATAACGTCGCCCGCCTCTACGACAGCGGACAAGCTGATGCCATCGTCGAGGCAGCTCTCGATGCCGGCGACGCGATCGACTCAGCTCTACGGGCGCCCACGAAACAGGAGACCGTTGCCTACTGGCAGAAGGTCTTCGGTCCCCAGTTCCAGGTGTGAGGCCCCGACATGTCTTCTTTCAGCACGACGATTTCCTCGAGCACCACTTTCACTCTCACACACGCCAAACACATGGCAGCCAAGGTGGCGACCGATCTGCTGCGGATGCAGCGGTTCTACGGCCTTCCCTTATCTTCGGACATCGACGAGCACGAGGTTGAGGTCACGGCGCTACTGAAGGCGGGTTACCTCGGAACCGTCACCTACGGCTTCAAGCGCGGCGACAACTGGATCGAGCCCACTATCCGCTATACCGCCCGCGATCTCATGGGAGCTTCTGCGGCCGATGATGATCCTGGCAAAATCCGTCCTGGCAAGGATGTCTCTGGCGCCAGCTTCCATAGCTTCCTGACTTACAGCACCGCGTGGGACCAGCTGACCGAGGATGAGAAGAAACGGTTCAAGGCAACCCTGCCTTTTTCGCGGACAGCTGGCAATGAGCCCGGCGTCTCGGGGTATTTCAGCTCTGACAAAACCTACTCCGCGGGCGGACATGCTCTCGATCGAACCACTGTGAGGAGTTTCGGATGACCATGATGGCACCTCCGGCGGAGCTCTTCGACCGGGTAATTTCCTACCCCGACCCCGATCAGCAGGGGCGCCTTGCGCGTCTGGTCGGACTGGATGCACATAAGTCGAGGCTCACAAAGATTCTGGGCCTGCTGGTAAACCCCGCCGGCTTAGCGAAATGGGCTCAGAAGCATCACCCGGGTGCTGATGCCTTGCTCGACACGGTCCTCCGACGCCCGCCGCTCGTAGTTCTCGCGGGAGACGTCGGCTCCGGTAAGACCGAACTCGCAGAAACCATCGGTGATGCTGTTGCGCGGCAGGAAGACATCGATATCAACCTCTTCCCATTGAGCCTCTCCAGCCGCGGCCAGGGACGTGTCGGCGAGATGACTCAGCTGATCTCCTCCGCTTTTGACCACACAATGGCCGAAGCCCAGAAGCTGAAAGCGAGCTCCGGGCGCAACCGTGGAGCAGTCATCCTGCTCGTAGACGAAGCCGATGCTCTCGCGCAGTCGAGGGAAGCGGCGCAAATGCACCACGAAGATCGCGCCGGGGTAAATGCTTTCATCCGCGGCATTGATCGTCTGGCCAGTGCACGAGTGCCGGCGGCCGTGATCATGTGCACGAACCGCCTCAACGCCCTCGACCCAGCCGTGAAGAGGCGGGCTGCGGAGATCATGGCCTTCGCTCGCCCTGATGCTGAGCAGAGGCGGTTCGTCCTCGGCCTCCGACTTCAACCTCTGGGGCTGTCACAGACAGATCTGAATGCTCTTGTAGAAGCGACAGGTCACCAGGACGGTCGCGACTACGGCTTCACGTTCTCAGACATCACGCAACGATTGCTTCCTGCCATCGTCCTTGATGCCTATCCCAGCCAGCCCGTTCGTGGAGCGAGGGCCGTCGAAATTGCGCGAGGCATTCAGCCCACGCCCCCCTTTCAGGAAGAAGCGTCATGACCAAGAGCGAGAAAGTCTCGTCCGACACTGCATGGTTGCGCAGTGCCTTCATGGGAGTTCAAGAGAAGCTGGTCCTCGATCTGAAACTGGCATCCTCATCCATCGGTCATGCCCCAACGACTGGAAGTGTAAACGAAGATCACTGGATCTCTGTCTTCCGGGCCTATTTGCCGAAGCGATACGAAGTGGCCAGCGGGTTTGTCATCGATAGCCAAGGCG
Source organism: Pseudooceanicola aestuarii (assembly GCF_010614805.1). Taxonomy (NCBI): domain Bacteria; kingdom Pseudomonadati; phylum Pseudomonadota; class Alphaproteobacteria; order Rhodobacterales; family Paracoccaceae; genus Pseudooceanicola; species Pseudooceanicola aestuarii. Next base: position 351,462 of record NZ_JAAFZC010000002.1, read on the forward strand.
CGCGTAGCGACCAAATTGACATGGTCATCTATGACAAGCATTTCACTCCTACCTTGCTCGACCAGCAAAGCCACCACTATATTCCCGCTGAAGCCGTCTACGCGGTGTTCGAGGCTAAACCTCATTTCGACAAAGATTACCTGAAATATGCCGGCCAGAAGGCCGCCTCGGTTCGGAAGCTTCACCGGACATCTGTATCGATCGCGCATGCTGGCGGGAAATTTGCACCTAAGGAGCCATTTCCGATCTTGGCCGGGATCGTCGCAGCCCGCTCCAGCTGGACTGATGGCCTCGGGAAGAGTTTCTCAGGCAATTTGCCGACTTCTGGCGACGAAGCTCTGAACTGCGGCTGCGCACTTGAGCATGGAGCTTTCGACGACTTCGACGGCGGCGTGAACGTCACCCCTCGAGACGGAGCTCTGGTCTACTTCCTGTTCCGGCTTCTCTCAAAGCTTCAGTCCATGGGAACCGTCCCTGCGATCGACTGGGCCGCATATGCGCAGATTCTGAACTCGACGCCTCGCGCCTAAGCGCCGCCGAACATGCAACGGCTGAATTCTGGTGCTTGATTTGGTGCCCGTAGTACGCCACGACTCCGGGCACATCTTGGAGTCCGTCCGGAGCCGGTGCACCGCCGCGTCGGAAATTCCTTTGGAATCAAAGGGACTTGGTTGCGCGGAGGGGCCCCTACCGCCGGAGCCAAAATCTCAGCTACCCTCTGAAATCATTGCGATTTCCCGCTTCGGAATCGAAGCTCGACGACGAGGTGCACAAATCAGTGCACAGGGCGGTGCACAACGTGTGCACAGGAGGGCATTGTCATGCCCCGGAATCGGAGCTTGCCGCCCCACCTCGAGATCCGTCGCGCCGGCTACTTCTGGCGCAGACGCCTACCCCGGTCCCTACGGGACCGGGGCGCGCCCTGGCCCGACCTGCCGGAAGAAGAAAACACGACGAGGCCCAAGAAAGCTTTTTTGTGCCTCTCGCTTCGCAACCAAATCCTCCGCGACGCGAAGATCCTGGCCCGCCGCCTGACCGAAATGAGCGACCTGGTCTTCGCCGCAGACGCGGAGACGATGATGGCGATTGCGCCCGAAATTCAGGGCCGGATGCTGGAGAGCCTCGCTCGGTTCGAGATCGAGGCCTTCGAGCGTATGCGCGCCGTGGCCGCTCCCCGCAGTCCGGAGGCCGCCGCCCAGGATCTTCGGCGTGAAGAGGCGCTGCAGACGACCTTGCGGCAGGCGATTTACCTCGGCGACCGGCAGGTCGCGCAGCGCCCGCTACACCATGTCGCCGCGCACCTCGGGATCGCGCTCGACGAGGCTGATGAAGACTGGACCGCCCTCGCCTACGAGGCGACGAAGGTCCTGCTCGACATAAGCCAGGAGCGCTCCCGCCGTCATCAGGGAATCTACGAACAGCCTTCACTGTTCTTGCGCCGTGCGGTCGGCGAGGTGCTGATGGACATGCAGCTGATCGACCAGAACCCGTTCAGCATCCGGCCCGACGGCGCAGACCTGGAAGCTACCCTTCGCAAGGTCGATCGCCAACATGCTGAAACGCGTCGTCATCGGTGTGCCCTCTGTTCGGTTCCAATGGAACCATCATGGCATATGAGATGCCGTTGGTGGGGGCATCCACCGCATCAGTTCAGCACCCGCCGGTCATCGACGCGCGCCACGCCGCGCGGCTTGTTCGGCAGAAGCGGCTCGATGATCGACCACTCGAAATCGGTCAGTTCATAGCGACGTTGGGCCATGATGCTCTCCTCTTTTTTGAAGAGTGAATCAGTAAAACTCAAACACCGCTGGTCATTTATGAGTCGGTGGCCTAGTGCCGATCTTCGGCATCATGATCGTGCCGCTTGGGGTGATCTCGATCACCTTCATCATCATCCAGCCGGTCTTGCCGGGGACCTGGTGCACGCTTTGGCTGGTCGCTGCCGCCGCCATGCTTTTGCAGATCCCCCTTGGCGGTGGACGAGTTGATCGCCACCTGCCTGTTCCTGCGCCGCCGCAAGCGTGCGGGTGCCCCGATCCTGCGGGTATTCCTGACCGGCGGCATCGATGACGGTCCGGATGACGGCCGCGACGAGCGCTTTGAACGCCCTGCCCGCGCAGTGCCGCGTGACATGTTCGGCAGAGGCGTCAGCCCAAGCTGGGGCCTGACCGTCAGTGTCGCCGTCGGGAACTGGCTGATGTTCACACGGCTTTCACTGGGCACCGGCGACATCCTTGCCGATACGGTCCACCTGATCGGCGCGCTGGCCGCCACCCTCGCTGTCATGACCATGGCCGAGAGCCTTCGCACCGCAAAGTTCCTGAACCTCTGCCCGGACGTCGCGTTGGCGATCTGCGCGCTGGTGAACGACGCAACCTGGCTGCAAGCCGGTGCCGACATCGCCGCCGGGGTGCCATTGGTCATCGTCAGCCTGCCCCGTGAGCCGGCGCGCCACAGCTACGGCAACTGGTCGCGGGTAGTCGTCTGATCGGCGCGGTGCCGGGCGGGGCTGTCCGGCGCGGCAAGCGACCGTCGGCGCGGCGCTGACGCGCACGTGAATATCCCATCGCTGAAAAATCTGTAATCTCGTCCCGGCTCGCCCGATTGCGGGCGGGACGCAGGAAAATGCCGAGGATGCCCATGCCCGTTTCAGGAAAACCACACCGTTGGGCCGGTGGTCCGGTCCGGCCCCGCCGCTCCGGTGCCGGACCGTTCCGCCGCCACCGCATCAGGCGCGCGCGATGATCGACGCGGCACTTCTTCCCCTGCAACGGCATGTGCTGACCCCGCCGGCACGCTGGCTGGTGGCGCGCGGCATCCATGCCGACCACCTGACGCTGGCGGGTTTTATCCTGGGGCTTCTGGCAGTTCCCGCGCTCGCCGCCGAGGCCTATGGCCTGGCGCTGGCCTTGCTGGCGCTGAACCGGCTGGCCGATGGGCTGGACGGAACAGTCGCGCGGCTGACCACGCCCACCGATCGCGGGGCGTTCCTGGATATCGCGCTGGATTTCGTCTTCTACGCGCTGTTTCCGCTGGGGTTCGCACTGGCCGACCCGGCGGGCAATGCCTTGCCGGCGGCGGTTCTGATCGCGGCCTTTGTCGGCACCGGTTCCTCGTTCCTGGCCTTCGCCGCCATCGCGGCCAAGCGGGGCGAAAGCGCCGCCGCCTACCCGGCCAAGGGGATCTACTACCTCGGCGGCCTGACCGAAGGCTTTGAAACCATCGCCGTCTTTGCCGTCATGTGCCTGTTTCCCGGATTCTTTGCCCTGCTGGCCTATGGCTATGCCGCAGCCTGTGCCCTGACCACGGCGCTGCGCTGGCATCAGGGTTGGCGGGCATTTTCCGCGAAAATGTGATCAAGATGCAGTAACGGATGGACAGTCGATCTGTCATAGACCCAAGACCCTGCACCATCTACCGGAGACCCCATGAAACTTTCCCTCGGCCTAGTCCTGTCCCTGCTTGCCACCCCGACCCTGGCCGATTGGCAGGACCGACTGGAGGCCGCGCAGGGCCAGACGGTCTATTTCAACGCCTGGGGGGGCGACGCGCGGACCAATGCCTTCATCGCCTGGGTGGGGGAGCAGACGCAGGACCGCTACGGGGTGCGCGTCGTGCAGGCCAAGCTGAGCGACACGGCCGAGGCCGTGACCCGCGTGATCGCCGAGAAAGCCGCCGGCCAGGACGACGGCGGCAGCGTCGACCTGATCTGGATCAACGGCCCGAATTTCCTGGCGATGAAGGAGCAGGGCCTGCTGCACGGGCCTTTCGTCGCCGATCTGCCCAACGCGCGGTACCTGGACCTTGGGCCTGCGGCGCCCGCCTCGGTGGATTTCACGGTGCCGGTGGACGGCATGGAAAGCCCCTGGCGACTGGCGCGGTTCGTCTTTGCCTATGATGCGGCGCGGGTGGCAGAACCACCGCGCAGCATGGCCGGTTTCGTTGCCTGGGCGGCGGCCCATCCGGGGCGGATGACCCATCCCGATCCGTCGAACTTCATGGGGGCGACCTTTCTCAAACAGGCGCTGATCGAACTGGCGCCGGAGGCCGCGCTGTTGCAGCAACCGGTCACGGAGGCCGCCTTTGACGCGGCAACAGCGCCGCTCTGGACGTGGTACGACGCGCTGCGCCCGAACCTGTGGCGCGGGGGGGAGACCTATCCGGCCAATGAATCCGTGCAACAGCAGCTGCTGAACGACGGCGAGGTCGACATCGCGATGTCTTTCGACCCCGCCTCCACCGCCGCCGCCATTGCCGACGGCCTCCTGCCCGAAAGCGCGCGGGTTTTCGTGCCCGAGGGGGGCAGCATCGGCAATGTCAGCTTCGTCGCCATCCCCTACAACGCCGCCAATACCGCCGGGGCCGAGGTCGTGGCGAATTTCCTGCTGGATCCGGCGACCCAGGCGCGGATGCAGAACATCGAGGTTCTGGGCTCTTTCTCCGTGCTTGACCCGGCGCGGCTGGACGATGCCGCCAGCCAGGCCTTTGCCGCCCTCCCCACGGCACCGGCACTGCCGACGCTGGAGGAACTCGGCCCGACACTGCTGGAGCCGCATGCCAGCTGGATGACCCGGCTGACCGAGGAATGGGCCCGGCGCTATACCGAATGACCCGTGACGGCCGCCTGCTGCGCGCTACGGTTCTGGGCCTTGTCACGTTTGGCCTGATCGCGCCCATCGTGCTGGGCCTGTGGCAGACCGGGCGTGCCGCCTTCGGCATCCTGCCTGCCCTGGGCCAAAGCGTGGCCACTGCGCAGCCTTGGCACGATCTGGCCGCCCTGCCCGGCTTTGCCGCAAGCCTGCGGCTGACTCTGGTCACCGGGCTGGGCGCTACGCTGCTGTCGCTGCTGTTGGCAACGGGGTTCTGCGCCGCGGTCCATGCCCGGATGACGACGGTGGCGGGCGCCCGGCTGCTGACGCCGTTCCTGGCCATACCCCATGCGGCGATGGCCGTCGGGCTGGCCTTCGTGCTTGCGCCCTCGGGCTGGATCGCGCGGCTGCTGGCGCCGCTGGCCGGCTGGACGCGCCCGCCCGACCTTGCCACGGTCAACGACAGCTGGGGCCTGGCCCTTACCCTTGGGCTGATGATCAAGGAAGTGCCGTTCCTGTTGCTGGTGATCCTGTCGGCGCTCAGCCAGATCCCGGTGGCGCGCCACCTGGCGGCGGGGCGCGCGCTTGGCTACGGGCGCGGGATCGTGTGGATCAAGATCATCATGCCGCAGGTCTGGCCGCTGATCCGGCTGCCGGTCTGGGTGGTGTTGGCCTATGCGCTGTCGGTCGTGGACATGGCGATCATTCTTGGCCCGTCCAACCCGCCGACCCTGGCGGTGGCGGTGACCCGCTGGTTCACCGATCCCGATCCGACGATGATCCTGCCCGCCTCTGCCGGGGCGCTGGTGCAGGCGCTGATCGTGGGCCTGGCGGTGGCGCTGCTGGTGGCCGTCGAACAGGCGGTCAAGCGGCTGGGCCGCTGGTGGCTGCGGCGCGGTGGCCGCGGCGTTTCGGCCGGGCCGGGGCTGTGGGCGGCGGGCCTGGCCGTGGTGGCACTGATGGCGGTGGGCCTGCTGGCGATGCTGTCGCTGGCCGTCTGGTCCGTGACCTGGCGCTGGTCCTTCCCGCAGGCCCTGCCGGAAAGCTGGTCGCTCAGGCCCTGGTCCGGCGCGCGCGACAGCTGGATGCGAGCGCTGGCGAACACGCTGCTGCTGGCCGCCACGACGACGGCGCTGTCGCTGGCGCTGGCGGTTGCCTGGCTTGAAGGAGAGGACCGCGCCCGCCGGACCCGTGCCCCCTGGGCCGAGGCGCTGATCTACCTGCCCTTGCTGATCCCGCAGATCGGGTTCCTGTACGGTCTGAACGTCGGCTTCCTGCGGCTGGGGTTGTCCGGCGGGATCACGGCGGTGATCTGGGCCCAGGTCTTGTTCGTCTTTCCCTATGTGATGATCGCGCTGTCCGACCCCTGGCGGGCGCTGGACCCGCGCCTGACCCGGTCGGCGGCGGCCCTCGGCGCCGGGCCGGGGCGCAGGCTCTGGACGGTGAAACTGCCGGTGCTCCTGCGCCCGATCCTGACCGCCGCCGCCATCGGGGTTGCGGTCTCCGTCGCGCAATACCTGCCGACATTGTTCATGGGGGCGGGGCGGGTCGCCACCCTCACCACCGAGGCCGTGACCCTGTCCTCGGGATCCGATCGGCGGGTGACGGGAGTCTACGCGACGCTACAGGCCGGGCTGCCCTTTGCCGCCTACCTTGCTGCGGTCCTGCTGCCCGCGATCGTGCATCGCAACCGTCGCGCCCTGTCAGGAGGAACCGCCACATGAGCCTGGAGATCGACGCCCTCGCCATCCGCACCGCGCGGGGAGCTGCTCTGTTCGCGCCGCTGACCCTGGCCGTGCCGCCCGGTCATGTTGTCACGGTAATGGGCCCCTCCGGGGTCGGGAAATCAACCTTGCTGGACGCGATCGGCGGCCACCTGGCCCATGGCTTCCGGCTGTCGGGCAGCGTCATGCTGAACGGGCGGGATGTGACCTGCCTGCCCGCCGAGGCGCGGCGGATCGGTGTGGTGTTCCAGGATGCGCTGCTGTTTCCGCATCTTAGCGTGGGCGACAACCTGGCCTTTGGCCTGCCCGCCAGCCTGCGCGGGCGCGATGCCCGGCGCACAGCGGTGACAGAGGCGCTGTCACAGGCCGGGCTGACCGGGCTGCACGACCGCGACCCCGCGACCCTGTCCGGCGGTCAGCGCGCCCGCGCCGCGCTGATGCGCAGCCTGCTGGCCGACCCCGCGGCGCTGCTGCTGGACGAACCCTTTTCCAAGCTCGACCCCGGTTTGCGCGACGAGATGCGGACATTCGCCTTTGAACATGTGATATCCCGCGCGGTTCCGACCCTGATGGTCACCCACGACCCCGAGGATGCGGCCGCCGCCAACGGCCCGGTGATCGCGCTTGCGCCAGGGGCGCCGTGCTGAGCTGACCGATAGCGGGCACCACGGGACCTGCGGGGCTGCCGTCCGGCGGGACGCTCCCCCCGTCATCCGGGTCCGGGGCAATCGGATTGGTTGATCCCCGCTTGGGCGGGGAACGGGGTGAACATGATGATGGGGTTCTGCTGATGACCGGTTGATCCCCGCGTGGGCGGGGAACGGCGCGCACACCCCAGCGGACAGCCTGCATGCGCCGGTTGATCCCCGCGTGGGCGGGGAACGGGCCTCTCCCCCTTTCGATCACCCCCGCCCGGACGGTTGATCCCCGCGTGGGCGGGGAACGGTCAGCTGCGAAGACATCGCCACCCCGCGAAACCGGTTGATCCCCGCGTGGGCGGGGAACGGAGCGCATCCGCATCACATGCGAAGACACCACGCGGTTGATCCCCGCGTGGGCGGGGAACGGGTAGTGCTGGTTCGACCACCAGCTGCGCATGTCGGTTGATCCCCGCGTGGGCGGGGAACGGTGGGGGTGGACGATAGACACCCATTTCAACAACGGTTGATCCCCGCGTGGGCGGGGAACGGCTGTCCGTCAGGATCAGAATCTGACCACGGGGGGGTTGATCCCCGCGTGGGCGGGGAACGGTTCGTCAAATACGGCTCGGTTCTCTACCCGGTCGGTTGATCCCCGCGTGGGCGGGGAACGGTTCGTCAAATACGGCTCGGTTCTCTACCCGGTCGGTTGATCCCCGCGTGGGCGGGGAACGGCGCCCCCTAGGGAGGCGCTTGGGCTGGGTCCACGGTTGATCCCCGCGTGGGCGGGGAACGGAAGGACAGCGGCTGGAAGCCCCGCGAAATCATCGGTTGATCCCCGCGTGGGCGGGGAACGGACTGCGAACAGCCGCCTTCTGGTGACTGGTAGCGGTTGATCCCCGCGTGGGCGGGGAACGGCTTTGCTCTGTATCGCGGCATGCCTCTGCCCTCGGTTGATCCCCGCGTGGGCGGGGAACGGGCATCCGCATGAGCCGCCCCCTGCCCGAACAGCGGTTGATCCCCGCGTGGGCGGGGAACGGGACCAATTTCCTCGAAACCGACGCCGCTCAGGCGGTTGATCCCCGCGTGGGCGGGGAACGGCTGTCACGCCTTTTGATTTCCTCGCGCAGCGACGGTTGATCCCCGCGTGGGCGGGGAACGGCCGGGGGCCCGTGGCGACAGCTTCGGCGGCGTCGGTTGATCCCCGCGTGGGCGGGGAACGGTCGGCCATCAACACCATCTCGCGGCGCGTCAGCGGTTGATCCCCGCGTGGGCGGGGAACGGGTGTACAGCCGTACCACGATGTTCTGTCGGTACGGTTGATCCCCGCGTGGGCGGGGAACGGCAGACTGGGGATTGAGCCGGTCAGGTTGTTGCCGGTTGATCCCCGCGTGGGCGGGGAACGGTCTTTCCGGAGATCATTGAAAACACGTGATTATTCGAATGTCAAAAAACGTACCGAGTCCACGACCTCGATAAAGTGCTCACGCTCAAGTCTGGCGAGGTAGAAATTTGATCAGTTTCAGACCGTCGAAATCCTCGGGCATACGGCGGTTTCGACCTGCGGTGGCGAAATTGAAACCCTGATCATTCGGTGCCTTCCAAACCATCACGGCATCGCCGTCCTCCAGCCCGCCAAGCACCTGATCCCAGATCCGCTCTCGTGTCCGTGCGGAATAATCGCCCACGTAGACCCCCGCGCGAACCTCAAGCAGCCAGGCCGCCAGGCGTCCACGCAAACGTGGCGGCGCGCGACTAACCACGATGACCATCATCGCCAGACTTCCCCTCGTCTTCGAATGCCGGACCTATCACCTCCTTCGGCGGTTCCGGCATGGGCAATTCGCCTGCTGACAGGACCTCCTCGATGCGCGGAATGATCTTCGACAAGAGCCCGCTCCTTCGGAAAGTGTCCCGGCAGGCCAGTCGCACGGCCCGTTCCGGAGACATGTCGAGCTTTCCTTTCGCCGCCTGAGCCGCGACACGAAAGGCCTCTGGCACGACAGTGTCGAGTTTCCACAGATCGGCAATGTCATAGACAAAGCTGAGCGGTTTGCCCGTGTGCAGGAAGCCGATCGCGGGCGCATACCCTGCCGCCAGAACCGCCGCTTCGGTCAGCCCGTGAAGACAGGCCGTGGCGGCAGACAGGCACCGGTTCGGCGTATCGCTGGCGTCCCAATCATTCGGGTCATACTTTCTGCGCTTCCAGGCCACACCGTATTTCCGTGCCAGCAAGGAATAGGTTTCGCGCACCCGCACGCCTTCGATGCCGCGCAACTGGTCGATGGATCGACGTTCCGGGGCGGCTTCGCCAAAACGGATCTCGAACATGCGACGCACGATACGCAGGCGCGGCTTGTCGTCCAGCGCGAGTTTCGCCTGCCACAGCAGCTTGTCCGACCGCGCTCCGCCGGGCTGACCGGCGGAATAGAGCCGCACGCCGCCCTCGCCCACCCAAGCGATCAGCGTGCCGGTGCGCGCCGCCAGCGCCACGGCGGCATGGCTGATCCGCGCGCCCGGCTCCAGCATCAGCCCAGCCAAACCGCCCACCGGGATCTGAGTCACGGTGCCGTCCGCGTTGACCGCACAAAAGGCGCCATCGCGCACATCCAGTTGCGCCCGCTCGACAAACACCAGTTGGGCCCGGTCCTTCAGCGGGATCGGCCGCGGCGGTGGCAGGCCCGGCATGTCTGCCATCAAGCCCGCCGAACAAGCATGAGGCCGCAGCCAAAACTCTTGGCACGTCCGAACCCTTGCGCCAGTTTCACAAGAAAGACATCGGGTTCGGAGAGAGTGATCACGCCCGTGAGATCAAGAATCCCGAACCGGGGGGCCCCCTTGCGTCGGCCGCGATGGCCCGGCAGCGTTATGGCGGAATAGTCCTGGACTTGCACGCGATCGCAGAGGAACCCGGCCCGCGTGCCCTGCCCCGTCAGCCAATCCTCGGCCGCCTGTGCAGCCTTGTCCATGCGTCGCTCATTGCGTTGCTCCGTTGGCACGTCATGCAGCAAATTCATCACCACGTCGACACGCTTGCGGCTTCGGTTTGCACCGCGCAAATCGCGGGTGGCATTGGCCCGCAGCAAAAAAGCCAGCCTGTCTCCAGCGCGGAGGTTTGGCGCGTGATCGCGCACCTCCACCGCTTCAAGAAACGGGCTGTCCTGCGGCGGGACATGCGACTGGACCAGAAAAACCCCCGGCTCTTCTTCACGCCAAAGAAAATCGCGTGTGGTCCTGGAAGCACCGGCAAAAGCGGACCAGATCAATCGATGATGCGCATCGAGCTTGTGGCCATGTTCCGCCGGATCCAACAGCGCATTGAGCGCCGATACGCCCGGATCGCGGGATAGGACAAGTCGTGAAAGGTACATCACGTAACCCCCTGCGCCTGGACATCGGGATGGGCCACCACGTAACGGGCGCGTCCGAAGTGCCACAGACCGCGATCCAGTGCCCGGTCATGGCGGACCTCCCACCGCGCCGGTGCGCCGAGGTCTGTCCCGTCTTCTGCGACGATCTCGACCATCTTGCGCGCACCGATCCAAGGCGGCAGGCGCAGGTGTTGCAGCGCCTGCGCCGGATTTTCATCGGTCACGATCCGTGGGTCAAATGGCGCAGAAAGCGGGCAGGACTTCCGCCCCAGAAAGGTCTGGAAGACGGGCTGCTGCAACGCGCGTTCGAGGATCGGCAAGTCCCCCTGCCAGACCGCTACGCCAAACACGCAATCAGTGCGGTAATCGCGGCTGGTTAGAGTGGTGTTCACCTTGCCCTTGCGCTCCGCCGCTCGCAGCGCCTCGGGACGCGATTGCGGTGCCTTCACTGCCGCCGACGGTACGGTCTGGACGGTATGGTAATCCCGCAAGGGCGCGGTGCGCCCGAAGCTTGCAACAGCCACCGCCAGGTTTTCGAGGTCAGAAAAATCATCGCCTCGCCGCCTCCCCAACGCCGCTCCCAGCGTTCCGATGACCGCAGAGCGGCCCGGCAGCGTCAGCGACCCGCGCCTGTCGTGCCCGCCGAATTCTCCCATCGCCCCGATCGAAGCCACGAGTTGGAAGATCAGATAATCAGGCATCTGACACCGTGACCGAAGCAGCCGCGAAACCGGCAATTTCAGCCAGGGTACCCTGTCCTTCAGCCACATCCATGACCGCGAATGCGTCGCAGGACGCTCCATAGGCTCGGTCGATTTTTGCGACCATTTCGGCCAGCGCCGCGACGCTGGAGCGTTCATCCGCCGTCACCGCCTTGTGGAACGCACCTGACAGGTCGCGCGGCTGTTGATGGCCGCGTTCGACCCGGATGTAGCCGGCACGGGGATGATGCGCGTGGCTGTTCTGCTTGCCCTTGGGCGTGGCAGTCGCCAGCGCGTTGGCCAACGACTCCAGCCCCTTGGCGGCCAGTCCCGCATCACCATCCAGGTTTTCGACCAACAGATCGACATTGACGCAGGCATAGAGATAGTAAACACCCGATCCGAATCCGTGCTCCCCGATATGACCCGCGCCTGAATCCTCGTCCCGGGTCTTGAGATCATCAACCGCCGAGAACCAGTCATCCTGTGCCTGGGCCCGGTGGGTGGTAAAGGCGTGGGCAACCTGGACCGCGGCATCGCGGTTGTAGTCGGGACTTTCCGCCAGCATCCGTCCGAACATGGCAATATCCACCGCACCGTCGGCCTTGCGCAGAACCATCTTCTTCAGAACCTTGCTTTCGGGCAAGGGTTCGCCGTTCATCGCCTTATCCGCGAGATCACGGGCAAACGCCCATTCCTCGGGCGAAATGAAGGCAAGCGTGGTGGCCTTGGTGCTGTCTTTCTCCAGGGTAGAGAATACCCGCCCGATCCGGGTTGCGATATCATCTGCCTGTTTTTCCCCGCACCCCTTGCCCACCAACTCAGCCTTCAGTGCAGTGGCAAGGCGGCGTGTCCGGGTGCCCCGGCTCCCGGCGAGGTCCTGCGCGAAGAAGCTGCTTTCGCGGATGGCGCGTTTCAGCGACTGGGACGACAGGCGCAGCCGCGGAGTGCCACCGATCATCGCCTGCTTCGGACGGCCCTGATCGTCACGATTGGGGTTGGACAGCGGATAGGTGGTCAAAAGGTGAAACTGCAAAAAGGTTGTCATTGAGAAAATTCCTTCGACGTGTCGGTGAGGGGCGTCTCGCCGCCGTAGTAGTCAAAGCACCAGTGGGTCCGGGTCTTGTCCGACCAGAACAGAACGGCGTCGCCGAGGTGCGCGACATTGGCCCTGTGGCCGACCAAGGGCAGCGCACGGCGGATTGCGGCCTCAAGGTCGGCGCCAGCGGAGTGGACAAGCCTTTCAAATCGCAGAGCTGTCATAGCCTTGGGATCGCCGCGCCCCAGCAGACGCGGCAAACGCGTCGGCCCGTGTTCGCGCACATGCGCCAGGAGACGGGCAAGACGGGCCAGACGCACGCCATCCTTCAGACCGAGCTTGCGCGACAAATCGTGCACGGCTGGCTGGCACAAGACGGTTACGTCGTCACCACGCCGAAGGCGGGCGGAAAGCGCCTTCTGAACTCCGGTCTTGCGGTCGCCCAGTTCTGTCGACCACCAGGCAAGAATGATCTGGCCCCGCCGTTTTTCCGCATTTTCATCGGTCATGCGTCGATCTCCACTTTCGGATTGGACTTGGGATCAGGCGGCGTCAGCCCTAGCCCGTCCCAAAGCTTGCGACCCAGCTTGCTGCGTCCTGAAAGCAGGGCATTGAGGTTGCGATGAGCAGTGACGATTTTTTCCGCCCGTTCGATCTTGCCATCCGCCATGCCCGGAACAGCCACGTCTTCGAACTGGGACCGCGCCTGTCGACTGATCGCCCCAAGGAAATCCCGGGAAATGGCGGCGGCGTCAAAATCCTCGGCGGACAATCCGGCCAGGGCTTCCGTGAAATCGGCTTCCGTCGCCAACCAGAACTGGTCCAGTTGTGCCTCGCGCGCGCTGCCCTCGGCCAGAACCACGGACAACTGCGTCCTCAATTGTGAAGCAACAATCGACGCCGCTTCGACCAAGTCCTCGGCCCGCGCTTCGGCATTGGCGCCAAGTTTCAGCAAGGGCAGCTCGGACCAAAGGAAGTCCTTGGGTTTCATGTTGTCCATGCTCCAGCCTGCGGCGATCATGCGCTTTGCCTGCCTTTCATGCCTTCCGGAAAAACTCTGGATGCACTCGGCGCGCAATCGAAGCCCCCCCTCCTGTCGAGGGTCGGACAAGACGATGCCAATCCAGTTTCGGTATGGCAGACGGCCGCTGGCCGGGTGCCGTGGCAAAAGCTCCGTTCCCGGCTTCATTCGGTAGTAGGGGGTAAGCGGATGACGCCATGTGCTGTAATTCGTCCCGTACGGCCTCTGCACAACACCGGCAATCGTATCATCCCCGACCAACCGAAGACGGCGCGGCATGCCAAAAAAGGCTTCGACCGGGGTGGCTTGCTCGGGCGTTAAGACCTGGGCTTTTTCAGAGGTGCATGTGCGGCGCATCCAGGGAAGGTCTTCGGGCTTGGCCGCAGTCCCATAGGGCACATTGGCCCATACAAGATCCCATAGCCCTGTTCCCGGATCGGCCAGCGTCACCAGGGGACCGCCGCCGCGCATGGACGTGCGATTGCCGGCCCCGCCCGAAGGCGCAAACTGCTGGAAGGCATACAGCGCCATGGCCGCCAGTGGTTGTTCCAAAGTCGCGTACCTGTCGCGATGAACCATCAGGTCTGCATTTTTCCTGGCGGTATTGCCGCCGGAGGAATCAATAAACAGCAGGTCGGGACCGGAGGGCGCGCCCGGCAGATCGTCGTGATCCTGCATGAAACGCGGCCCATCGCCCAGCAGGTTGAAAGCATCCGAAAAGGGCGCAAGCCGGGCCTGCAACTCTGCCACCGTCGGCCTGTTGTGCGCCCAATTGCGCAGGTCCGCAGGCGGAGAGGCCATGAACACGAGGCCGATCAGCAACTCATAGCATGCGAGATTCAAATCCGCGCGCGGCCAATCAGGCGCCGCAATTTCGGGATCTGCCATCTCGTGCGGGGCAATCAACCGCGTATGGCCATTCGACATGCGAACGGGAATCCATGAGTCCCGAACCAAATTTAAAATCATTTTCGCCACTACACTATCTAAATATAAATAGGCGACCGTTGCGCATACCTTTATTCAAGTCAATCCTCATCTCCAATCCCAATGAACAAACCTCTGATTACCTATCCGTATAAAAGCCCCCTCTCCGGATCATATGACAAGCCCTCGCAGATACGCCCGCCTGCGTCGACAGGACACAAGACAAACCGATCCCGTTGCCATTCGGGCCAATGCCGTTTCACCTCGGCAATCTCGCGTGCAGTCTGATCCGGCAGGGTCAGTGACCTCAACTTATGTGCCGCTGCACTGACTTCGGATCGCTGGCGCTCCTCCACCGTCCACGCCGCCCCGGCCAGCGGGACGATCCCCGCCTCCGACACACGCGCAAGGATCAGGACACGTTGCTCGACCCCCAGACGTGTCGGAAAATCCGCATCATCGGAAAACCCCTTGATCTCTCGATATGGCTTGCCCAAGGGCACAAGGTTCTGCCGCGCGAGGGACGTCTCTGCGTACCCCTTTGCCTTGCGTTCGTCCTCGGCTTTTTGCAGGGCCTCGGGCACCGGGTCGTTCGAAAGGCTGTTCTCGATCAAGTCGCGCAGGCCCTGCGGCGCGTCGATCCGGCGGGCCGCAAAAATCGCCCTTGCAGACCGCCATTGCGACGCCACGGGATAGGTAAAGGCGCCCCGGTCCAGAACCTTTCGCAACCACCTGTCATCTTCGACTTTGTCAGGGTCCGGGGATACGACGTGCAAGGCCGGGCAAGACACTGGCCGCAGGGATCTCGGCCGCCGATCCATGTGCCGCCACAGCCGTCCTGCCCGCTGCACCAGCGCAGGCACCGGCGCCAGGTCCGACACCATCACATCGAAATCCAGATCCAGAGAGCTTTCCACCACCTGCGTTGCCACCAGGACGCGCCCCGGTCGGTCAGGCCGCTCTTTTCCGAAAGCCTGCAAGACGGACTTTTCGTGCCGCAGCCTGTCACACAAGGCAAACCGGGCGTGCAACAGGTCGGCCTTGATCCCGCGGATTTTCAGAGCATCGACGGCCGAAATGGCATCATCCACCGCGTTGCGCACCCAGAGGACGGCCGCCCTTTCGCCGATCGCGTCCTCGATGACGGTCAGTGCCGCGTCCGTATCAGGCAGGCGATGAACCGCGACGGGACCACGTTTTCTTTCCTTGTCGTTCTTCCCATCACCGTCCCGTGGCAGGCGCGACGACCTTGAATGCCCTGCGATCGTCAGCGCCGGGTAATCCGTGCTCACCGGTGCCTCGCATCCAAAAGCTTCACATAGGCGGCGCCGCTGGTCGACAGGCAAGGTCGCCGTCATCAGGATAGCAGATCCCCCCATGCGGCGATGCAGGCTCAACAGCCGGCAGACCTCCTCGATCATGTAGGGATCTCCCATTTCGTGGACCTCGTCCACGATCAGGATCTTTTGCGACAACGCGTAATGGCGCAGCATCGCATGCCGGACGGGCAAAGCTGACAAAAGGGCCTGATCCACGGTGCCCACGCCCACGGTCGCCAGCAAGGCCCGCCGCCGGTCATCGGCCAACCACTCCGTGCAATCAGGCATGTTGGGCGACACCGGTGCCCGGACCAGATCGCGAAACCGTTGAGAAAGCCCGGCCCGTCCATGCGCCAAAGAAAGGCTCGGCGGGGCCTCGAACAGCCTCGCCACAAGGTCCGCAACCCGGTCGAACATCGCGTTTGCCGTGGCCATGGTCGGCAGGGCAAAGAATACCCCCTGCCCTTTGCCCTCTTGCATCAAACGTTGCGTGAGGATCAGTGCAGCTTCGGTTTTGCCTGATCCGGTTTCATCTTCGATCAGTGCCAGTACAGGGCCTTCGTGCAATTCCACCCTCTGAGTTGCCTTCTGCATCGGCCGAAGGCTCCAACCCGATGGAATGATCGATTCCTGCGACGGCGCCGGCCAGATCAAGCCTGCCTTTTCGACAGCACCGGACGCCTTCTCGCGCGCCTGCTCCAGGTAAAGGACCGCCTCCGGGCCCGGTTCGACCGCGGGAAAGAAATCTGGGTTTGACCCAATCCAATCTGCAACCGCGATCAGTCCTGGCATCCACCACGTCTGCGCAGGAATCTGATCATACGGCAGATCGAAGCGCGCTTCGGGCCAAAGCCCTTTGAGAATCCCGATCGCGTCCGAGGCATCCCGTGACGCCTCCTGGCCGGCAGCCGCCATCATCCTGGTGAATTCTTCCTGAACCGGCGGCCTGCCGTGATGCCCGGCGATAGCCGCATAGATTTCCAGCCGATCAAAGCGGTCCTCGACCAATGGTCCAAGCTGAGCATCGAATTCCCGAAGCCAGGCCTCAGTCACTTCCCAGTGCTTTCCCGCAGATTGAGGTGCCCCGGTTCGGATCATTTTGCGAAAGCTGTCGCTGATCTTGCCCAGATCATGCAGGGCTGCACACACAGCGTAAAAATCCCGCAGCGGCGCGGGAAGGGCAAGCGGCAACAAAAGTCTTTCGGCCACTGCGCCAACATCGATCATGTGGTACAGCGCAGGGTGTTCAACGTGATCTTCAGTGGCCGATTTTCCAGGCCAGTCACTTACAATCATTGAAACCTCAATTCGAAAATTGAATATACCAAAGCCATAAGGATCGGTTCCACCGGTCGCAATCGACGTTTTCATCGCGACTCAGAAAGGCTGTCGATCAGTATTGAAAGCCGCGCATCTACGCCATTGCAGGTCCGCACGAGGAAATTGTCAAGATCCGGAGGAAAATTCAGATGAAACTGATCTTCCCCCGCAATCAAGGCCGATTTAATCTGGAATCGTCCGGTTGGTTTGCAGTGTTGAGCGGCAGCGTGGAAACCGCATGAGTCTCCAGCGCTGGCGCGGTGGTTTTCATCAGGAACTCCGTTGGTGACAGGTACCCGAGCGCCGAATGCGGGCGCTTGGTGTTGAAGCAATTTCGCCCTCGACCGATTTCGTCTCGGGCATGGAGCAGGGATCAGAACAAGTGAAGGTTCAAACATCCGCCCCGGAACTTTCCGCAAAGGCGTTCTGCACGGGCTTGCACGGCTCGATGAACCGCAGACGCACGCCGGTCCGCTCGGACCAATCGAACATGGCTTCGCCGCCGCCGTTGCCGCGCTCTTCGCCAATCCGAACATCGGCCGCGACGCGGTCTACATCGCCGACGGCGGCGCGCCCGTGCTGGTGCGTGCCGTCGCCCGTCGCGCCGACGCCGTCACCGACTTCGGCGATGCCCGGCTCTGGTCCGAGACCACCCGGATCGACCTGCGCGTGGCCGAGGTAGCGAACCCGCGCCCCGGCGACCGCATCGAGATCGACGGCGACGCCTTCCTCATTCAGGGCGAGCCCGTCCGCGACCGCGAGCAGCTGGTCTGGATCGTGGAGCTGAGGCCCGCGTGAAACTGAAGCTCGACATCGATCCCGACATCGTCGCGATGATGGCGGCGGAGGTGGCGGCGGGCGAACGTGCGGTCACGGCTGCCATGCGCGAGGCCGGCACCGGGCAGAAGACCGCCTGGCGATTGCAGATCACCGGCGCGGGGCTCGGGCCTCGGCTCGCCAACTCGATCCGCAGCCAGAACTTCCCGAGGTCGGGCGAAAGCCTGGACGCGGCAGCATTGGTCCGGTCGAAGGCACCGGTCATCGTGGGCGCGCACGACACGGGGCCGCTCATCCGCTCAAAGAACGGATTCTGGCTGGCGATCCCGCTGCCTGCGGCAGGCTACTCTCTGCGAGGCGGCAGGATCACGCCCGGCGAATGGGAACGGCGACGCGGGCTGCGCCTCCGCTTCGTCTATCGCCGTACAGGGCCGAGCCTGCTGGTCGCGGAAGGGCGGTTGAACACGAAGGGTCAGGCGGTGGTGTCGCGCTCGAACACCGGGCGCGGCAAGGTCACCGCGCCGATCTTCCCGCTGGTGCCGCAGGTCAAGCTGCCGAAGCGGCTGGACCTCGCGCGGGACGCGGAGCGGGCGCTGGACGGCGTGCCGGGGCTGATCGTGGCGAACTGGGTGGAGGAGCGTTTCTGATCTGGGGACAACGGAGAAATGCATGACGACCCACGATCCGATCCCCGCGCGCTTGGCCGCACTCAAAACCACATCGACGCCAGACCTGAAGGCGCAATGGCGCGAGTTGTTCGACAGTGAGCCGCCGCCGTTCAATCGTCGTTACCTTGAAAGCCGCCTCGCGTACCGCATTCAGGAATTGGCCTATGGCGGCCTGAAGCCGGAGACCGTGAAAAGGCTGGAGGCCCTTGGAGAACAGTTGGACGGCGGTGACCGGAAAAAGAGCCGTGTCCGCGCCGACCAAATGCCCATCGTCGGCACGCGGCTGATCCGTGAATGGCAGGGCGTCGAACACGTTGTCACCGTCACTGCCGACGGATTCGAATGGCAAGGCCGCCTCTACAAATCGCTCTCCGCCACCGCCCGCGCCATTACCGGAACGCGCTGGAATGGATGGGTGTTCTTTGGCCTGAAAAACCACCGGAGGCGCGCATGACCAAACCGATTGTCCGGAAACTGCGCTGCGCGATCTACACGCGCAAATCCTCTGAAGAAGGACTTGAGCAGGAATTCAACAGCCTGCATGCGCAACGTGAGGCCTGCGAAGCTTACATCGCCAGTCAGCGGTCTGAGGGGTGGGCGCTGGTCCGCGATCAATATGACGACGGCGGTGTTTCCGGCGGCACTCTCGAACGCCCCGGCCTGCAACAGTTGATGGCCGACATCGAGGACGGACTGGTCGATGTGGTCGTGGTCTACAAGATCGACCGTCTCAGTCGCTCGCTCGCTGACTTCGCCAAACTGGTCGACGTCTTCGACCGCAATGACGTGACCTTCGTATCGATAACACAGAGCTTCAACACGACCACGTCCATGGGGCGGCTGACACTGAACATCCTGCTCAGCTTCGCCCAGTTCGAACGCGAGGTGTAAGCGGGATATTCGATCCGGGTTCCTTCTCATCAACGCCACTGGAATCGAAGTGTTTAGCCAGGCGCTTCGTAAAGTCACAGTATTTCAATCACTTAAAGAAAATTCACCAAATCGGCGCAGTCATGAGGTCCGGAGAATATCGGCTGCGAGAGACCGCTTTCGGCCCTCCTGGCATCCATGCCGGTGCTGAGCTCCTCCCGCATAACCCTCGAAAACAACGAAAAAATCCGGCCGCAGCCGGATCGGGAGAACACTTTCGCGGGGGCAAGTGGCGGACAGTGAGGGATTCGAACCCTCGAGACGGTCTCCCGCCTACACACTTTCCAGGCGTGCGCCTTCGACCACTCGGCCAACTGTCCGTGACGGTGTCTTTAGCCAATGCAGCACAGGATGTTCAAGGGCTTCTGACATATTTTCGCGGCTTTTCCGCATCCTGCCGCAGCGTGACCCGCAGGTTCAGGCCAGGCGGATGTAAACGCGGCGGTTTCTGGCGCCTTTCTTCTCGATCTTGCCCAGTTCGATGGGGCCGATCTCTCCGGTGCGGGCGACATGGGTGCCGCCGCAGGGTTGCAGATCCACCTGTTCGGTCCCCTGCCCGATCCGTACCAGCCGAATCCGGCCCGACCCGCGCGGGGGCGAGACGGACATGGTCTTCACGAGCCCAGGGTTGGCGTCCAACTCTGCGTCGGTAATCCAGCTTTCAGTGACGTCCAGATCCCGCGCGATCAGCGCGTTCAGCGCCGCCTCGATCGCGGACTTGTCCTCCGGCGCGTCGGGCATGTCGAAATCCAGCCGCGACTTTTCCGCCCCGATGGATCCGCCGGAGACCGGCAGCGGGATCACCACCGACAACAGATGCAGCGCGGTGTGCATGCGCATATGGGCGTGGCGCAGATCCCAGTCCAGATGCTGGGACACCTGCGCCCCCTGCTCCGGCAAGGCCGCCCCCGGAGCGGGGATCAGCACGATCGCGCCGTCCTCGCCCTTGCGGGTGTCGGCAACGGCCATATCGCCGCCGTCCCACAGCAGTCGCCCACGATCGCCGGGCTGGCCGCCGCCATGGGGGTAGAACAGCGCGCGATCCAGGATGACACCCTGCTCCGTTACCTGGGCCACCTGCCCCATCGTCTCTTGCAGGTAGGCATCCTCGCGATAGAGCGGCGTGGTCATGTCTCGTCCTTTCCGGTTGGGTCCGCGGGGCCAGCGGCAGCCGCCCCGGCGGATCCGCCCGGCAGGGACACGGCTTCCACCCTGGGGGCGGCAGGATGCAGCGCCTCGGGATTGCGCAGCCAGATGTCGCGTTGAGCGAAGGGGATCTCGATCCCTTCCCTGGCGAACCGTTCCGCGATCTGGTGGTTCATCTCCGTCTGCACGACCAGCATCTGGGTGATGTCGCGCAGGATGGCACGGATCTCGAAGTCCAGCGAATCCCCGCCGAACCCCTTGAAATAGACATAGGGCGGCGGGTTCAGAAGAACGATGGGCTGGGCCTCGGCGATCTCTTGCAGGATCGCCTCGACCCGGCGGGTATCGGTGCCATAGGCCACGCCGACGGGCACGATCAGCCGGCCCACCATGTTGCCCCGGGTCCAGTTCGTCACCGTGCCGGATACCAGGTCCGCATTGGGCACGATCACGTCAGTGCGGTCAAAGGTCTCGATCCGGGTGGATCGCACGGAGATGTCGCGGACAAAGCCCATGTTGCCGCCGACCTCGATCCAGTCACCTTCGGAAATCGGACGTTCGATCAGCAGAATGATCCCCGACACGAAATTGGACACGATGGTCTGAAGACCGAAACCGATCCCGACGGACAGCGCACCGGCGACAATGGCCAGCGACGACAGGTCGATCCCCGCCGTGGTGATCGCGATCAGGGCCGCCAGAAAGATCCCCACGTAGCCGGTGCCCGACACCACCGCGTTCTGCCCGCCCAGGTCCAGCCCGGTCTTGGGCAGGACCGTGCTTTTCAGGGCGCCTTGCAACATCTTGGTGATGATGTAGCCAATCGCGAAAACGATGATGAACAGGAAGAAATCGGTGGGCGAAATCGTGGTGTCGCCGATGGTGAACCCGGTGCGCACCTGGGTCCAGATCTCGGTCAGATCGGTGCTGCGCGCGCCCCAGATCAACGCGAAGATCGGCACCGAGGCCAGCGCCATGCCAAAGCCGAGCAGCACCGGCAGAAGCGCCTCGTTCACGCCTTGGCGGTTGCGGGTGACCAGCACGTAGAGCTCGTTGATCACCCGTTGCAGGATGACCAGCAGCGCGATC